>CAMLIK010000101.1 GCA_946480175.1 uncultured Gilliamella sp.
ATAGGCATTAATTCTGGTTGGCGAGCAGCACCTTCTAAGAATTTACCACCTAATAGACCAATACCAACTGCACCACCGATTGCAGCTAATCCCATCATTATGCCAGCGGCTACAAATAACATACTCATACTATCCATTATATACTCCAGTTTATTATCTAAAGAAAAGTTAAAATTAATGATCTTCTATTGTTGAGGCCATCGCTAAATAGACAATAGTCAACACCATAAAAATAAATGCTTGTAAGGTGATTATCAAAATATGGAAGATAGCCCACGGAAGTGATAATACCCATTGTGACCACCAAGGTAATAATGCGGCGATTAAGATGAAGATAAGTTCACCAGCATACATATTACCGAAGAGCCGTAATCCTAACGAAACAGGTTTTGCTAATAAGCTAACAAGCTCAAGGACTAAGTTGATCGGTGCAAATGCCCAATGATTAAATGGATGCAGGGTATATTCTTTAATAAACCCAGATATCCCTTTATATTTAATTGAATAAATAATGATGAGTGCAAATACACCTAGTGACATTGACATTGTGATACTAACGTCAGCTGTCGGTACGACTCTTAAATGCGATAGACCTAAATATTGCCCTGCGTAAGGTAGAAAATCAACCGGGATAAGATCCATTAAGTTCATTAAGAATACCCAGATAAACACAGTAAGTGCTAAAGGGGCAATGAGTTTATTTTGACCAGTGAACATGTCTTTGACGGTATTATTGACAAATTCAAAGATCATCTCTACCGCACATTGGAGTTTACTTGGTACACCACTTGTCGCTTTTCTTGCTACACGATGGAAGATCCACAAGAAAAGTACACCAAGTAAAATGGAGAAGAACAGGGAATCAAGATTAAAGGTCCAAAAACCAGAACCGACTTGCAAGTTCTCCAGATGGTGTTTTATATAAGCTTGCGGTGAAGCTGGAGAGGAAACTGCCATATAACCCTCTTACCTATTTCTAGAAATGAACATTACAGATGTTTTGCTTTAACTTAAAAAAATATAAACAATCACTGCAATAACCGAAGCTATTATTTTAAACCTAATTCCCTATAATAAGTCAACAACTGATTAAAAAAATAAAGAATTTAGACACACTTTACTAATTTTGTGTAAAGAATAATAGCTCAGCCAAATATTATATTAGAAATATTGTTCATTAATAGCCTAATTAATGAAGAAAAAATAGGCTAATTTGATGCTTCAACGGCATTGGCAATTTGTTCCGCTAATTTTTGCACTTGAGATTGATTGCTTCCTTCAACCATTACACGGATAAGCGGTTCAGTGCCTGATTTGCGGATCAATACCCGACCTTCATTGCCGAGTTGATTTTCTGCCTGTTCAATTGCAGATTTTACCGCTACATTGGTTAATGGGTCATACTTGCCTGCAAAACGGACGTTAATTAATATCTGTGGCAGCATTGTCATGCCTTGACATAAATCAGCAAGTGACATGTTATTTCTTATCATTGCGGCAAGAACTTGTAGTCCCGCAACAATTCCATCACCAGTGGTGGTTTTATCAAGTAATAGGACATGGCCTGAGTTTTCTGCCCCTAATCGCCAGTTTTTTTCAACTAGCATTTCAAGTACATAGCGGTCGCCAACTTTTGCTCTTATAAACGGAATACCAAGATTTTTAAGGGCAATTTCCAGCCCCATATTACTCATTAAGGTTCCGACAACACCACCTTTAAGCTGACCTTGCCTCAAAGCCTCGCGGGCAATGATGTAAATAATTAAATCACCGTCAACTTTATTCCCTTCGTTATCAACCATAATAATGCGATCACCATCACCATCAAGAGCAAAACCTAAGTCAGCTTTTTCTTCAAGAACACGTTTGGTTAACGATTTAACATCAGTTGCACCACAATTTTGATTAATATTAACGCCATCAGGATCACAACCAATTTTTATTACTGTTGCACCAAGTTCGCGCAGTACTTTTGGTGCGATATGATAGGTGGCACCGTTGGCACAATCGACCACAATTTTTAATCCAGCTAAACTTAAATCGTGATCAAAGGTACTTTTACAAAATTCGATATATCGACCAGCGGCATCAGTGATTCGGCTGGCACGGCCAAGTTGTTTTGATTCAACACAGTCGATCTGTTTTTCGAGCTGAGCTTCAATTTCTAACTCAATGGCATCATCGAGTTTTCGCCCTTCAGTTGAGAAAAATTTAATGCCATTGTCATAAAAAGGATTATGGGAAGCTGATATAACCACGCCAGCATCAGCACGAAATGTGCGAGTTAGATAAGCAACAGCAGGTGTTGGCATTGGTCCTGTAAAAGCAGCTGCAACCCCAGCTGAGGCAAACCCGGCTTCTAATGCCGATTCAAGCATATAACCTGAAATACGGGTATCTTTACCGATGATGACTTTTTTAACACCATCTTTAGCTAGTACTCGTCCTGCTGCCCAGCCTAATTTGAGCGCAAAATCAGGAGTGATAGGATACTCTCCAACTTTGCCGCGAATACCATCTGTCCCAAAATATTTCCGATTAGACATGTTATTTCCTCATTTTGACATATTTTATTGATCGATTGCCTTACTAATAAAGCAATTTTTATTTTAACAAAGCGAGCAAAGTAAAATTATTCTCGATTGTCATTAGCAAACTTTAACAGTACTTGGCTCTCTTTAATAAAACGTTCGGCATAACTGCCAAACCATTTAGTAACTTCATTAAAATTGTCAATGAATTTTGCTTTATCTCTTTGTTCAATTAATGTAACCATTTCCCCAAAACATTGGTAATAACGTTTGATTAATTCGATATTATCATCAGACGCCATGATGATATCAGCGTAAAGAACCGGATCTTGAGCAAATAAGCGACCTACCATCATCAATTCAAGTCGATAGATAGGCGATGAAAGGGTAATTAATTGTTCTAAATCAGCGTGCTCTCGTTGCAAATTAACGCCATATGAAAATGAGGTAAAATGACGTAATGCTTGGATAAACGACATACATTTGTCATGCTCTTTGGCATCAATCGCACACAAATTGGCTCCCCAAATTCGCATCTGTTCAATTAACCATTGGTAATGTTCAGGATATCGACCTTGACAGTAGACAATAACTTGTTTGGCTAAATTCGGTACATCAGGTCCAAACATTGGATGTAATCCAACGACAGGACCATTATGTTTAGTTAACATTGCTTGTAATGGTTTGACTTTGATTGAGGTAAAATCTGTCAAAATACAATCTTTAGGTAGAGGTGGTAATTGCTCGATAATTTCACATGTTTTGTTGATAGGAACCGTAACAATAACGGCTGCTGCATCAGCGACAACTTCGGCTGCTTGATGCATGGTTTTTGAACCTAGGGTTTTGACTTTATAACCTGATAGGGTAAATAATCTGGTAAATAATCTACCCATTTGTCCATTGCCACCAATGATGACAATCGAGCCTTTACCGGTGTAAACTTTTTTAAAACCTTTGTCGTTTTCACTTATATAAGATTCACGCATTAAGCGGCGTAAAATATCTTCAATTAAAGCGGGTGATATGCCTACATTTTCGGCTTCTTGTTTACGTTTAGCTAACATATCCGCTTCACGTTTAGGATCATAAATAGGAATTCCATGCTCGCTTTTTACTTCACCAACTTGGGCAACTAATGCTAGCCGTTGACTAATTAAAGATAAAATTGATTTGTCGATTTCATCAATTTTATCACGCAATGAAAGTAATTCCTTAGGCATATTGTTGATCCTTTAATCACAAAAGATAGCTTTCGCTGTAATTGCTTAACAGTATAACGTATTTTTGATAGCATGGGTTAATTGCAAAATTAAATCAAATACAATAAATTTATGATTAAACTTATCTCATTTAATATTAATAGTATTCGTATTCGTATCCATCAATTAGCCGCAATCATTGAAAAACACCAACCCGATATAATTGGTTTACAAGAGACTAAAGTTCATAATGACCAATTTCCAGTCGGAGAACTTGAACAATTCGGTTATCGTTTATATTATCACGGTCAAAAAGGGCATTATGGCGTAGCATTGTTGACTAAGCAAAAACCGTTGTCAGTAGAATGTGGCTTTCCAACAGATGAAGATGGTGCGCAGTGTCGATTAATTACGGCTGAGTTTCCAACTAGTCAAGGTAATTTAACGGTAATTAATGGTTATTTTCCGCAAGGTGATAGTTTACATCATGAAATAAAATATCCCGCTAAACGCAAATTTTATCAAGATTTAATTGATTATGTACAAACTCGCCAACTTAATAATCAATTATCCCTTATTATGGGGGATATGAATATTTGCCCAACTGATTTAGATATTGGTATCAATGAAAATAACCAGAAACGCTGGTTAAATGCTGGAAAATGCTCTTTCTTACCTGAAGAGCGCGAATGGATAAATAATTTAATGGCAGCAGGTTATACTGATACGTACCGTGATGCCAATCCAGATACTCAAAGGTTTTCTTGGTTTGATTATCGTTCCAGAGGTTTTAGTGCAAAAACTGGATTAAGAATCGATCTTATTCTGGCTAGTCAAAAGTTGATGCAATATTGTGAAACAACAGGAATTGATTACGATATTAGAGGTATGCAAAAACCTTCTGATCATGCGCCAATTTGGGCCGATTTTAATTTAAATTAAAATTTTTACCATGAGGATAATAGTATGCAGAATAATTCGATTTTATCGGTAAAAGATCTTAACCAAATAGTTAAAGATCTGCTTTCTGATGCTATTGGACAAATTTGGTTGGTAGGCGAGATTTCAAATTTTTCTCGCCCAACTTCTGGACATTGGTATTTCACGTTAAAAGATGATATTGCACAAGTGCGTTGTGCCATGTTTCGTAATAATAATTATCGTACTGGGTTTACGCCGCAAAATGGTCAACAAGTTTTAGTTAATGCATCGGTAACACTTTATGAAGCTCGCGGTGAATATCAATTAGTTATTAATCAATTGCAACTTGCTGGTGCTGGATTGTTACAACAAAAATTTGAACAACTAAAACAAAAACTGTCGGAAGAAGGATTATTTGATCCAATTTATAAAAAGGAATTGCCTGATAATATTCGTACGGTTGGCATTATTACTTCATCAACAGGTGCTGCGCTATATGATATTTGTCAGATATTAAACCGACGTGATCCAAGTTTAAATTTGATTATTTATCCGACATCCGTACAAGGTAACGAAGCGCCCGCCCAAATAGCTAAGATGATCCAAATTGCCAATGTTCGCCAAGAATGTGATGTATTAATTGTTGGTCGAGGTGGAGGAGCACTTGAAGATCTTTGGGCATTTAATGAAGAGGTTGTTGCAAGAGCTATTTTTGCAAGTCAATTACCGATTGTCAGTGCTGTTGGTCATGAAGTTGATTTTACTATTGCTGATTTTGTTGCAGATGTACGTGCAGCTACACCGTCGGCAGCAGCTGAGCTGGTTAGTCGTGATAAGTTAGAACAGCTAAAAAGTTTACAAGTTCAAGAGCAATACTTATGTATGGCAATTGATTACTATTTAATGCGTCGACGAGAATTATTAAATAAGCCCTATCAACGATTACAATCACAGCATCCTCAAACCAAACTATCGAAACAATTAAATCGTCTATTAACCAGTCGCCATGCTTTATTTGAAAATATACAACAATATTTATCAAGGCAATCTTATCTTCATAATTTACTTGATAAACGTTTGTTACGTGTCTCGCCACAACATAATGTAATCTATTGTGGTCAAAACTTAGAGAAAAGACAGCTGCAACTGATTAATCTGATGCAAAAAAGATTAACCGATGCTAAGCATCAATTTATATTAAAAGCGTCACAGCTTAATAGTGTAAGCCCACTAGCTACTTTAGATCGTGGTTATTCAGTAACGATTGATCAGCAACAAAAAGTAATAAGAACCCTTGACCAGGTATCAATCGGTGACTTTATTTTAACACAACTTAAAACCGGCAAATTAATAAGCCAAATTGTTCAGATTGATAAAAAAACGAATTAAAAATCGCTTTTTTCAAAAAAGTTCAATGAAGATAAATTGCACCTCAATTAGTATTAAGGCTATAATATCTGACAAATTTGTTAAAAAATACTAAGAGAATAAAGTGGTTATGCATCCTCCAATAGGTATTGATTTAGGTACTACCAACAGTTTAATTTGTGTTTGGCAAAATGGTCGCTCAACGCTTATTCCTAACTCGATAGGTGAAGTTGTTACACCTTCAGCCGTCAGTGTTGATGAGGATAATTCTATTTTAGTTGGTCATGCTGCTTTATCTCGTTTAACCACTCATCCTAGTTGTAGCACAGCGGCATTCAAACGTTTTTTAGGCTCAAGTAAAGTTATTGCGTTAGGCGATCAAAAATTTACCCCAACCGAACTTTCTGCATTAGTTTTAAAATCACTAAAAGCCGATGCCGAAGCTTTCTTAAAACAACAAATTCGTGATGTAGTAATATCTGTACCTGCTTATTTTAATGATGAGCAGCGTAAACAGACTCGCTTTGCCGCTGAGCTAGCTGGCTTAAATGCTGTGCGTTTAATTAATGAACCAACCGCTGCTGCTATGGCGTATGGATTACATGAAGAACAATCCGGAAATACCTTAGTTTTTGATTTAGGTGGTGGTACATTTGATGTCACTGTATTGGAATATGCAATGCCTATCATTGAAGTGCATGCATCAGCAGGTGATAATTACTTAGGTGGTGAAGATTTTACCCATGAACTTGTTAAAGCTTGTTTAAGCGAATGGGAACTTAAACAACCAGATATTCCAGTTGATGATTATGCGCGTTTATGGGATTTGGCTGAACAATTAAAATGTAAGCTAAATAGTGAACAAATGCATAATTTGACCTGGTCTTGGCAAGATAAGCAATGGCAATTTTCATTAAATGAAGTAAGAGCTAAATCAATTTGGTTACCTTTACTTAATCGTTTACG
>CAMLIK010000102.1 GCA_946480175.1 uncultured Gilliamella sp.
ATGAAGCTGGTTTAAAACGTCGACATAAAGGCGTTGTCGCCACCAAATCCGGCAATGCTAGCAAAAAACGCTCAGCGGCAAGATGTTGCTTAATCGGTAATAGAGAATGATACATGATCGTTGACCTTATGATGGCATAGACTCCTTAATTATTTTTACAAATAATATGGTTGAAGGTAATGCAAAGTCTAAAAGATTTTATTTAAAAATAAGAATCATCACTGAAGCGATTATACCAATTGTACTTTATTCCTATTTAATCTACACACTAAACTAATACATATTATATAGCCTTGTATATTAATATATCGTTAGAGTTTTTAATTATATGGATAACTTGAATTAAATCAGTTTATTAGTTCTTTGTATATTTGATCTATAACTGGAAAAATATTATTTAAACAATTTAATGCCTCATTAACGGGATCTCCAAGTACAGTATCTATACCATTAGGATAATTTTCTATTAATTCGCTTATATCTTGCGTTATGGGTATAAATAAATTTCGACAATTATAAACAAGTTTCACATTATTTTTTTCAAATAAACTTCGATTATTGTCATAATATTTTTTAAGTTCTCTTTGCCATTCTTGCTGTTTATATTTATTGCCCCAAGAAAAATACCAGCAAAGTCCGAATTTTGTATGTTCAGTACCATTTAAATAAGATAACCAACTAATACTTTCATTCTTTATATCATCATCTAAATCAAACGAAAAATAGGAAAGAGCTTTATCCCAATGTGTTGGATAAAATATTTGAGATTTTGTACTCCAAAAGTTACCGCCGCACACCCAATGCTTTTCTTGTGTCCACAAATAAATATAACTATCTATATGGTTAAATATGTTTTTTTGGATTTCCTCTAATATATGGTTTGTCTGCTCAATCATTTTTAAATTTTCAATGATTAATTGATAAACTCCATTATTTTCTGACATTATTGCCTCCGTTTATTGAAACATTCTTTTTATATAAATATAGTATTGATTGAGAACTTTTTGTAAAAATGGGCGTGAGCTTTGGATGGCTGAAAATCGCCTTAGTAATACGGCGATTTCTTGCCAAGATAAACAAATCACTTTATTTAACATTGAGTTATAATCATCATCTTGTTGATCCTTAGGTTGTCTACCATCTTTGGTTAGAAAGATTAATTCCCAAGGTTTATTTTTATTCTGCGCAGATTCTTTTTTGCCTAATCTATAATATCTAATTAGTTGGTTATTGGTTTCGGATGCTTGCACTTTTGCTTCTATAAAAATCAGAAAGCGTTCATTTGCTATTTTAATATCAACGCGACTACTTTTTTCATCTTCATCACTTTCATAATGTACTTCAGTAGAGGTGTAGTAAGGAATATTGATGTCGTCTTTCGTTATAGTGAATTGAAAGTTTGAGCGATTATATAAATAATCGATAAAGTAGTGGAAAAATTCATTACCAAAACCGTGTGATCCTTTATCATCTAATAACCATGATAGAACATTGCAGTGTTTTACTTCATCAAAGCCAATACAACAAATATCCCAAATATTAATTGCATGACCTTCATTTAAATAGGTTTTATAATGTGATTCAAATTGCTCGGTAAACGCAATAAACTCATTGCTATTAATAGTAGGTTTTATTGTTACATTAGGATGATATTTTAGTTTCTTCCATTCGTTAAAATAGTTAACTAAATGATTGTATAACTGTTTATTTGATGCAGTATTCAACTACTATTCCTTCCATTTCTATCCAATTTTCTTTTTTAGCTAAAATTAGTATTATTTTTTGCTACAATTGTATTTAAATAAGTTAAAGCGCTTAATATTAAACAGTGAAATTTATTCCACTGTTTGCAATTTGCTGGTACTACAGATAAGTTTGGCTTTTATGGCTTGGTTTTTATCATTTGAATAATCCGCCCAGCAACTTTTCATCGATGGATCGATTTTTTTTACTAATTGGACTTCATCGCCATTATAGCTACAACTAACGTAGTTTCCATTTTCATCATAGGCTGAATTGATTTGCCAAGTAAGGTCATGTTTTTTGCCATCAATAATGCCAGTTTCAGGTTTTAATTGAAATAATTTAACTGGCTCATCGGAATAAACACCAATACCACTGAGTAGTAAACTACGGTTTTTTTTCATTGAAACTTGCCAACCCTCAGGAGTTGCTTCAAGTTCGGGATGATCGGATTTAATATTGATTCGGGTTGGGCAATCAAGTTCATAAGCAGTAGCTACTCCAATAGTTGCCAACCACGCTATTACAATCAAACTAATATTTATTCGGTAACCTTTCATATCATACATCCTGTTTATATGGCATATTAATCTATTATTAGCGCTGTTAATTAATTATGCCAATAATCTAAATCAAATTATTTTTAAAATGCTGTTTTTATAATAATGGTGTTGCTCGATACTGTAAATCAGGTTTTTTTAGCCAGTCTTGTGAATCAATAATCGCTAGTTCTCTAGCCTCTTTTTGTTTGGTAACTGCTAATACGTGATTCGCTGCATTGGCGGCTAGTTCAAATGCATTTAATTGTGATTTGCCATTAATTAAATGAGCAGTGAACAAACTACAGATTAAATCGCCAACGCCCAATGGACGATAAGGGAAGTCATATAATGGACGGGCAAGGTGATAACTTTGCGATGGTGTGGCTAATATCATTTCAAACAATTCTGTGGTTTTACCGGCATGGACTAAATTTTTAACTAAAATTGCTTGGATAGGTTGATTTTGCAGTTTTTTAATTGCCGTTTGTACATCGCTAAAGGTTTTAATTTCGATATTCGATAATATCTGTAATTCTAATAAATTCGGCGTAATATAGTCTGCATGTTTAATCGCTTGCTTAGTGAAAAAATCAATAATATTTTGCGGTAGCGAACTGCCTTTATTAATGTCTCCGCCCATAACCGGATCGCACACATAAATGGCGTTAGAGTTATAATATTTTATCTTTTTTACTGCTTCGATAATTTCTTCACCTTGTTCGGCAAGGCCAATGTAACCAGATATGACGGCATCAATTGATTTTAAAACGCCAATTTTTTCGAGACTATTTACGATCCGTGTAATTTGCTGAGCCCCCAGCACAATACCATCATAATCGGGATAAACCGTATTACTCGATAGTTGTACTGTGTGGATCGGCATGACTTCAACGCCTTGTAATTGCATGGCTAATGTGGCAACTTTGTTGCCTGCATAGCCATAAACAACATTAGATTGAATTGATAAAACGGTTTTCATAAGTAGTTGCCTTTTTATTCATCATAATAGTGGTAATGGCTTAAAAGATAGATGCTGATAATGGATAGCACTGCTAATCCACAATAAAATAGCGCTAATGGTAACCAATAAGTTTGGTAGGTAAAGATAATATAACCACCAATCAATGGAATGAGGCTACCAAAAATAGCTGCGCAACCTTGATAGCTCATGGATAAGCCGGTATAGCGAATTCTAGCAGGAAAAATTCGGCTTAAATAACCCGCTATCACGCCATAGAAACCACTGTAACAGATCACATTTAATGAAATACCAATAATAAAACTGGTTTTTGTTCCTGCTTGAATAATTGGGAATAATAAAAACACGGATGCCATCGCTAATATTGCTGAAACAATTAAAAAGCGTGTTGCTGAAAATTTTTCTGAAAAATAAGAGATAAATGGTTGTGCAATAAAGTGTACCATTGCAATCCAAAATAGAGCATCAACGATGATCTTCTTCTCAACACCTAGTGCCATTGTTGTATAACCAATCATTAGCGTATTAGAAAAAATACCACTAAATGACAGTACATTGGCGCATATAGCTAATACCAATATTGGCGTTGCCCGTTTAAACACTTCAATAATTGGCACAGACTCTTTTTGTTTCAGGCTAGCTTGCTTTTTAGCTGATTCGATAAATACGGGTGACTCAGTTAAGGTAATTCTGGCAATAATTCCAACAATTAATAAAACAAAACTGACTAAAAATGGGATGCGCCAATAACCGCTATCTATAAGTATATCAGTAGGCAAACTAATGATATAAGAAAAAACCAATAATGCGAGAATATTACCAGCCGGACTACCCCACTGAGCAAACGATGAGAAAAAGTTTTTTAAGCCTTTGGGAGCATGTTCATTGGCCATTAATACTGCGCCACCCCATTCACCACCGACAGCAATACCTTGTAAAATACGTAATCCAACTAACAGTATCGGTGCGATGATTCCTGCTTGTTGATAAGAGGGTAACAAACCAACACACGTTGTAGCAATACCCATTAACAGCAAGGTAATAATTAGGGATTTTTTCCGCCCTAATCGATCGCCAATATGACCAAAAATTATTGCGCCTAATGGTCGAGATAAAAAACCAACTGCAAATGAGGCAAACGCCCCTAAAACTTGCACAAATTGATTATCAGAAGGAAAGAAAAGTTGACCAAAAATTAAGACTGATGCTAACGCATAGATATAAAAATCATACCATTCAATGGTAGTACCAATAAAAGCAGCAAAAGCGACTTTTTTAGCAGGTGAATTGGGCATAGTTAGACCTTGGCAAAGCCAATAATGAATGTAGTTAGTTGAGACAAAGAAACTATCATAAAACTATCAATATCACAATTTGTAATCTGATAAGAGAGGGAAAATTATCTAAAAAGCCAAAGTATTAAAACACTAAAGTATTAATCCACAATGTCAGCTTTATAAAAATAGTTCGATGAATTAGTAAAACTCTACGTTTTATTCAATTATATATATTATGCTTAAAATAATTGAATTAGCTACTAGCAATGACTTAATTTTTTTATTAAAAATTAGCTATTGCTAGTAATTTACTTGGCGATTATTATTCAATAATAAATTCTTCTAAAGGTGGATATTCTATGATAACGCCTTCTAACGCCTTATTGTTACTTCGGATAAGTTGGTTGCTTTCCAATAATTCAATAGCTGGTTTAAATAATATATCTTCAATATTATCGGAATTGATCTTCATAAGCTCAACACTATAAGTCCAACAATTGATATATTTAAGCTTATCGTAATGAGGAGATAAGACATATTTATTTTCATTATCAATAAAAATAAATTTACCAGAATAGTCTTCAAAATATTCTTTTTTACTTACTGGATATTTAAAATATGACTCTTTATATACCATATCTTCCCAAAAAATAATATGAATTAATGGAAAAGGCTTTTCACTTATTGCTTTATCAAAAACCGTTTCGCCACTAAAACACAATTGAAAGCTCAAATAGCCATGAGGTAATGTTCCTTTCTTGGCCTTCATCTTTGAAATCGGAACACTTAAGCTAATCCACTCACAAAACCAACCGTTGTCAAACGTTGTAGTTGTGTATTTTGTCGAATCTATTTTGTATTTCTTAGCATTTTTGCCAAAATAGGCTTTGATTTTATCTGAAATAGTACTTTTTAACACCTCGCTTCTTCAGTGAATTTTTTGTACTCATTTAATGCATTGGTAATTGCTTTACCTTGTGTGCGCGTAATATCATTTTCCATTGTTGACCACTCCAATTAAATGTTAGATGAAGATACATCAGTTCCAATATTGCGAAAATGATAATTAATTTTTAAGTCAGGATCTATGTTGAGGTTTAGATTGGTGAAAGCGTTAAATGTTCTGAGATCTAAACAATCCAAAAAGCTGATTAAATCATCTAAATAATGCTTTAATTTTGGATTATGACTTTGATGCTTAATTTTATGTATTTTATGTAAAAAATTTAGCCATGTTAAACTTTTCCAATTCTTATTTTTACTGGCTTTAATAGCATTAAATGTATCGACATAATTGGCTAAATAAATTAAATAAGATGTTGCATCCTTTTTTGGCGATTTAAAAAACTGCCACTCTCTTTCAATTTGATCTTCTGAAAAAGAATAAGCGCCCCATTTTAACTCAAATATATAAATTTCATTTTTGCCATTCACGACGAAATTGAAGACAATATCAGGTTCACAACTTCTAAGCTTATTATTAAAAGTATCTATTTTAGATGGCCAAAAATCAATATTAGCTTTTATCTGTAACTTGCTATCATCAATTAAATTAGTTTTAATGCCAGCGATAGATGTAATGAAAAAATAAATTTCTTTAGCTTCAAAATAACGTAGCGGGCCAAATATTGTGGAGGTAATGATATCTTCTCGAGGTATTCTAATATTATTTTGCTCTTTTAAAAGATAATGGCATTTTTTCTTAATAACTGCATGTAACACTTTCCAACTCCTTAATATTTTCAAACTATCAATAATAGTTCTTCCTGAAATTAGTTAGTAACACCGTTCGATAAATTAATCATAAATATCATGGTATTAATCAACTACAATATTTATTTTAATTGTAGTGATTATACATCGTATTACATAGAATCATAGGGATTTGTTAACTATATTATTTACCGTTAATATGGTTAAGGTTTAATCTAATTATATCCATTACCAATAACGACGTTAGTACTATCAATGCATGTTAACTGGTTAAGTTGGCAAATAGTGTTATTTTATTAAGATAACTATATTATTTAGATTACAAGTTATGATCATACGCCATTTTAAAATCCAATTTTGCCATATTGGTAAGGCTAATCAATTAAAAGCAACTTTTTAGTAAAACAATTAGCTATAACTAATTGAAAACTAAATGATCTCTCAAGATTTTTTTAGAATCAAAGAAGATAAAATTATCTTATCAGGATTGCTTACCTAGTTATTATCCGTTCAGATATACTGCTAAGACTAATCATTTAGTATTGCGTATTAATCTATTAATATGGATCCCCAAATAGACCACCTCATCATCTGATATTGAATAATGATAAGTTTGATCGATGTACTGTTTTACTTTTTCTGCAATATGCATCGCATAA
>CAMLIK010000103.1 GCA_946480175.1 uncultured Gilliamella sp.
ACCATTTTGCCTTCTTTATAGGTTTTATAAAGATTTTTAGCTGAAAGAAGTGGCTGTGAATTATTCATAACGTAAAGCCTCGGCTGGTTGGATATTGGCTGCACGATATGCAGGATAAATAGTTGAAATTAGCGATAACATAAGTAATCCGAAAATAATAAATACAATTTGTGAAGTCTCAACCAAACTAGGTAATTCAATGCCCGCAAAGGATAGACCTAGTACCGACATCAATTCGTTTAAATATGTGGCAAGTAACAAGCCAATGGCGCTACCTAATAAAGTACCAATAACACCAGAACTAGCACCTTGAATAATAAAAATCAGCATAATTTTAAAACGTGACAAGCCTTGCGTTTTTAAAATGGCTACCTCGCCTTGTTTTTCTATGACTAATAAGCTAAGTGAAGTAATAATATTAAAAGCAGCAACAATCACGATTAAACTAATCAATAATCCCATCACATTTTTTTCCATCTTAATAGCTTGGAACAGCTCTCCTCGTTTGGCGCGCCAATCGGTAAATACTAAGCCATCAGGTAAAGGTTTTTTTGTTACTGATGATATTTCAAGTGGATGGGCTAAAAACAATCGCCAGCCACTAATATTATTTACTGGATAACGTAATAAATTTTTAGCATCGATTTGATTGATATAAATTAACGCTTGATTGATATCATGATTAACTGAAAACAATCCGCTCACAGTAAACAAACGTTGCGAAGGAATACGCCCTACTGGGGTTATTTGACTGGCATCGGTCACCATCAAACGAATCTTATCTCCAACTATCACGCCAAGCTGATCGGCTAACGTTTGCCCTAAAATTACATTATAGCTGCCCGCTTGTAAGTTATTGATGGAACCCGTATAAACATAATCTTCAATCGGATCGTGATCTTCAGCAGTGATCCCCATTAAGGTACTAACAGTTATACTTTGTTGGCTTTGTAAAACCACATCACCAGTAATAATCGGAGTAATACGCTCTACACCTTGGATATTTTCAAATTGTGAAGAAGTAATCATAGTAGAATCAATTTTACCTATTTTCGAAGTAATTTGAGCTTGTGGAAAAAACTTTAAGATACTATTTTGCATCTGATCTTCCAGCCCATTCATTACCGATAACACCACAATTAAACCGATGGAACCAAGCATGATACCAATCATAGATAGCCACGAAACAAAGCGACCAAAACCATCGTTTTTTTGCCCGTATACATAACGTAACCCTATATAAAACACTAATGGACGAAATATCTTTGACATAATAGTAATAAAGTACCTGAAGTTTACAATCAAGTTTTTAAATTTTAGCTGCTTATCATACAGGATTAAACAGTTATAGAAAACAACCATATAATTACGTTATAATCTTAGGCTAACTTTGTCGCAATTATCTATTATTCTAACATGTCAAAAACATACAATATTTCTAACATCATTCCTAAAAAATCAGGTGAAGTAAAACAAGTCGGTCAACTTGTTGGTTCTTCCCTATCCCAATTTTGTGCACAGGCTATTGCTGCGCACGATGGTTTAGTAGTGATTGTTACAGATGACATGCAACAAACAACTCGGCTTCATGAAGAGTTGAAACAATTTTCAACTTTTCCATCGATTTTTTTTCCCGATTGGGAAACACTACCTTATGATAGTTTTTCACCACATCAAGATATTGTTTCCGAGCGGCTATCTTGTCTTTATCAACTTGGTCATTTAACTAAGGGTGCCTTAATCCTACCAATTAATACTCTTATGCAAAAAGTATGTCCACAAAACTATTTAGGTGGGCATGTATTTATGATGAAGAAAGGCTTAGCTATAAGCCGTGAAAATCTGCGGTTACAACTTGAAAATGCCGGTTATCGTTCAGTAAGTCAAGTCATGGAACATGGCGAATATGCAACTCGAGGTGCACTATTTGATATCTTTCCTATGGGCAGTGAAAAACCATATCGTATCGACTTTTTTGATGACGAAATAGATAGTATTCGCACTTTCGATGTTGAAAGTCAGCGAACACTCGATGAAATTAATGAAATTCAACTTCTTCCAGCCCATGAGTTTCCATTTGATAAAGCATCCATCGAACTGTTTCGTAGTCAATGGCGAGAACAATTTGAGGTAAGACTTGATCCTGAAAGTATCTATCAGCAAGTCAGTAAAAATATTTTACCTACAGGTATCGAATATTGGCAGGCACTATTTTTTAACGAACCACTCACGCCACTATTTTCTTACTTTTTATCGAATACGTTGATCATTAACACAGCAAATATTGAACAATTTGCTAATAAATATTGGCAAGATATCACGCAACGTTATGAGAGTCGCAAAGTCGATCCGATGCGACCATTGTTAACGCCAGCGGTAATCTGGTCAAAAACCGATGAGATCTTTGCCCATTTTAAACAATACCCTCGAATCACAATATCACATACTGAAATTAGTGAATCGAACAGAAGTATTAATTTACCTTTTAGTTTATTGCCAGAGATTGCGATCCAAATTCAGCAAAAACAACCTTATTTACATTTTCAGCAATTTACTCAAGATTTCCATGGTAAAATCATTTTTTCAGTTGAATCGGAAGGCCGTAAAGATGCCTTACAAGAGATCTTAGGCCGAATGCGAATACATCCGACATCCATCTCACAACTTGATCAATTAGCCAATACCGAAAATCGCTATTTTTTAATGATCGGTGCCAGTGAACAAGGTTTTATCAATCAACAACAAAATTTCGCTTTTATCACTGAAAATGAATTATTAGGTCGTCGGGTTATTCGGCGAAAAAAAGAGAGCAAACAGGCGATCAATACCGATAGTTTAATTCGTAGCTTAGCCGAATTAACCCCTGGTAAACCAGTGGTACATTTAGAACATGGTGTAGGTCGTTATGCTGGTTTAACAACATTAGAGACCGGTGGTATAACAGCCGAGTATCTTATCTTGCTCTATGCGAATGAAACTAAACTCTATGTACCGGTTTCATCACTAAATTTAATTAGCCGTTATTCAGGTGGCGATGAAGATAATGCCCCACTAAACAAGTTGGGTACGGATACCTGGAGTAAGGCAAGACAAAAGGCAGCCGAAAAAGTACGAGATGTTGCCGCTGAATTACTTGATATTTATGCTGAACGAGAAAGCAAGCCTGGCTTTGAATTTAAACAAGATCGTGAACAATATGAGCTGTTTTGCCAAGCTTTTCCATATCAAGAAACCGACGATCAACAAAATGCCATTGGCGCAGTTATTGGTGATATGTGTTCACCTTACGCAATGGATCGATTAGTCTGTGGTGATGTTGGTTTTGGTAAAACCGAAGTGGCTATTCGTGCCGCATTTTTAGCAGTGATAAACCATAAACAGACCGCCGTATTAGTTCCGACCACATTACTGGCTCAGCAACATTATGAGAGTTTTTGTGATAGATTTGCCAATTGGCCAATCCGTATCGAAAGTTTGTCTCGCTTTAAAACCGCTAAACAGCAGCAAGCCATTATTCAAGAACTTGCTGAAGGTAAAATCGATATTGTCATCGGTACCCATAAATTATTACAAGAAGATGTAAAATGGCAAGATTTAGGCTTATTAATTGTCGATGAAGAACATCGCTTTGGTGTTCGTCAAAAAGAACGAATCAAAGCAATGCGCGCCAATATCGACATACTTACTTTGACCGCCACTCCTATTCCACGCACCCTAAATATGGCAATGAGTGGTATGCGTGATTTATCAATTATTGCCACACCACCTGCACGTCGATTAGCTGTAAAAACCTTTGTTCGAGAATCTGATGATTTAGTCATTCGTGAAGCAATTCTACGGGAAATTCTGCGTGGAGGTCAGATTTATTATCTACACAATGATGTGTCGGACATTGAAAAAGTGGCAGAAAAACTAACGGAATTGGTACCTGAAGCTCGTGTTGCTATAGGCCATGGTCAGATGCATGAACGTGATCTTGAGCGAGTTATGAATGATTTTCATCACCAACGATTCAATTTATTAGTGTGTACAACTATTGTTGAAACGGGAATCGATATTCCTAATGCCAATACGATTATTATCGATCGTGCTGATAAATTTGGTCTTGCTCAGTTACACCAATTGCGAGGTCGAGTTGGGCGTTCGTATCATCAAGCCTATGCTTATTTATTAACACCACATCCCAAATTATTAACTAAAGATGCTAAAAAACGCCTTGACGCTATTGCTAGTTTAGAAGATTTAGGTGCTGGATTTGCCTTAGCCACCCATGATCTTGAAATACGTGGTGCCGGTGAGTTACTTGGTAGTGATCAAAGTGGTCAAATTGAAACAATAGGTTTTAACCTGTACATTGAATTACTTGATGATGCGGTTAAATCACTTAAAGAAGGCAAAGAGCCTACTCTCGAATCATTACTTAACAATCAACAAACTGAAGTTGAATTACGATTACCAACGCTAATTCCGGATGATTTTATTCCTGATGTTAATACCCGATTATCACTTTATAAACGAATTGCGAGTATTGAAAGTCTAGATGAACTCACCGATATACAAGTTGAAATGCGTGATCGTTTTGGTCAATTACCCGATCCAGTGCTATTTTTATTAGAAACGACTAAAATCCGCTATCAAGCAAGTAAATTGGGCATTACAAAAATCGAATATGGTGAAAAAGGCGGCTTTATAGAATTTGGCTCTAACAACAAAATTGCGATAGATTATTTAATCGAAACGATTCAAAAATCGCCAAAAAATTATCGCCTAGAAGGAACAAATCGATTAAAATTGCTTAAATCTGATTTACAGCGAGTTGATCGCATTGATTATATTAAAAATTTATTAGCTGATTTTGCCGAGCATCAAGAAAAATAGCTAAAAATATAACAGAATATAAAGAGTAAAAATGAAAAAGACGACACTTGCTGTTGGCATTATCGCTATATTAGGTTTAAGTTATGTCGGTATTGCCTGGCATACAGGAAACCTAATTGAAAGCAATATTGATAAATCATTAATGCAAGTTACTGAGCAATTTAACAATAGTCAAAATGTGTTTAAAATCAACATCAGCCATTCTAATGATGAAAAACAGCTATTTTCAACCAAAACTCATATTAATATGACCCTATCTTCCAAAGATGGCAGTTTTGCTGATGTTTTAACGCTAGCTGATAAAGATTTCAAAATCCATCATGGTCCATTACCAATCGCAGCCTTAAAACAAGGCATATTTTCACCGCAAATGGCTTGGGTGGAATATGAAACTAGCGAAGAATCTAATCCATTATTATGGAAGACTAATGGTAATCGCCCCTTTATTACTGGTTATATTAGTTTAGATTATAGTAATAATATAATTATAAAACTTTTCAGCAGTAAAATAATTCATCATAGAGAAACAGATAATCATATTAAATTCGAATCCGAATTAGGCAGTGGTAACTTCACATTTATTAGTAATATTGATTCGGCTATCCCTTCGATAACACTAAATTTAGATAGATTTCACACTAAAAAATCAGTTCAATATATTACATTAGATAAGCTTCACATTGATCTTGATGGCGAAAAACAGTCAAATATGATTCGTTATAATTTGCATTTAGATTCTTTAAAAACTAATTTAAAAGATATTTACTTCAATTATGAATATGACTATGACAAACCTGATAACAATACCTTTTTAATTGAAAATTTAAAAGCAAATGGAATTATTGATTACGTTAATCAAAATATAACTTTAAATACTAATCTTGATAAATTCAGCTTAATGGCTGAATCAGATGAACAACTACCCTCTACTAAATTAGACAAACTATCTATCAAGCAAAAAATCGATTTAAGTGATACTCGCGTTCTTAATGGCTCGTTCACTGGCAGTGTTGACTCAATCTTATATGGACAACAGAACTTAGGTAATGCAAATATAGATATAGATTATCAAGGTATAGATAAAGCACTGTTTGGTGATGGATTCATAAATGGAGATGCTATAGATAATCAACCTATTCATAGTAAAATTGAACTTAAACAACTAAATTGGCACAATCTTGATGGTGATATCAATATTAGTGGCATAACGACTATCAACAATTTTGATAACACCATGTTAGACGATGACAATTTAAATAGAATCAATGGTTTTAAATTAAATATTGATGCACCACTTAAAGTCTTAGCCCGTAGCTATGCTCAATTTCATCATCCAGAAAATAATGAACTAACTGAACAACAACTTAACGAATCGAAACAAATCGTTAAAAATCTATACCAACAGATATTAAATAATTCACCACTATTCAAATATAATAAAGGTGACCAGCAAGGAATATTTACTAATATTGATATCCCTAACAACAGTAGCCAAGCTAACGTTAATGGTGATATTTTTAACAAAGATGATATGCTTAGTCTATTTTAAACTAGCTTAGTCATAATTTAACTAAATAACTAAATCATATTTTAATGAAATATATTTTATAAATAATTTAAAGAAAATAGAAGGTAAGAGAGTAAACATGAAGAAAAGTACACTGGCAATTGGCGTTATTGCAATATTAGGTATTAGTTATGTTGGTATAGCTTGGTATACTGGCAATGTAATTGAAGATGAGTTAGATAACTCATTAAAAAACTTAACTAAAAAAGTTAATAGTTTACAAAATGAATTTGACATAAAAATCACTCATTCTAATGATGAAAAAGGTATTTTCTCAACTAAAACACATATAAAAATCATCGCTGAATCTGCAAGTGCATCCTCTTCTATCACGTTATACGATGATGATATCATTATTCATCATGGCCCATTCCCACTAGCAGCCTTAAAACAAGGTACTTTTTC
>CAMLIK010000104.1 GCA_946480175.1 uncultured Gilliamella sp.
CTTTATGTTCAGTTTTACAGGTAATAATATGTTTACCTTTAGCATGATTAAAATGAGCCGCACCTTTAATGGCTAAGTTATCGGCTTCTGTCGCACCAGAAGTAAATACAATTTCACGTGAATCCGCGCCAATTAAGTCAGCAATTTGATTTCGTGCGATATCAACAGCTTCCTCTGCTTGCCAACCAAATTTATGTGAACGAGAAGCGGGATTACCAAAAACACCACCTGGTGTTAAATACTGCATCATTTTTTCAGCTACTCTAGGATCTACAGGTGTTGTTGCTGCATAATCCATATAAATAGGTAATTTCATTAATTACTCCCAATTAAAAATTCTGTATTTTATTTACTTTTTTAATTAATTCTGCTGTGATGGAGATGACTTTGTCGATTTGCGACGGCTCTCACTTCCTGATTATTGACTAATTCGCTTAATGTGATGCCAGTCAAAAAATCGTTGATTCTTTCGCTTAAATCATTCCATAAACTGTGAGTAAGGCATCTTACCCCTTTTTGACATCCAGTATGTCCATGGCATTTAGTTGCATGAACGGTTTCGTCAACAGCTTTTACAATTGAACTAATCGCAATTTGATCCATACTACGACCAAGTACATAACCGCCACCAGGACCTCTAACACTTGATACTAAACCATTTTTACGCAACCGAGAAAATAGTTGTTCTAAATAAGATAGTGAGATTTCCTGACGTTCTGAAATATCAGCAAGTGATACAGGGCCTGAACCTGAATGCAGTGCTACATCTAACATAGCTGTAACAGCATAACGCCCTTTTGATGTCAATTTCATTAATCATTCCCTTATATTTAATCATAAATATTTTATATATCCTTCAATTTTAGTCAAGTATTTAGTTGACTATTTTAGTGGGATTTAAGTTGTCTGTTCTTCATCGACGAAATATAACTGAATATGCTAATCTAGTAAGCTAATTTAATACAGGAGTTAAGGAATGAATTTAGCAATACGTTGGTGTTTGATACTAAGCACTTTATTAGCAAACATGGTACTTGCAGACGAATCGCAAAATGATTTACGACAAAATTATAAAAAATGGCAAAACACTTATCAATCATTAAGCTTTGATGAGCAACAAGCATTACTAAAACAATTAAAGAACTATTCTCTTTATCCATATGCTGCTGTACAATTTTTTCAAAACAATATCAAAAAAGTATCACCACAATCAGTGAGTGAGTTTGTAAAAAAATATGATGACTTTCCATTAACTTCATCATTAACCCAAGCTTATTTAAACGAACTATCTAATCGCCAAGATTGGGATGCCATTGTCTCTTTTCCTAAAGACAATTCAATTACTGCTAATTGTCAATATCAATACGCCAAATTACAAAAAAATGACGACAAATCGGTATTAGATAACGTCGAATCCATATGGTTAACAGGAAAAGAGTTACCTTCAGCCTGTGATCCATTATTGGATGCATGGTCAAAAAGTGGAAAACTCACATCAGATCTTATTTTGTTACGCGTTGAACTGGTGCTTGAAAACAATAATGTAAAACTCGCTCGTTATTTAACCAACTTATTAGATGATAATTATAAAACAACCAAGAATCATCTATTAGCCGTTTTTGATAACCCACGAAAAATTAAAGAATTTTCAAAAAATATTAAAACCAGTTCATTTACCAAAAAAATTGTCTTAGCATCTTACCCTCGCTTAATTAAAGCAGACAAAAATTTTGCATCAACATTACTACCACAACTAATAAAGCAACAGAACCTAACTAATGAAGAGCAAAACAGATTAAAAAGTCGCTTAGCCAATAGCTACTTTAGCGATTCAGTAACCACAGAACAGAGCAAATGGCGAGATAATTACCTAACCAAAAGCCATGACACAGCATTAGTTGAAAAACGTATTCGTATGGCTATTGATGCGAATAACGACAAAGACATTGAGCATTGGATAAAACAATTAACACCAGAAGACCAATTAAAAGAAGAGTGGCAATACTGGCATGCTCGAGTATTACTTAATAGCAAGAAAACCAATGAAGCGAAAAATATCCTAAAAACTTTAACTAACAAACGCGGTTTTTATGGAATGGTCAGTGCTCAAACACTTAATCAACCATACAGCATTAATAATTTATCTAAAAAAATGCCAACTGCAGAAATAAGCTCATTAAAAACCAAATATGATCAACAACCATTTGCCATTAGAATTAAAGAGTTAAGATTTCAAGGCATGTTGGCGGAATCAAAACAAGAATGGCGCTATATACTAAAAAAACAGGCACAAGATAACGAATATCTAGATTTAGCCAAATACGCCTATCATAACGGTTGGGGCGATCTTAGTATTCAAGCAACGATATCAGGCAAACTATGGGATAATTGGACTGAACGCCTACCTATTATGTACCAAAAATTATATAATGAAGCCTTAAAAGATAAAGCAATTCCGTTATCTTATGCTTTAGCTATCACTCGGCAAGAAAGTGCATTTGACACCACAATACAATCGCCTGTTGGTGCAAGTGGTTTAATGCAATTAATGCCTGCAACAGCAAAAGAAACGGCCAAAAAAGTCACCAACATTAGCTATAATTCACCAAACCAACTATTTGAACCTGCAACTAATGTTTATTTAGGTACTTATTTTTTAAATAGCGTATATTTACAAAATGACAGCAACCGTATTTTATCCTCAGCAGCCTATAATGCCGGCCCAAACCGAGTAAAAAAATGGTTGAATAACAGTAATGGAAAACTTGATGCGGTGGCATTTATTGAAAGCATTCCTTTCAATGAAACCCGAAACTATGTCAAAAGTGTATTGGTATATGATTACATTTATCAGCACATTTTAGGAAATAAAAACCCTCATATACTAACAACAAACGAATTTAACAGACAATACTAATGGTGCATTACATGAAAACTAAAGAATGGAACCAAACGGTTGAAATATTACACCAAGCATTTAATAGTGGTTATTCACTAGATATTTTAAAACTACTGATGACATCTGATGAACGTGATGCTTTAATTACAAGAGTCAAAATTGTACGCTCATTACTCGATGGATCAATAAACCAACGTCAACTTAAAGATCAACTAAAAATCGGTATTGCAACGGTCACTAGAGGATCGAACAGTTTAAAAGAAGCTACACCCGAATTTAAAGCATGGTTAGAAAAGATTCTATTGAAATCGAGTAATTAGAATATTGTCAATATTCATGACGATAGGATCGCTATAACGATAAATTTGATTGAATATTGACTTCTTCATCAGCTACTATAGGGACACAATAATCACATTCCATACTATGGATATCTTCAAAACATTTAATAGTATTATCATGATGATTGTGATGAATTTCAATTAAACAGCTTGAGCTACGTAACCGTACTTTTAATGCCGGCATTGCTGCCAAATGAACTTGAGAAATAAAATCGCTAAAATCTTCCGGTGATCCAATATATTTAAAACAAAGATACAAACCGCCTTCGCTAACAATTGGCTCAATATGCTCAAGATTATTATTGTGCTCTAAAGCAATTGTATATAAAAGTTCTTGTTCATTGGCGTTGTCTTTACTTTTTAAAATACGACTAAAAGCAAAAATTTTGTCTGGCAAACTGTCACTATTATGCTCATAATGGGATAAATAATTATGAAAAAACTGCGATCTTAATTTATTTTCTTCGTCTAAAATTTGACTCAAATTACAATTATTTTTATATGAAATTCCCCAAAATGTTTGCTTTGGCATATTAACAAATTTAGGTTCAGGTAAAGAAAGTCGATTTTTATTTAATTCGATAGCTGGAGTTAACCCAGTAGGATCCCAAAATTCACCGCGGCGATAACTTGCCGGTGTTTCATTGAATTGCTTTTTAAAAGATCGAGTAAAAGTTTGTTGTGAATCAAAACGATATTGCATAGCAATATCTAAAATAGGTTTACTTGTCATTCGCAAAGATAATGCCGCATAAGTTAATCTACGGTGACGAATATAAGTACCGAGCACTTGACCGGTTACTTCTTTAAACATCCGTTGTAAATGCCACTTAGAATAACCTGATTTTTGGGCAACATTATCAATAGATAAAGGCTGCTCCAAATTTTTTTCAATCCAAACGATAAGATCTGAAATAATACTAACTTGATTCATAAAACCCCATCATAAAGTGAATTGGCAGACATCATGCGATTATGACTTAATCCCAGCAATAAGCAAGGTTTAAATCGAAAATTTTTTAACAATAAGAATGGCTTCCCGCTTGATGTTCAGTAATATCTTTAACGCCTGCCAGTTCTGGGAATTGTGCAAGCAATTGCTTTTCAATACCTTCTTTTAAAGTAAAATCAACCATTGAACAACCATTACAACCACCACCAAATTGCAATATCGCATAGTAATCCTCAGTCAATTCCACCAAACTAACATGACCTCCATGACTAGCTAATTGAGGATTCACTTGTGCTTGAATTACGTAATTTACTCGTTCAATTAACGGCGCATCATCTGCAACCCTTCTCATTTTTGAGTTAGGTGCTTTTAAAGTTAATTGTGAACCTAATTCATCAGTGACATAATCAATCACTGTTTCTTCTAAAAAAGGTGCGCTAATTTCATCAATATAGACAGAAAAATCGGCTTGTTGTGCTTCTTCAATATCACTATCTTCAATAGTATCGGCAGGACAATAGGAAACCCCACATTCAGCAGATGGTGTGCCAGGATTAATAACAAAAACCCGAATTTGAGTACCATCAGGCTGATTAGCAAGCAATTTTTTAAAATGTTGTTGAGCTGATTCAGAAATGGTAATAATAGACATAATCCCTCACTTAGACACGATTGATATTAATTCTAAATAACATCATCGATAATAGTTGACTAACTCTGTTGGTTATTATAGGGAGTGTTTTGGATTTTACAAGACTGTCCGACACAAACAAACGACCTGCACATGGGCAGCACCACAGGCTTTTAATTGCTGGCAAATGACATTTACCGTATTACCGGTAGTAACAATATCATCAATAAGCATTACCGATTGATTGGTTAAATCGAAATGACATCTAAAAATTGTTTCAACATTACTCATTCGCTGCTTAAGCGATAAGTTTTTTTGATCACGAGCAGCAAATTTTCGCGACAATAGATGTGGCTGAAAATCTCGATTTAGCCATCTAGCTATTGGCTTAGCTAATAATGCCGCTTGATTAAATCCCCTAGACCAATAACGGAAATGGTGTAAAGGAACACAAGTCACTAAATCAGGTTTAGCAAGACCACGGCTCAATCGCCGTTGATACCATGCTAAAAACATCAATCTTGCTAACGCATTAGTTAGCTCGACTTTACTATGAAATTTTAAATGTTGGATCAATTTTTTTAATGGATCGACATATTCTGTTGCGGCAACCATTTCATCCCAATAAGGCCTCTTCTCTCGACATCGGTAGCACTCATTTGTTAATAATGAATGAGGAAGGCAGCATTGATGGCATACTTTATTAAACTTAGGTAAGTTTTCAACACATTGACTACAAATACCATGGTGAGCCAGCACTAAAGGCATATTACATAAAAAACAACGCATTTATCCCCCAAAAAAGTTGAGGAGCAGGGTTTTTGGGCTAAATATTGAATTAAAAATTATCATCAAATAGAATATAAACTTAATAACATCCTAAATTACATTGAATAAAATTATTCCTAACTGCTTAAGAAAATTATTGCGATCCGCCACATAAAATTTTAGCTAATTTTGCATATTAATGATTTCAATTAAACCAATATTCGGTATAATTTACCGACAATGTGATAATAAGGATTTATAAGATGGAAAAGATCAAACTGTTATTTATAGGAATAATATTAAGCCTTTTTGCAACCATTACTTTAGCTGATACTAAAGTATTAATGCAAACCAGCATGGGCGATATTGAAGTTGAGTTAGATAGTCAACATGCACCAATTACCACTAAAAACTTTCTTGATTATGTCAACAGTGGTTATTATGAAAACCTAACCTTCCATCGAGTCATTCCTGGATTTATGGTTCAAGGCGGTGGAGCTGATGATCAATTAAAATTCAAAGAGGCGAAACAACCAATCAAAAATGAAGCTGATAACGGTTTGAAAAACGATCGCGGAACTATCGCAATGGCAAGAACCAATGCAGTAGATAGCGCAACTAGTCAATTTTTTATTAATGTTGTAAATAATGATTTTCTTAACTACCAATCACCAGACAAATATGGTTATGCTGTTTTTGGTAAAGTCATTAAAGGAATGGATGTCGTAGATAAAATTGTTAACGTAGCTACCAAACGCATGGGGCCACATCAAAATGTCCCTGTTGAACCAATCTATATTAAAAAAGCAACAGTGATCGAAGATAAACAATAAGTTGTTGTAAAATTAATAAACACTTCAAGCAAACCACCTTAGTGATTTAAGGTGGTTTTCCATCAAATATTAGGATTATTTTTTTAACTCTTCACAAGCTGCTTCAAAACGTTGATCACAAGACTGTTTAAAATACTCTTTAGCTAAAGATTTATCCTGCGCAACACCATCTCCCTTATCATACATAATTCCTAACTTATATTGTGCTTCAGGGTCATTTTGTTCTGCTGCCTTTGTATACCAATATACCGCCTTCTGTTTATCTTGCTCTATGCCTTCACCGCTATAATACCT
>CAMLIK010000105.1 GCA_946480175.1 uncultured Gilliamella sp.
GATTTGCTATAACTATAGATACCGTGAACCTCAATGCTAGCCGTTAGGGTTAATTTGTTACTATGAGTTACTGTTTGTAAATTATATCGTTGATCTTTGTAAGTTTTGATTTGAGTTGTATTACCGTTTTTATCTTTTGCTTCAATATATTTATCAAAGACTTGCTCAATCTTAGTTTCATTGGTTACTGATTTATCTAGATCGACAAAATCACTTTTAAAGTCAATTCGAATATCTATCTCTGCACTACTCGAGTAATTGGCAAATTGAATATAATTTGCACTTAATTTATCTCTTATTTCATCGGTGAAACTTGAACCATAGTAATAAACGTTAATTATGCCTTTTTTAGCATAAGTATCAGCTAATGAACTCGCGTCAAAATATTGTCCATATGGCTGATATATAGATGCTGCTTGCGCATAATATTTGGCAACTTCTCGATATTCATAACGCTTTGTCGCATTCATTGCCAGTTGTTTGGCTTGTTGATAAGCCTGTTGAGCCTGCTGGGTAGCATATTTTTTGTCATTATCTTTCGCAAGTTTGTCACTGTCTTTATATTTACCAAGTGGTTTATATATTGATGAAGCCTGACTAAAGGCTTGAGCAGCAGCTTTATAATTTAACTGTTGTTCGAATTGTTTACCTTGGTCATAGTAATTTTTGGCTGCCATTTGCATATATTTAGTATTGGCATTTTTATATAAAGTGGCGGCATTTTTATAATTGTCGTATGACAAACTATTTTTATATAATTCGGCTTTTGTTCGATAACTTTCACTGTCAGTGCCAGTGATGTAATTACCATAATCATAATACTCTTTAGCAAGAGTTTGCTTTAATTGCCTAGTGTCATATTTGTCATTGAAAAAACTGATGTGCTCAGAATAAAAGCGATGACTTAATATCTCTTTCATAGTTAATAAATGCTTATATGCATCTATTTTTTGTGGATAATCATATTGATGGAAGTAATTTAGGTCTTTTTCGTAAAACTGCATTACACTACTAACAATAGTTTGTAGGCGCTTAGCGTCCTGTTGATCAAACTTTGCTGGCCCTTTTTCATCCAAACTGGCAGCTAAAAGATTGATACTTTCTATATAGCGACCTTCCTTAAATGCATCTTCGGCTGTTCGCGTATGGCATGCCGTTAATAAAAATATACAAAAAATAGCAATAATCGTGCGCATAAACTTCCTTTCTTTACTTCTTTTTTATTACTAGTTATTTCATATCCATTTTTTGATGTTTATATAAAAATGGATATTTTTATCAGTTTATTAAAAAACTGTTGGTTGAGTTTATGCTAAACTTTTAGCTAATTATTAACTTTTATTGCTGCTTTTTTTACGTTTTGTTATTAATTATTAACAATAAATGCTATTAGTGGTTTTGGTAAATGTTTAAAATTAATTGGCGGGATGATGTTACCCTTAAATAAAATAATCATTTTTATTTAAGGGTTAACAAAATTTTATATTCGTGTTGGTTTTTTATTCGCTTTTTGACGAGTAGTTCGACTAGACTGATTGAGTTTAATACGCTTTGGTCTAACAATACGTTTGTCAAACGATGATTTTGTTGTAAAACTTTTTATTTCAGCTGGTAAGCCAACTAACTCACGTAGGTAATTAACAGAATCAATACCTAATTCCATCCATGTGCCACGAGATAAACCTTTCGGTAAAGTAATATTACCGTAACGAATACGTAACAAACGGCTAACTTGAACATCAATTGCTTCCCACATCCGACGGACTTCTCGATTGCGACCTTCAGTAATAACGACATTAAACCATTGATTCAATCCATCACCACCTTGAGGTTTAATTGAGTTGAATGCAGCTGGACCATCTTCAAGCTGAACACCTTTACGAAGTTGATTAAGTTGTTGATCGGTAATATTACCAAATACTCGAACACCATACTCACGTTCAATTTCATGCCTTGGATGCATAAGGCGATTTGCCAATTCGCCATCCGTTGTAAATAGCAATAAACCCGATGTATTTATATCAAGTCGACCAATGTTGATCCAGCGTGCATTTTTTAAGCGAGGTAATCGCTCAAACACTGTTGCTCGCCCTTGTGGATCATTTCGAGAACAAATTTCACCTTCGGGTTTATAATAAGCTAGAACACGACAAACATCTTTTTCTTTACTTCTTAACTGAACTAAATGACCATTGATACGAATTTTTGGACTAGCATTGACATCTACGCGATCACCTAAAGTCGCGATTTTACCATCAACACTAATTTTGCCGGCCACTATCATAGCTTCAATTTCACGACGTGAACCATTACCTAAATTGGCTAATACTTTTTGTAATTTTTCAGTATTATCTGGTTGTGAACTTTTACGATTCTGGCTTAATTTGGTATTTTTTTTACGAGCGATATCACTTTCTTGCTCAATTAGTTTATCTGCTCCACGTTGTTTTTTGGAAAATGCAGATCTATTTTGTTTCATATAATCCTCACTGTTACCTTCTCAGGTATCATTTATTAACTCAATAACTCATTGATATATTATTAATTTGTTTACTCGAATGGTCTGATATCACCACTACCTTGACGAATAATATCTGGATAATCGTTAGTTAAATCAATTACTGTTGTTGGCTGTTCACTAATATAACCACCATGAACGATAGCATCTAGTTGGTGACCAATTTTATCTTCAATTTCTTCGGGATCAGACTGAGCTTCATTTTCATTAGGTAAAATAAGCGTAGTTGTCATTAAAGGTTGTCCTAATAATTCAAGAAGCGCTAAATCAATTTTATTATCAGGAATACGCAGTCCAATCGTTTTGCGTTTTTCATTCATCAAACGTCGTGGTACTTCCTTGCTCGCTTGTAAGATAAAAACATATTTACCTGGGGTATTATTTTTTAATAAGCGAAAAGTAGTGTTATCAACAAAAGCATAAGAAGAAAGCTCAGATAAATCACGGCACATTAAGGTAAAGTTATGGTGTTTATCCAGATTACGGATTTGACAAATACGATCTACACCATATTTATTATCAAGCAAACAACCTAGCGAATAACCTGAATCAGTAGGAAATGCAATGACGCCACCATCATTTAATATTTTGACGACTTGATCTAATAACCTTGTTTGTGGGTTATCAGGATGAATATAAAAAGTTTGGCTCATAATATTCTTCTTTATTGATAGCAGGTTAAAAAAATGTGAGGAAAGGGCTTTTTCATCACGGTTTATAGCGCTAATTGATACTATTTTAGTTTAATATATTTATTATATCCAGTTATGCCAAATAGGTGTAACACTACCAGGCAATGGTGTAGTTTTACCAAGATCAAGGTAATTAAGCAAATCGTGGAAATCCGAACCTTGTGACGCAAGTAATTCAAATTCATTAGCCAATTTTGCTAATCGTTGTAAATCATCTTGAGTTTGGCGGCTCTGAGAAACTTCAATACCATCACCACCATATGATTTAAATTCGCTAATTAATAATTTTAGTTTAGTTAAGGTCAAATCATAGCGTGTCGGGTGTGCTAAAACCGCTTGTCCACCTGCTGCATGTATCGCATTAACCGCATCAGCAATACTACACCATTTGGCAGCAACGTAGGCATAACCACTTTTACCCAGATATTTTTTAAATGCGCGTTTAATATCTTTAACATAATTATTAGCGACTAAAAAGCGCGCAAAATGAGCTCGAGATACAATATCACCTTTAGAAAATTGTTGGGCTTGCTCATAAGCATTGTCTATGCTCACTTTAGCTAATTTTTCACTAATATTGATTGCTCTATCAATACGACTTTGTTCTTGTGCAGTTAATAATTCAAGCAAGTGAGAATTTTCAATATCGATATTCAAACCAACAATATGAATTTCATTATTCTTCCACATTGTTGACACTTCAACACCATAGATTAATTTAACTGGCAAATTATCTCGTTCTATGGTCGCTTTCGCTTCTAGCAAGCCCTTGATAGTATCGTGATCGGTAATCGCTAGCATATTGATTTGATTATCAACAGCTCTTTTGACCAGTTCACTTGGCGTTAAAATTCCATCTGATGCAGTTGTGTGCGAATGTAAGTCAACGATCACTTTTTTCTCGAAAATTATTTTTAAACGTGTAATATACCACACAATTTGCACGACCACTAAAAGGTATATTATGAAAGATCAAATTGAGCTTGCTCAGCAAGACACACTAGCTATTATTCAAGAACTTTTAGAAGATGGAAGTGATCCTCATGCGCTATATATTATTGAACATCATATTTCATCACAAGACTTTGATAAATCAGAAAAAATGGCAGTTGAAGCCTATAAATTAGGTTACGAAGCAACCGATCCTGATGAGGTCTTTGATGATACTGGCAATGTTGTTATTGGTTTTGATATTATTACTGAAAGTCCATTAAATGCTGAGTTAATTAATGCTCAAGTTGCCGAAATTATAACTCTAGCAAACCAATTTGGTGTTAATTATGATGGCTGGGGAACCTATTTTGAAGATGGTAGTGATGACCAATTCGATGAAGATGACGTTAGCGAGACCATTCATTAATAAATAATCCGCGGTTAATTATGACTATTCTTATCCGCCACTAGACGGATAAGAATAGTGTTAACATTTAATTTAATTGTTCAACACGGCTAGTTCGTTTATGATCAGCCGTTACTGTACGAAGCGAAACCGAAACGTTGTTATTTATCGCTACAGGGCCATTGTAAGCCTGCCAATTTTCGCCTTTATCGGTTGAATATTCGATAGTTAAGCCAGGAAAAACAACATTAGCAACTAATTTGCCATCTTCAATCTTCGCTCCAGGAACAGGAAGGCGATAGTTAATTGAAGCAAGATCTAATTTAGCTAATTCTCGTTGGCCAATTAAATTAGCAAATTGATTCCAATCATTTAGCAGTTTTTGCTGGTCAACATATTGTGTTTTACCTTTTTCAAATTCGCGATCTTTTTGATAATTAGTTTCCCAATCAGCTTTATGCCATGCACGCTCGGCAACACTCAATAGTCGAGGATAAGCCATGTAGGCCAATTTATCGTCGGTGCGAATATTTTCCGTCCAGATTTGTGCTGATAATCCATAGGCGCCTGGCCAATCCATGGTACCTTTAGCGGCAAAGGCGTCACCGTTGCGATCGAATGAGGTTTCCGCATTTTGTGGTAAATTATCCGGTGCAAAACTGAATATTTTGCGTTCATCATTAAAGCGTGAAGCCCAATAGTAACCACTTTCTTTTGGATTAACTTCATAAGGCATATCTAAATAGACATAATCAGGATTTGAAACTATCACTTTGTAGCCTTTATTGGCAAACTCATTGACTGAATCATATCCCCCCCAATATAAGTTATCCCAAAAATTGACCACCACTTCATCGGTAGCAAAAGCTTTGGCGTTGGAAGCAAATTTTACGCCATCTTGCCAAGCTTGCATGCGATTAATACCATTATTTTTGATGATTTTACTTACTTCAATAGCAAAATAACTTGGCAAATGCTCGATATTTTCTACAACACCTTTACTAACAAAAGTTTGGCACGCTTGTGATTTTGCCCATGGATGATCTTCGACACTTTGATCGATTAAGCCTTTACCCGCCTCTTTTTGCGCGGCATGGATATCTTGATAACCGTTGCCGAAGTGAATATTTTTAGCCTCATCACCACCAAAATGCCATGTTGAAATCGGTTGTCCAGCTTCAACGTGCATTTTGGCTATTTCGCTAATTACTTTATCAGCAAATTTTTTCGAAGAATCTAAACATGGATTTAGATAACTTTGGCGATTGTAGAATTGCACCGTAGTAGTATTCGAAGTATCGGTAGGATCAAGTAATCGATATTCATTCGCAGCTTCGGTTTTTCCTTGCTTCATTAAGCGTTGATATCTCACTTCCATTGACAAAATAGCAGCTCTGGCATGGGCTGGCATGTCGATTTCTGGAATAACTTCAATAAATCGCGCATTGGCATATTTAACGATTTCGATATAATCTGCGCGAGTAAAGTAACCACTGCCATTATTATCACTATTTGGCCCAGATCCAAGTTGTGGTAATAGACACTGTTTTTCAGTTAAATCATGACAACGTTTACTACCAAAATCAGTGAGTTCTGGTAAGCCGGGGATCTCAATTCGCCAACCTTCATCATCACTTAAATGAAAATGAAATTTATTCATTTTATATTTCGACATCATATCAAGTAACTGTAATACCGCTTTTTTGCTTTTGAAATTTCGACCGGTATCTAGCATCATACCTCGATAATCAAAACGAGGGGCATCTTCAACTGAAAGTGTGTTAATAATTTGCGGTTTACTAACTGTTATTGACGATAATATCGATTCTACAGCATAAAAAATTCCACTTTCATCAAATGCCACGATAGTTGCACCTTGTGGGGTTATATCTAGCTTATAACTGCCATTTACACCTTTTTCAAATGCGGTTTTATCAATTGATGCATTGACTTTAAACCCTTGCTTTGTCACAGCAATATTTAATTGTTTGAAGTGATTTTCTAACACTAATTGGCTTGGTTTTGCTAAGCCATTAAGTATGAGATTAACACCACTTTTATTTAGGGTAATAGATTCTTTACCAACCGTTAATTTAACTGGTGTTGGTAAAATTTGACCTTTTAATAAATCAGCATCAATTTTTTTAAT
>CAMLIK010000106.1 GCA_946480175.1 uncultured Gilliamella sp.
CATCAATAACGCCATCGTTAAATTTGCTTATCTCTGGAAATGCATGACTAAACTGATCAAACAATGGGGTTATTTTGTAATCTTCAAGGTGCGCTTGCCACTGAACTATATCATCACTCGCTAGTAACGCCGAATGCGCAACGGAAATAAAGTGATTTTCATCAAGTAAAATTTCGTCATCTTGATTGGTTATTAAGCTACCATCTTCAGTAGGCCTGAAACTATTGACGATCTGACCGTTATTATCCAATTGTAACCACACTAAACGTTGAATTAATCGCCCCACAATCGGATGTGGTTGCAGATATTTCTGCCAATCTTCCACTCGCCATTGACGCTGGGCACACATGGCTTCGTAAAAACGGCTTATTTGCATAGTGAGTAATTGATTAAGTTCTTTTTTACTATTGCTGAACTGTTTTTTGGTCTCTTTGACGAGTTCAGGGTTTTCGTTTTTACGTGCTTCAGGTAATGCTTTGATCTTTTCTCCATCAGCATTTTTTAATTGCCACTTAAATTTATCATCCAAACTAGCAATAAAGGTACGCTCACCATAATCAAGAATTAACAAGCCATTATCATCTAACCCTGCGGTCGATATGGTGCGGTCTGCCAGTTCTTCTGTACTCCAGCCTGAACGCTGGGCAATACTTTCTACCAAGTATTTAGCCTTTTCTTGAATTGATGCCATCCGATAGCGACGAGCTAATGACAATAATAGTTGAATGATCAGCGGATCATCACTGTTTGCCAGTGGTTCAAGCATCGCTTCAATTTGAGCTCGACGTTGATAATGATTTTTCATAAAACTGCGTAAGAGAGACACTGCAATAGGGCCTTCAATACCACTGGTTAATGCTAATATTCCTTTTGCTTTGATGGCTGAGCCAAGATAGGTTGCTAATGTTTCATTTTTGATTTCTTCAAAAACCTGCTCATAAGTTATATTTTGGTATTTAGAAAAATATTGCGGATAGCGCTGATAATATCCAATATAGTCTTGTAATCGTTTATCGGCCTCTGAGCTAGCTTTGGCTTCTGCTTCTTCCAGTGATGGACTTAGCGTATCTTGTTTAATAAAACTTTGTAAAATAAATTCGCCTAATTGTCGCTGACTTTGGGTGCTTAACAATCGATTATAAACGGTTAACAGTAGATTAGCCGGATCTCTTAATTTGACCGCTAAGCAGATCCACCACTGAATAATTTGTGGCTCAACAGTCTTACCATTTTGCCAAGTTAACGTCGGTATTAAGCTAAAATCAAACCAATCAAAATCGGTTGGTATTTTACCTTTTAAACCTTTTTGAGCATCAGCCAATAACTTTTTCGGCGTTAAGTGTTGACTAATGTCTTCACCTATTTTTTCGAGCGCAACTAATATCGCTGCTTGTACTGTTTCACGTTTCTCTTTTTTTAAAGCAGCATTTAGTGCTTTAATCGAGCTTGTTTGTCCTAACTCGGCCAACCAATTAGCGGCAACTATACGTACCTCTTGTTTTGCGGAGGATAAGGCTTGTTCAACTTGATTATGTATATTGGGGATCCGCTTTAAGGCATTTTGCGCCGCATAACGTATCTGCTTAATTTCGCCTAAAGCTAATTCAAGTAGGTAAGCAACATATTTAGTAGGAATAGTTGGAAAGAGCTGTAATATTTTTATGGCATTAACTCTATCAATACGGACATAACAATTCTGAGCAATTTGTATAGGAGCAAAACCCAAAGCTTCATCAATTAAAAACTCATTTTCAGCAAAAAAAGCCCATAATTTATGAGGTTCATTTTCATGAATATCATGAGAAACATCACTGCTTAAAAACGGTAGAGCAACAGTATATTCAACATCTGGAATGATATTCACTTTTATCAACACATCAGCTATTTGTCTAAGATCGGCATTTTTAACCAAGTCATAGTTTTCGTATAGTTTTGAAAATAAATTAGAGATGCTTAGATAATCAGTTAATCGTCTTATTCGAATTAAGTGAAATAACGTAATTTCAGGCAAATTTGATAATCGATTTTTAGTTAGTAAAAATCGAAAATCAATCTTTTCATTGATTTCTTTGAATAATGTTGAGCGATCGATTTTACCATTCACATAATCAAATATACTATCAAGGGACTTTGGTGTCAGCGCTTTCAATTCTTTATAACGGCTTTGATGATAATCCCTTGATCTATTATTTTCTTTGTTTTCCTCTAGCTCATTTTGCATCAATCTTTTACATTCGATAAGGAACTCGTCAAAATTTTGCTGTAAAACATCACGAGCAGTGATTGGTAATGGCGTGTCACTAATTGATTCAAAATCAGGAATAACTAGCTCAGCTTGCTGTTTGGCTTCATTGGCACCTTCTAATCTTGATAAAGCACTTTCAATGGTAGCAATAACTGTTTTATTGGTTTCGTTGGCTAAAGCTTGCTGTAAAATTGTCGGTTCAGAAATGATTCGAGAGAGTAATATTACGGCATTAGTTCGTTGCTTAACCGAACCTGAAGTTAAAAAGTGCTGTAATTGAGGTTGAGCCAACTCCAATGGTAAGTTAAATAGTATTTCTGTGGCTAATTGACTCACCTGTTTTGAAGTATTTAATGCCTGCATTGCCAGAAAATCGACCAATTGTAACTGAAGTTCTGGATATCGTTGAATGTATTTAAGTTGTTCCACTTGTCCCAAAAACGACAAACCGAGAGAAGGGAGTTGTTTAAATAATTCAATTCGTTCTTGAATATAGGTAAATAATCCGTTCAATCTGGTAAAATATTGAAATAAATCAAGAAGTATAACAGGAATGTTTTGACGGTCAAAAATGGCAAATAGTAACTTTTCACCTAATCCTGCTTGTTCAATTTCAAGAAATTGATGTAATTGTTTTATTGACCAATTTTCACGCTCAATAATTTCATTCTCGTTTTCATTATGATAAGGTAACGTGGTAATCATTCCGTCATATAACAGATAGAGAAACCATGATGGGATTTGTTCGTTTATAATTTCAATAGAACTTAAATGATCAAATAAAGTGGCAAAAACTCGGGCAAATCGAATTATCTGTTCTGGTGTATAAGTATTTGTCCAAAACTTATATACATCAATACGAGCTTGAAATGATGGATGAAAATCCTCATTAATACGGTAATAAGAACGTGGATGATAAATACCTGAGGGTCTTTGCAATAATATATAAAGAGCATTTGCATTATTAGGTATTTGACATAATTTCTTTAAATCGACTAATACATCAATTTCATCACCATGCAAGATATATTGTGTTATTCGTGTTGGTAAAGATTTATCTTGTTCACTTAATGGCTTAAAGATAGCGGTAATTAATTCTTCGGATGTGTGAGTTTTAGTTGATAATTGTTTTATTTCTTTCATATTCCTTTATTTTCCATTATTTCCCTATTAAGGATAAGATCTTAATTATCCATATGTTATTTTAGCATATTTGCAACTTTGCAAGGCTAATTATTCTAATTCAATTTTATCATTTGTATAAATATAGAACGCTGCAAATCAACCTAAATCACTCCAAAAAGCTAGATAAGTTTATTGGATGTTAGTAAATAAAATGGCGACAAGTTAAATCCTCATCTTTTTATCATCATTTCGTTTTATTTAATAAATTTATTTTGTTACTTTATTCTAATGAATTAAATACTTATTGGGCTCAATACATTTCTGTTAGCTAAAAAAACAACATCCTTAACAGACAAAATGATAAATAAGTATCACTGTTTTTAGATACAATCTTATTCATAGATTAATGCCGACAATCACATCTTGGTATAAAATATTCATGTAATGGATGGATAAATTGAAAAAGCGGACGACAACTAAATGCTTCACTACTAAAATCAAATATAACTGGCGGTTCATTTTTTAAAATGCTTCCGACCCATTGAAATATTTCTTTATTGTCATCTATTGAACTGCTTAATGGTAAAAGCATTCCTCCTTCAAAATAACCGTGAACCACATTTGTTATCATATTTGAATCAGAATCTAAGATAATTAAATGTCTTATAATGATTTCGTTTTTGCTTGGTGTTTCATAATTTTGTATATAAAAGCGTAGACCGATCGCTTCAGCCATAAAATTATCACCCTTTATTAAATCTTCTGGATTATATACAGGTATAAGGGAAGTAATTTCGTCATCACTTTCAAGAACAGGAAAGTCTTTGCTATCAATTTGATGCCAAACTAGTGGAGTTAAGGGTTTCTGTAGAAAAGGATTTTCCTTACCTATATAGACAATATAGGATGCATATTGATCAAACATGTTTGAATTTAATTTAAATCCAAACATATATGCATCTAATTCATAAGGTTCATGAGGATGATAATAAGTATTCACGACAGCAAAAGTATTCAACCCATAAACAGGAACCGATTTTAATTTATTATTTAAGTAATCATAGATAAATACTGTATCATCTTCTGATATACCTGCCAAATTGAGCAATTTAGTACGGTATGAACCCGTGAGTAAATATTGTTCTTTTTTATAAGTTTTTTTTTCAGTGCTTGGAATTAAATAGATATCTTTTTTGTATTTGTTATCATATAAAACAACATCATCAGATAATGAAATAAAGTCAAATTCGGGCTCATCTTTAATATAATCTATCGAGGTGAGTGTATACATTCGAATATCTTCCCTATAATGTCCCCCTTCCCATTCTAATAATTTGTTTCCACCTAACATTTCCGCGCTACTGCAAAAACTAATTGATGATAAGGCAAAAATTGTAAACAGAAAGCTAATTAATTTATTTTTCATTTATTAGTTCACCATTTTCCTTAAATATACTTCTCACATCCATATGGCATCGCAATAATTTTAACTTATTGTTAATTATTAGTTTTCAATAATCGCTGATTTAATTTTGAACTAACAAGGCTGATTTGGCCAATTATTTTTTCTTAATAATAAAAAATAATCTTCTCTGTTACAAACATTTAATTCACAACTGCCCTATCCTATATATTTATTGGGATTAAAGAATATATTTAAATGGAACTAGTTTTAACTGGTTTCTCTTTACGCCATCAGTGAATAATTATGTTTATCAAATTGATAATATCATGTTAATTAATGTCTCATTTTATTGAGATATATATTTTATTATGCTAAAAACTAAATCATACTGCTACAAAGAAATCATTTAGTTAGAATAACTTTCTTAATGCCTATTGTCGCACTTTATTATTAAACTTTTATAAGATCGGTCAATATAATCAATAACTGGGCAGCCAAATGATTTCCACTCAAAACCAAATATTACTAAAGGTTGATTTTTAAATAATTTACCTGACCATTGGACTTTATGTTGGAATTCTGGATGTTGATCATTTAAAAATGCAGGAATAATCTCATCATTAAAAGCATATTCACTGTTAAATAAAATAGCCTCTCCCTGATCTTTAATAACTACCTGTCTGTAATAAGCACTATTAATATCAATTTCCTGAGAAAAATGATCTTGAACATAGTAATTCCATCCATTCGCTTTAGCCTGATAAGTTTTGTTAAAACTGTCCTGAATAAATTTAGAGGATGTCTCTATCCCACTTATTATCGGAAAATCCTCATTGTCTATTTTTTTCCAGTCTAATGCTGTAAGTTGTTGCAGAGCAAAAGGATTTTCTTTACCTATATAAACTAATGTTTGGTAACTATCGGGATCGAGTGCCTTCGGCAATTGGTTGGAAGTTAATCTGAAGCCAAATTGATAATAATCCTCAAATTTACATGGTTTTTCATCCATACTATAAGCATCTATGATTGCGATTACTTCTAATTTACTAATAGAGTAAGTGGTTAATTGATTATTCTGATAATCATAAAGATAGTAGGTATCAGTTTCCGCTATCCCTGTTGCTTCCATAAATCGTTGCCGATACTCTTTATTTAAAATATATATATCTTTTTTATAGTTACCAACTGTATCTGGAATTAATTGAAGATTTCTAGGTAAAATAACCTCACCATTTTCATCATAATTGTCAAATGTAATATTTTCGGATAGCGAGGTAAAATAAAAAGCGGATTCATTTCCTAAATATTCAATATAATCAAGTGTAAATATATCTAATTTCTGCGTTGAATGACTTTGCTGCTGTGGTAATTTATCGTTTTCATCAGCATAAATGTCACAACTTAATAAGAACAATATACATATCAGTATTATTTTCTTTATTTGCATTTTATTCACTTCCCTATGTATTAATTCATCAATATCTGACCATTACGGCGAATCAAAACCTATTATCACTAAAGTTTGAATAATTTAATCTAGAGTAAAACAATGTAGATGAACGTGTAGCGGCGCTTTAAGTTATCCATCGCTATAATGTTAGTGGCGTTAACTTATACTCTAAACCAAATTCATTGTGCGTTTTCCCTAATGATTACGCCTTACCATCTGTTGTTTAAAATCTCATGTTGTATTGGCTCGTTTTTATCGTCGTTTTATTTTGTTGGTTTTTGCCATTTTTAAGAATAATTTATCTTATTCCTTAAAAAAGTTGTTCTTAATTAATATTATTTACAACTATAAAAACGAAGATCGC
>CAMLIK010000107.1 GCA_946480175.1 uncultured Gilliamella sp.
TGCAATATACTCGCGGCAATCAAACTCGAGCAGCAAATATGCTTGGTATCAACCGTGGTACTCTTCGCAAAAAATTAAAACAATATGGAATGAGTTAGTCTTAGCCTAAAACTATATTTCTGTATAATTTCAAAGCGCCAACTTTAGTTTTAAGAGGGCGCTTTTTTAACCTTTTTATTAAATTGATTTAAGCTGAAAATCGTTTAACTAATGTAGGAGTCAACGTTAGCATATGCGGTAACTCTGTTGGATTTTGAATACGATTTAATAAAGTTTCAACCGCTAATTGTCCTAATTCTTCTTTAGGCTGATGAATAGTTGTTAACGAAGGCGTCATGTATTGCGCGATTTCAATATCATCATAACCAATAATAGCAATATCCTTCCCTGCTTCAAGGCCATTTTGATATAACCTCTGATAAGCACCAATCGCCATGGCATCATTAAAACAAAATACCGCTTGTGGCGGAATAGGTAAGTCTAATAATTGCTGCATGGCAACACCCCCTGATGAAAACTGAAAATCTCCATGTGCTTCATAACCAGCAAGAATAGCTATATTAGCCGCTTGCAAAGCATTTCTATAGCCTTGTAAACGTAATTGAGCTTGTGTATTGTTCAATGGTCCAGTAATACAAGCAATCCTTTTATAATTTTGTTCGATCAGATAATTTGTCGCTAAGGTCGCCCCATACAAAGAATTATCCTTTATGGTGTCACATATACCACTAAATGGTGTCCAGTCCATCATGACCATGGCAAGTTTAGGATACTTAGCGAAAATTTGTTGTGGAATTGACTGAGTTTCAGTACACATTGCTAGTAAACCATCAACACGTTTTTGTAATAAATGTTCTATATTATCTAACATTCGTTGATGGTCCCCTTCGGTATGGCACAATATTAAATTATAACCAAGTTCATAGCAGCTACGTTCAACGCCGAGTACAACTTCAGAAAAAAAAGGATTATTACTTGTTGTTACTATCATACCAATAGTAAATGTTCTATTACTTTTCAAACTCCGAGCAATTGCTGATGGCGTATAATTTAGTTGTTCAATAGCTAATTCCACTTTTTCACGAACCGTAGGACTAACATAACGATCATTATTAATAACATGCGATACCGTTGATGTTGATACCTTCGCAAAATTAGCGATATCCTTCATAGTTGCCAAGTTAAATCTACCTTCAATTTATTGATTAACAAACGCGTCTACTTCATTTCTAAACGGTACTGCAGTTTGAGCTCCCGATTTAGTGACCGACAATGCTCCAGCTGCATGGGCATATTTAACCGCTTGTTCCAATGTTTTACCTTCTAATAATGCGGTAACAAGCATGCCATTAAAGGTATCACCAGCGCCAATAGTATCGATGGCTTTAACTTTAAACCCAGCGATGATTGAACCTCGCTGCGAAGAACTTACCCATGCACCTTTGCTCCCTAAAGTAATAATAACGGTTTCGATACCCTTTTTATGCAACATCATCGCCGCTTGCTCAGCATCTTTTTCAGTTAAGACTTTAATACCAGTTAGGTACTCAGCTTCAGTTTCATTAGGAGTAATAATATCAATATGTTTAAGTAGATCATCTGATAATTTTTGAGCGGGTGCTGGATTTAATATTACCAGAGTATTATTTTGTTTAGCTAATTTTGCAGCTTGCTCAATTGTTGCCAAAGGTGTTTCAAGTTGCATTAAAATGGCATCTGCATTGATAATATCGTCTTTAAATTTAAGTAAATACTCTGACGTAACTTGGGCATTTGCTCCAGCATGAATAGCAATTTGGTTTTCACCTTGAGCATTAACTAAAATCAAAGCTACCCCAGTATTTTGACCATCAATACAAGTTACTGAACAGGTATTAATATTATCATTTTTAAGCTGCTGTTTAATTTTTTTACCTAGTTCATCATTTCCTACAGCTGCAATAAACTGAATATTCGCGCCTAATCGACCAGCTGCAACAGCCTGGTTTGCGCCCTTACCACCAAAAGAAATTTTATAGCTAGATCCTGATAATGTTTCACCGGGTTTAGGGAACATTGGAACAGTTAAAATATGATCAACATTAACACTACCTAATACAATCAATTTTTTGCGTTTCATTTATTTAATTCCTAATTAAATAGGACGCTTTATGCGTCCTAAAATAATCTATTTGCTAATTAATTTTAATTCTACAGGGATATTAGTACTGACTTTTTCACCTTTTATGACTTTATCAGCAATTTCAATCCCAATTGCACCAATTTTATCGGGTTGTTGAGCAACGGTTGCGGCTAATTTACCACGTTCCACAGATTTAATACCATCATCGGTGCCATCAAACCCAACAACGATAACGTCAGTACGACCAGACGTTTGAATCGCTCGCATTGCGCCTAATGCCATTTCATCATTTTCAGCAAAAACAGCCTGAACAGCAGGATAAGCAGTCAATAGGTTTTGCATAACATTCATACCTTTAGCTCTATCAAAATCGGCAGGTTGTGCAGTTAAAATAGTAAAATTATTTTCTTGTTGTGATTTATTAAATCCCTCACCTCTTTCACGTGAAGCTGAAGTACCGATAATTCCTTGTAATTGAATAACTTTAGCTTGATTTCCTAGCTTACTAACAATGAAATCACCTGCCATTTTACCACCAGCGACATTATCCGATGCAATATGGCTAACTACCTCACCTTTAACAGAACCACGGTCAAGTGTTATAACAGGAATATTTGCTTTGTTAGCTGCTAAAACAGCGTTACCAACAGCTTCTGAATCCGTAGGATTAATTAAAATAATCTTAGTACCTTTAACAATTGTATCTTCAACATTTGCCAATTCTTTGGCAGGATTATTTTGTGAATCTAACACTACTAAATCGTAACCGAGTTCATTAGCTTTTTTTACGGCCCCTTCTTTTAAAGTAACAAAAAATGGATTGTTTAGAGTTGATATTACTAAAGCAATATTCTCTTTTGCCGAAGCTTGAAACACAAATAAAAAACTTATTAATATAACAATGTACTTATTTAATCTCATAACCTTCTCCTAGTTACTTTTTATTGAAAAAATTACTTATTAGTTTTTTTATCAACTAAAACCGCAAGTAATATAACTCCACCTTTGACAATCATTTGATAATAAGCATCGACCCCTAACATATTTAAACCATTATTCAAAAAACCTAGAATTAATGCACCAATAAGGGTTCCGATAATTTTACCGCGCCCACCTGACATGCTCGTGCCACCAAGAACAACTGCAGCAATTGCATCCATCTCATAACCTGTTCCAGCTGTGGGCTGAGCTGAGGACAATCTTGAAACTTCAATTGTACTTGCAACTGCACACAGTAAACCACTCATCGCATAAACAATAATTTTAACCTTATCGACATTGATACCTGATAGTTGCGTTGCTGATTCATTACCACCAAGTGCATAAATATATCGACCTAAACGCGTATATTTCAACAAATACCAAGCCGCGGCAAACACAATAATCATAATAATAATTGGCACAGGAATACCGAATACTCGACCAAATGCGATCCATTCAAACATTTCCGAATTATCGTTAGTTCCTGTAGAAATTGGACTTCCTTTGGTATATACCTGTGTTGCACCACGTAGGATTAACATCATTACTAATGTTGCAATAAAAGCTTGAAGCTTACCTTTCGCAATAATGACACCTGAAAAAGCACCTAATAATGCACTTAAAATTAAAGCAGCGCATATAGCAATAAACGGTGAAATATCCGCGCCAATCATCGATGCTGTAATTGCTCCTGCTAATGCAAATATTGAGCCAACAGCCAGATCTATACCAGAAGTCAAAATAACTAAGGTCATTCCAACTGCGATAATTGCATTGATTGAAGTTTGCTGCAAAATATTGAAAATGTTATTTAACGTAAAGAAGTTATCACTTAAACATGAAACGATTAAGATTAATACAAGTAATGTTATTAATGACTTTTGCTCAACTAATACATGTTTGAGCGTTTTGTTTTGCAGCATTAGATTTCTCCTGTATTTTTTCCTACGGCAGCAGCCATAAGTTTTTCTTGTGTTGCTTCATTAATAGTAAAATCTCCGGTTACTCTTCCCTCATAAATAACCAAAATGCGATCACTCATGCCAAGAACTTCGGGCATGTCCGATGATACCAAGATGACACTTAATCCTTGTTGTTTAAATTGATTGATGAGTTGATAAATCTCTTTCTTAGCACCGACATCAACACCCCGGGTCGGTTCATCAAGAATTAATACGCTTGGACGAGTCATTAATCCTTTAGCTATAGCGACTTTTTGCTGATTACCACCAGATAATAAGCCTATTGTTTGATTAATTGTTGGGGTTTTAATATTGAATAATCTAACAAAGTCATCAACCTCTTTTCGTTCATCTTTTAATTTCAAATAGTTAAATTGATTAACAAAATAACCAAGTGCATTGAGTGTCATATTATCTTTAACCGACATACCTAAAATTAATCCATCTCTTTTACGATCTTCAGAGATATAAACAATGCCGTTCATTAATCCATCTTTTGGAGAACGCGTTTTAATCGGTTTGCCATTTAAAATTATAGTTCCTGATTTAGCGGGATTTGCTCCATAAATCATCTTCATCAGTTCGGTTCTTCCTGCGCCCATTAGGCCAGAGATACCTAATATTTCACCTGCATGAAGGGAAAAACTAATATCGTTTACGCCATTACCCATAAGGTTATTAACCTGTAAAGTGACATTTCCTCGTTCCATCTCTATGCGCGGATATTGTTCGTCAAGCTTACGACCTACCATCATTTCGATTAAACTATCTTCACTTAGTTCCGAAATTTTCTTTTCACCGACAAATTGACCATCACGTAATACCGTTACTTCATCGCAAATTTCAAAGATCTCTTTTAAACGATGAGAAATATAGACAATGCCACAGTTTTGTTTTTTAAGTTTGTTAATGACTTCAAATAACGAGGCAGTTTCGGTATCGGTAAGGGCATCGGTTGGTTCATCCATAATGATAACTTTAGAGTTAAAGCTAAGTACTTTGGCAATTTCGACCATTTGCTGCTCACCTATCGACAAATCACTAATCAATCTTCGACTGTTATAATCCAAATGTAGTTGTGCTAATAATTTATCAGCTTCAGCATAAGTCTTTTTCCAATTTATACAGCCAAATTTATTACTAAATTCCCGACCTAAAAATATATTTTCAGCGATAGTTAATTGCGGAATTAAATTCAATTCTTGATGAATAATGCCAATACCCGCCATTTGTGAAGATTTTGGCCCATTAAAATTAACTTTATTGCCAAGATAAATAATTTCACCAGCATCTTTCTTATATATCCCAGTGAGTACCTTCATTAACGTAGATTTACCCGCACCATTTTCGCCAATCAAAGCCATCACTTGACCAGCTTTAACAGTCAGATTAGCCCCTGAAAGTGCTTTAACACCAGGAAAGGATTTATGTATATCAGTAAGCTGTAATAAAGTATCGCTCATAACCATCTCATTGTTTTAAATTAATTTTTAAAAAATTACACCAGACTGTAGAACAATATTCGCGTATGGTGAACATTCACCGGTTCTAATTACCGCTTTACATTTGTTGGTTTGAATTTTTAGCATTTCATGAGTGATATAGGTGATATCAATTTTATTTTTTTGAAATTTCTCTACTTGTTGAATTTGTTCTAATATTTTTTTGTGTATTTCAGGATTATGCTCAAAGATCTCTTCGGCCAAAATGACTTTTTCAATTTGCATAGATTCAGATACAGATTCAAAAACTTGTAAAAATGATGGCAAACCAAAAGTAAGCGCCAGATCTATTCTTTTAACATTTTCAGGGATTGGCAAACCAGCATCACCTATAGCGATTTGATCGGTATGTCCCATTTTGGATAAAATTTGAATTATTTCAGAGTTGAACAACCTACTTTTATACATAATTTGATCCTCAGAATAATAACGAAATTTTTCATCGAAACGTTTCGATAGCGATATAATCTATTGAAAATAAATTTGTTGCAATGGATAAAATATAAACTTGTGATCTCGATCAACTTAATTAGTGTTTATTGAAATTATCATAATAAAAACCTTATTATTAACAACAAAAAAGGAATAAAGAGATTGATAATGAACTTTAGCTAAAAGTTTGTTAAAATAGCTCGATTTTTAAATTATTTAATCTGGAGAATTTTATGGCAGGTCATAGTAAATGGGC
>CAMLIK010000108.1 GCA_946480175.1 uncultured Gilliamella sp.
GCGTATACTACGCTACACCTTTTTATTCGTCAAGATCTTTTTTTAAAATTTTTGATCTTGTTCACTTACACTGTTTTTGTCTACTTATCGCTGACGCCGTGTCAGTGGATGCGCATTATAGGGAGTATAAAAAAACGTGCAAGTGATTATTGCAATATTTATTGCTGTTTGTCTTTTTTTTACACAAAAAGCATTAAAAATAAACTAAAACTATACATTTTGTAATAAATTGACCTTTCGTCCCTTAATGTATTGGTTAAATTACCTATTATATAAAGTATATTATTTTTAAGGCTGACATTTATGATTCTGCCTTAATTTTTTTCGGCAAATCAGCTAAACTATCAATTAACCAATCAGCTTGAGCTATAGCTTCTTCCGTTATTACATCACCTGTTTTAACCAATACTGTTTTTTTAACACCCGCTCGTTTACCGGATAATAAATCTGAAATTCTATCACCAACCATATAGGAATTTGCAATATCAATATTGAGTTCTTTAGCAGCACTTTGAATCATACCAGGACTTGGCTTTCGACATTCACAATCATCAACAAGAGGATCATGAGGACAATAATACACACCATCGATGTCAACACCTCGGTCTTGTAGTGACCAATCCATCCATTCGGTTAAGGTGTTGAATTGTTCGTCTGTAAATATATTTCTAGCAATACCAGATTGATTGGTCGTGATAACAAGCAAAAAACCCATCTTTTTGAGCTCTTGCATTGCGTCAATAACACCATCAATAAAGTGAAATTTATCAATAGTATGGACGTAATTGTAATCTATATTAATTGTACCATCTCGATCTAAAAATATAGCTGGTTTCATATTTAATCATCTTCCTTTTAGAGGCGTATCTATCTAATTTTTGTATAGGATATTATTGATTGACTTAGATGTCTAGACGTCTTAATATTTATCTATTCATATTTCTTAGTATATATTATGATAAAACTTGAACACATCTCAAAAACATTTAAGCACAATAAAACCACTATTCATGCTTTAAAGGACATTTCATTATATGTTCCAAAAGGTAAAATTTATGGTGTTATTGGCAAGTCTGGTGCTGGTAAAAGTACATTAATACGTTGTGTAAACCTATTAGAAAAACCAACTAGCGGAAAAATATTTTTTAATAGTCACGATATCACCCATTTACCTAATCGAAAATTAATTGAAGTACGTCGAAAAATCAGTATGATTTTTCAGCATTTCAATTTACTATCATCTAGAACAGTATTTGATAACATCGCTTTTCCACTTGAATTAAATAAAACCCCTAAAGCGGTAATTAAACAAAAGGTAAATGAACTTATTGAACTGGTTGGTTTAAGTGAAAAAGCGGATGTTTACCCAGCTAATTTATCTGGTGGACAAAAGCAACGCGTTGCTATTGCTAGAGCGTTAGCAAGCGATCCTAAAGTATTATTATGTGATGAAGCAACCAGCGCACTTGACCCTGAAACAACACGCTCAATTTTGGCATTATTAAAAGATATTAACCAAAAACTGGGGTTAACCATTTTATTAATCACCCATGAAATGGATGTTGTTAAACAGATTTGCGACCAAGTAGCGGTAATTAGTGACGGTGAATTAGTTGAACAATCTTCAGTCGGAGAAATGTTTTCACATGCAAAAACTGATATCGCAAGACAATTTATTCAATCGACCTTACACCTCACTATTCCAGATGATTATTTGGCAAGACTTAAACCAGAACATAAAGAGGGACTTAATCCACTTGTTCGTTTAGAATTTTCTGGTGTGTCGGTTGATTTACCTTTACTGTCTCAAATAGCTAAAGAATTCGAAATTGATAGTAATATTATTAGTGCTCAGATGGATTATGCTGGTGGTGTTAAATTTGGTTTAATGTTAGCAGAAATGAAAGGAAAACAGAAAAGCACAGCTTCTGCAATTGCGTTTTTAGAAAATAACAACACCAAAGTTGAGGTTTTAGGCTATGTTTGATTTTATCCCTCCATTTAAACCATTTGAATCACTATTTCGCTATTTAGCTCAGCATGGTTTCTGGGCAGATTTTGTTGCTTTTTGTTCTTCATTTAATGGCTTTAATGAGGCAATGCTATTTAAAATTGCGCAAGCTACAGATGATACTATTTATATGGTTTTTTTATCAGGCTTATATGGAACACTGATTGGATTACCGCTAGGCATAATTTTATATGTAACCCGAAAAGGAAACATTCTAGAGAACTATATTGTTCATAATATCGTTTCATTTGTAACAAATATATTCCGTGCCATTCCTTTCATTATATTAATCGTGTGGATAAAACCATTTACAGTGGACGTAATGGAATTCACCACTGGACAAAGCACTTTTTTAGGAAGACAAGGCGCTTTAGTTCCATTAAGTATTGGTGTTGCTCCTTTAATTGCAAAAATGATTGAAAATGCATTACTGGATATTCCAAAAGGATTGATAGAAGCAGCTCGTTCAATGGGCGCGACACAATTACAAATTGTGTATAAGGTTTTACTTCCTGAATCATTACCAATAATTATTAATAGTATGACAATAACTTTAATAACATTAACTGGCTACATAGCATTAGGTGGAGCAGTAGGTGCTGGGGGTCTTGGTCAACTAGCTCTTCAATATGGTTATAATAGTTATAAGCCTGCTATAATGAATACAGTTGTTATATTATTAGTTATATTTGTATTCCTAATTCAATTTATTGGCAATACTATAGTTAAACGCGTTACCCATCATTAATTTTGGAGAAATTTATGTCTATAAAAAAATTAGCGCTAATTACCACATTGGTAAGTGCATTTTTCTTAACTGGCTGTGACAATAAACAATCAACCGCAACTGATAACAAACCTGCAGAACCAACAAAAGTAAGTTCTATTAAAGTTGGTGTAATTTCAGGTCCTGAACAAGAAGTAGCTGAAGTAGCAAAACAACAAGCTAAAAACCTTTATAACCTAGATGTTGAACTTGTCATTTTCAATGATTACGTTACCCCTAATCAAGCATTAAATGATGGATTAATCGATGTTAACGCTTTTCAACATAAACCATATTTAGATGAGCAAATCAAAGAAAGAGGTTATAAATTAACCGTTGTTGGTAACTCATTTGTTTATCCTATTGCAAGTTACTCAAATAAATTAAAACCGATTGATAATAACAGTGAAACAGGTGAAGGAGTAAAAGTAACGTCACCTCGTGGCGAAACATTCTTTATTCCAGCTAAATCAACAATTGCCATCCCTAATGATCCAACGAATTTAGGTCGTGCATTGCTTTTATTACAACATGAAGGTTTAATTACTGTTGATAAAGCAAAAGGCTTATTACCGACGGTACTTGATATTACTAGTAATCCATATGAATATAAAATTATCGAACTTGAAGCACCAATGCTTCCTCGTTCATTAGATGATTCACAAGTCGATCTCGCTATTATTAACAACGCATTTGCTGGGCAAGCAAATTTAACACCAAGCAAAAATGGTATTTTTGTTGAAGATAAAGAGTCTCCATATGTTAACATCATCGTATCGCGTGAAGCTGATAAAGATAATGAAAACGTGAAAAACTTTGTTAAAGCTTACCAAACTGATGCCGTAGCACAAAAAGCCGACCAAATATTTAATGGTGGCGCAATTCGTGGTTGGTAATGTTGAATTATGACTTATTCAATTCCGTCGGCATTGTCGACGGAACCCTTTAAAATAATTAAGTAATCAATAATGACATATCAATTTGAACCAATTGGTGTCATCCGCTCACCTTACAGAGAAAAATTTGCTGTACCACGTCAACCCAATTTGGTTAAAGTTGCTCAAGGTGAATTGCATTTAATTGCACCATATAACGATCCTATCAGTGTTAAAGGATTAGAACAATTTTCTCACATATGGATTTTATTTCATTTTCACCAAGTTGATCCGACCAAAAAGCGATTAATGGTGCGTCCTCCACGTTTAGGTGGAAACAAAAGCTTAGGCGTATTTGCGACTAGATCCCCATTTAGACCTAATAATATTGGTCTTTCAGTTGTAAAATTGCTTGATATTATTGTTGAACAAAATCAAGTCATTTTAAAGATTGAGGGATTAGATCTCGTAGATGGTACACCAGTAATTGATATAAAACCCTACTTACCTTACTGTGACAGTCATCCTGAGGCAAACGCGGGTTACGCGCAAATCATCCCGGAACAGCAGCTTGAAGTTTCGTTTTCAGTACAAGCTAAATTATTTCTAGAATCCCAGCAAAATTATCCTCAACTTACCATACTAATTGAACAAGTAATATCACAAGATCCTAGACCTGCTTATAAACGAAAAAACTGTCATGAACAAACCTATGCCATCTCATTATATCATTTCAATATTAAATGGAAGGTAACAGGTAAACTAGCAATCGTTGAAGATATTCAAATTGTTGGTCGGTAAATTTAATTTATTCAAACAATAAATTCACCTAATGATCTTTTTTGTAATTAAAGGTTTATTTTGTAAAGATCGCTTACAAAAAAATTATGCAAAACAGATAATATTGGTTGGTAAATAAATTCGATTCTGTTAAATTAGATGCGGGTTTAATTCCCTATATTTCACTTTGCCACTAAAATTTTACAATCTTAGTGGCACTTTTATAAATCAATGATAATTATTATTTTTCTTGTTTCTTAACTCCGCTATGTCGATAGCATCAAACAGATAATGTTTACCGCAATAATCGCAATGAATATCAATCTTACCGCCATCTTCATTTAAAATATCATCAACTTCGTTAGCCGGTAATGTCATTAAACTATCCTCGCAACGTTGTCGTGAACAACCACATTTAAATACAATATGGTGTGTTTCAAACAGACGCACTTCCTCTTGATTATAAAGACGATACAAAATCTCATCGGTAGGAAGCTGAAATAACTCATCACGGGTAATTGTTTCAGTTAATGCACTTAAATGCTCAAACGACGCTTGAGTATTTTCATTTGCAGGCAACACTTGCAATAAAATCCCGGCCGCCATTGGCTGGTTATTATATACGCCAGTTTTAACAAATAAACGCGTTGGCAGTTGTTCAGACTGCATAAAGTAATTTTCAATACAACCAATTAGCGTCTCTTTTTCTAATCCAACAATACCTTGATAACGCTCGCCTCCTTTAGGTGTTATGGTAATTACAATATAACCGTTACCAACCATTTCTTTGAGAGTTGCATTATCGGCAATTTCACCATTTACGCGCGCAACACCACGTAATTCTTGTTGATTGTTGCCATTGACTACCGCTAACGTCAATGGTCCATCCCCTTGTAACTGCACTGCGATATCGCCGTCAAATTTCAACGTTGCAGTTAATAAACTGGTTGCTACTAATAATTCACCTAATAAATTCTGTATCGCAATAGGATAATTATGGTTTTCTAAAATAGATTGGTATGTGTTTTCAAGTCGAGTAATTTCTCCACGAATAGGATGATTATCAAATAAAAACCGATTTAAGGTATCCATATTAATTGCCTTGTTGTCTATCATATTTAAATTTAATTAATGTCCGCCGCTCTTTTTTATCTGGTCGTCGATCAGGATGCGGCATAGTTAATGCGTTAAGTTTTCGAGCCTCAGCAATATTTTCCCGTTTGGTAATGCTCTCCAAGGTTTCTTGGTAAAGATATTCAGCTTCTCTAGCTGGCCTACGTTGATCACTAATGGCTAAAACACGAATTGTTTTTTGTTCATTGCCCTGTCTAAGGGTTAATATTGCGCCAACTTCAACAATTTTACTTGGCTTTGCTCGTTGACCATTATAGTGGACTTTGCCACCATCAATCATATCACGAGCGATGGAGCGAGTTTTATAAAACCGAGCCGCCCATAACCATTTATCTAATCTTACTAGATACA
>CAMLIK010000109.1 GCA_946480175.1 uncultured Gilliamella sp.
CGTATTAAAGAGAAAGTTGGTCAAGATAAAGTATTGTTAGGTCTATCTGGTGGTGTTGATTCTTCGGTTACTGCACTATTATTACATCAAGCCATCGGCGATCAGCTAACCTGCGTTTTTGTGGATCATGGTTTATTACGTTTAAATGAAGCACAGCAAGTGATGGAGATGTTTGGTGATAAATTTGGATTAAATATTATCGCAGTTAATGCTGAAGATCGTTTTATGACCGCACTAGAAGGCGAAGCCGATCCAGAAGCTAAACGTAAAATCATTGGTCGTGAATTTGTTGCAGTTTTCGATGAAGAAGCCGCAAAACTGAAAGATGTAAAATGGCTTGCTCAAGGGACTATTTATCCCGATGTTATTGAATCCGCGGCCGCTGATACAGGTAAAGCACATGTCATTAAATCACATCACAATGTGGGTGGATTACCTGAAGATATGGAAATGGGCTTAGTTGAACCATTACGGGAGTTATTTAAAGACGAAGTACGTAAAGTTGGTTTGGAACTTGGTTTACCTTACGATATGCTTTATCGTCATCCATTCCCTGGACCTGGTTTAGGTGTACGCGTATTAGGTGAAGTGAAAAAAGAGTACTGTGATTTATTAAGACAAGCCGATGCGATTTTTATCGAAGAACTCTACAAAGCTGATTTGTATCACAAAGTTAGCCAAGCATTTACCGTATTTTTACCAGTACGCTCGGTTGGCGTCATGGGTGATGGACGCCGCTATGATTGGATTGTCTCACTGCGTGCCGTAGAAACCATCGACTTTATGACTGCCCACTGGGCGCATCTTCCATACGACTTTTTAGGAAGAGTATCAAACCGTATCATCAACGAAGTAAATGGCATATCACGAGTGGTTTATGATATCAGCGGAAAACCGCCAGCGACTATTGAGTGGGAGTAAAGCTCCCTTTCTATTATTAATATAAATCAATAATTAAAAAGTTGGTAATACTAATTGTATTACTAGCTTTTTTGTTTCTTTCAATCCTCAATCTCCCAGTAGAATCATTGAATTTTTTATAGTAAAGAATAATGGTAAAAATGAATTAGTTTTTAGGTGTAGATCAACTGTAACTATCACCTAAAATAGTACATAAAAAAGTAGGACATTCTCTATAATATTTTTAAAGTGGAATCATTAAGAGCAAATTGCATCATTTAGGTGCATTCATTTTAATAATAGATAAAGCATGCCCTTGTTATATTTACTTCGTATTTTAATAATTCAAATTATTTATTGAGATATTTTTAGCGACAATTTAATTTTATTTAAATTGGTCTGGATTTTGCATGGTAAATAAAAGGATATTTATTTACTATCTATAAGGAAAAAAGATGAAATATAAAATAATACTTTTCACAACTCTATTCTTAATGAGTACATTTTGTTTTGGCGAGACAAAACTTCCTCATGTTGTTATTTTGGCAACCGGTGGAACAATAGCCGGTTCTGCTGCAAGCAATACCGATACTGTTAGTTATAAAGCCGGGGAATTAGGTGTTCAAACATTAATTGATGCTGTTCCTGAATTAAAAGATATCGCTCAGATCGATGGTGAGCAAGTAGCTAATATCGGCAGTAATGATATGACCAGTGATATTATCTTAAAACTATCAAAACGTGTGAATGAACTATTAGCAAAAGATGATGTCGATGGTGTTGTAATTACCCATGGTACAGATACACTTGAAGAAACTGCCTATTTTCTTCAATTAACGGTAAAAAGTGATAAACCCGTTGTATTGACTGCTGCTATGCGTCCCGCGACCGCTATCAGTGCCGATGGGCCAATGAATCTATTAGAAGCTGTGACATTGGCATCTACTCGAGAAGCTAAAGGGCGAGGTGTTATGGTTGTACTTAATGATAGAATAGGCTCAGCCCGATTTATAACAAAGACTAATGGCACAACTACAGATACCTTTAAAGCCGCAGAACAGGGATATTTAGGCGTTTTCATAGCTGCAAAACCACATTTTGAAACAAAGATTGATAAACTTCATACATTAAATTCTATTTTTGATCTTAGCGCTGTTAAAGAGTTACCCAAAGTGATTATTTTATATGGTTATCAGGATGATCCAGAGTATTTGTTTGATGCTGCGATCGAAAATCATGTTGATGGCATTGTATATGCTGGATCAGGTGCAGGCTCCACATCGGTTAGAAGTGAAAAAGGAATAAAAAAAGCCGAAAATGCTGGTATTATCGTTGTGCGTTCATCACGAACAGGTAGTGGTATAGTTCCTGTAAATAAAAAACTACCTGGATTGGTTTCAGATTCTCTTAATACAGAAAAGTCCCGAATTTTACTCATGACAGCATTAACTAAAACTAAAGATCCTGAGTTAATTCAGCAATATTTTCATACTTATTAGTTAGAATAATTTTTGCCAATTCAAAGAGCTGCAAGTATCTATCTTGCAGCTTAATCCTGAACAAAAGCAATTAAAAATGTGCTTGAAGTTATTTTGTTTGCACAATATCAGTAATAGTAATTTTTAAAAATATAGATATCAATTTCACCATACCTAAATTACTTTTTTAACAATATTAAACTAAACTAAATCCTTAAAAAAACGTTATTAATAAACAATTCTCCAACAGATTAACAGGGAAGTTTAATGATATTTTCAAGGATTAGATGTATTAAACGTTATTAAATATTTGCTTAAAGATTCTGTATTGATCGGTTTCTTCTTCATATTCTACTTTAGTATGGACATAACATAATTATGTAGTTTTATAAAATCGCCAATTGTTGATGTTTTATTTGCTATAGCGGTTGTAGTTGAAATTATTTTCTTTCTCTCTCTCAATGCTGATAAAACAATTTGTTGTTAATAGTCCACATTTGTTAACCTCTTATTTAGGATTAATTTTGGGGGTTAACATTTTCTTTTGTTTGGCTATTTATTTTATATGTTTATTTCGACCAATATAATAGTGGGGGATGGGATGGTTTAGGGTTTCTTGTTTGGGCTTTTTTGTCTGCGATTGGTAGTTTTATAAGTTATATTATTTTAATACTTATCAGAATGTTATATTTTTTTATATTGTGTTTTATCTAAATGATATTTTTTTGACTACCTGTCGTTTTTTTGATATTGTTTGAGAGAATTATTTAGCCATCTAAAGTAGAATGAATAACTGATTACTAAGCAGTTAAATATTAATTTTATTAGCGTGTAATCATATTTAATTGGATGAGATTTTACCGGTTAACAGTGAAGTTAACTTAAGTTTTTAAGGATTAATTATGCCCAAAATTATTAAATATTTATCTAAAGATAAATTCTGGATCTGTCTTTTTTGGGTTACTTATTTTGCATTTATAATTACTTATAATATTTTTTCATTAAAAAGCAAATTCTATAGTAGTCATGTAGCTGAAGATGTCCTTCAGATAATATTTTGTATAACAATAGTTTTTGAAATTGTTTTTTTCCTAATACAATTAATAAAATTATTTATTACACCTCGGACACATTTATTAACTTCTTTTATAGGATTATTTTGTGGATTAGTTTTTTCTTTTTGCTGGTTTGGTATTTTAAATTTTTATTTTGATTATTTTGATTATAGTTACAATTATGATTTAGGATTCATCCTTGCGACGTTTATTCCTACGCTCGGTTGTTTTTTAGGTTACATTATTTTAGTTTTGATTAAAATTTTAAGATGTTTATGTTGTTTTTTTCTTGTTAAACAATCCAATGATTCTTACTCATAAAGTAAAATATATTAAGAAAGCCTTTTAAAAAATTAGCTGCATTTTATTAAGTGTTCGTCAGTTATTTTAAATATGATTGGGTACCTTTTGTTATTTGTCAATTGCTTTTAATACGCCATTATTATCAATTTGAGATAAGACAGAATTACGTTGCTCATTTTATCGAGTATTTAAATTTAAAAATCTAAATTTTTTATATTTTAAAGCTCTTTTAGCGAAGATACTGAGAGTTTATTCAATCTTGACTTGATTTTTGTTTCAATCAGCGTTTATATATAACTGTAATAAGCAAATCGGCTTATTATTTATAACATTTTACTGGAGGAGCTTATAATGGTACAAAAATTTGCTGCATACGGTAGTGATGTTTCAGCTGGCACTTATAAATGTGCTGATTGTGGCTATGTATATTCAAACCAAAGTAAAAAATCGTTACCCCCTTGTCCTGATCATAATAAAAAACCGCATAGTAAGAATGGTTGGTATGTGGTGAGTGGTCAAGGTGATTCAGTTAAAGATCCTCATCATACTAAAAAATAGCACTTGTTCTATGTTGTAACTTTGAAAGGTAACACTAAGTGTTACCTTTTTGGTTATTAAGTATCGTTATTAAATTTTATTCTCGAATTTTTGGCTTTTGCCAATAAGTTTATTTTAAAATTGTGATCTTTATCATATCGAAAAATAAAAACAATATTTCATCCATTGCTAACACTACCTTTCGTTATTACCTATGGCTAATTGAGAAACAACTTGATTTATGGTAACAAAAAAATAGAGGTAATTAATTTTAGCTAAATATATATCTTTCACTACAAAGCAAATTTAACCATTTTTTTGGCAATTTAGCGATTCTAATAAACTGCCAAGAAGATCACAATTTCATCAATATTTGATGCTTATACTAAGTCTAATATGTGCTTATGGAAATAAAATTGTTTATCCTTCAGGAGGTAATAATGAAAAAAAATATGAAAAAATTGGTTGTGTTAGGTGTGTTATCTGCATTGTTTTTACCAACAGGCGCTGCTTGGGCTAAAGATTATCAGTTATCAGGAAAAAATGCTCAAGTTAAATTGTCTAAGGATGATAGTCAAAATAGTATTACAGCACTAAATATTATTAATCCATTGAATAATGATTCGGTAAAAATTGAAACGTTGTTTGAGATTGTTTTAGTATCAGGAGATAAGTTAACCGATAAAGATTTTTCACTAGATAAAGTGCAACAACAAGATACAGGCATGACATTAAATTACACTGGTCATGATATGTCGATTGAAACTGTCGTTAATCTAAATGATGATAAACATTTTGCGAGTTATGAATTAAGAATCACGCCTAAAAATAAAGCACTTTCAATGTCATCAGTTTCATTAATGCCATTCCATTCACAGGCACCATTTGTGTATGGTTCAGTAGTAAGTTCACCGATTATTAGTGATACTTTTTTTATCATTCCAGAAAATCCACTAACCAATACCGTTGCTTATGAAGGCGGTGTATCACAAAAAATTCCACAAGCTATTCCATTACAAGCTGAACATACTTTAAGTTATAAAACTTACATTGGTACTTATGAAAAAGGTCAGTTAAGACGTAACATTAACCAGTTCATTGATAGTGTTCGTCAACGTCCATATAGTCCTTATTTACACTATAACTCATGGCTAGATATAGGATTCTTTAATCCTTATACAGAAAAAGAAGCTTTATTGAGAATTGATCAATATGGTGAAGAGTTGGTAAAAAAACGTCAGGTAAAATTGGATGGATATTTATTTGACGATGGTTGGGATAATCTAAAGGGTAACTGGGGATTTAGTGCCAATTTCCCTAATGAATTTAATAATTTGAAAACAGCTTCTGATAAATATCAAACGGCACTTGGGATTTGGTTATCACCATGGGGCGGTTATAATAAACCACGTGATAAACGTGTTGCTAATGCGCCTGAATTTGGTTATGAAACTATGGACGGTAAATTAGCCTTGTCAGGGCCAAATTATTATACTAACTTCCATAAACGAATCCTCGAATTGATTAATAACCAAAACATAACCATGTTTAAACTTGATGGAACGGGTAATGCTGATAAGGTTATTGCTGGTAGTCAATTTACTAGTGATTTTGATGCTGCTAT
>CAMLIK010000110.1 GCA_946480175.1 uncultured Gilliamella sp.
TTTAAAATAATTGTCTAATTGCTCAATGTTTGTCACATTTAAGGGAATTTTTAATTAATTCCCTTAAAATTCGGTTTTGATATGAATAATAATGAAAATTTAGATTGATGACTTAGAATTTATTAGATGCTGAAAGATGATCCACAACCACAGGTCGTTGTTGCATTAGGGTTATCAACTACGAAGCGTGAACCTTGTAATCCTTCAACATAATCTATTGTGCCCCCTACAAGATACTGTAGGCTCATCGGATCTATAAGAAGTGAAACACCATTTTTTTCGATCTCAAGGTCATCTTCATTTACTTTTTCGTCAAATGTGAAACCATACTGGAATCCACTACAACCACCGCCTGTTATATAGACTCTTAATTTTAGATTTGGATTTTCTTCTTCCGTTATTAGGTTTTTTACTTTATTTGCAGCAGCATCAGTAAAGTTAATTGGTAACGCATCGCTCATTTTATTCTCCTACTATAAGTACTTTTATATTATATACTCCTGAAAAAAGAAAATACAAAATGAAAACATTAATTAGTTAAATTTGTAATGGCTTGCTTGAATTTAAGTTAATTTTATGAATAAATACGACAACTATTTCTTTAAAAAGATGATAACTATGCTTAAAACATTTAAATCAAAAAAGCTTTACCGCGAAGCATTAACTTTTATGCCCGGAGGGGTTAATTCTCCCGTACGAGCTTTTAATGGCGTTGGTGGTACGCCGTTATTTATTGAGAAAGCTGATGGTGCATATATCTATGATGTTGATGAAAAAGCATACATTGATTATGTTGGTTCTTGGGGACCAATGATTTTAGGACATAATGACCCTGATGTAGCAGAGGCTGTGATTAATGCTGTTCGTAAAGGTTTAAGCTATGGAGCACCAACCGAAATTGAAACCAAAATGGCTAACCTCGTTACCCAATTGATGCCATCTATAGAGATGTTACGCATGGTAAATTCAGGTACTGAGGCAACCATGAGTGCAATACGCCTTGCCCGCGGCTATACCGGTCGTGACAAAATAATCAAATTTGAAGGCTGTTATCATGGACATGCGGATTATTTATTAGTTAAAGCGGGTTCTGGAGCACTTACTTTTGGTCACCCGACTTCTCCTGGGGTACCGCAAGATTTTGTTAAACATACCTTAGTCTGTGATTATAACGATTTAGAATCGGTAAAAAAACAATTTGAGCAGTTTCCCGATGAGATAGCCGCGATTATTATTGAGCCCGTCGCAGGCAATATGAATTGTGTTCCCGCTAAAAAGTCATTCTTACAAGGATTAAGAAGTTTATGTGATAATTATGGTGCTTTATTAATTATTGATGAGGTAATGACTGGCTTTAGGGTCGCGTTAGGCGGAGCTCAAGAGTATTATGATATTATTCCAGATTTGACTTGTTTAGGTAAGATTATCGGCGGTGGTATGCCGGTCGGAGCTTTTGGTGGTCGAGCAGAAATCATGCAACAATTAGCACCAATTGGACCAATTTATCAAGCAGGAACGCTTTCTGGTAATCCTGTTGCTATGGCAGCTGGTTATGCTGCATTGACAAAATTGACAGATGTTGGTATTTACCAAGAATTAGAAGAAAAAACCGTCACATTAGTTAATGGCCTATTTTCAGAGGCAAAGCGATTTAATGTTCCTTTTGTAGTTAATCATGCTGGTGGAATGTTTGGATTCTTCTTTACAACTGCTCTAGAAGTGAGCAGTTATAAGGATGTAATGAATTGTGATATTGAATTATTCAAAAAATTCTATCATCATATGTTAGCCGAGGGGATTTACTTCGCACCTTCAGCTTTCGAAGCAGGTTTCATGTCACTTATGCACACAGATAAAGAAATCAATCATACAATTGATGCAGCAAGTCGTTTTTTTAAAAACATAAGTTAAATTGGTAAAATATAGTAAATTAAACCCATAGCAATTAAAATTTTAACTATTAACATAGGTAATAAATTTATGGTTAATCCACTAAAAGAAGGTGAAAAAGCACCTCAATTTTCTCTACCTGACCAAGATGGCGAACAAATTAGTTCAAAAGATTTTGAAGGTCAGCGAATTTTGCTCTATTTCTATCCTAAAGCGATGACACCTGGTTGCACAGTACAAGCTTGCAATTTACGTGACAGTGCTGATGATTTTGAGAAATATAATGTAGTTGTTATTGGTATTAGTACGGATAAACCTGAAAAATTATCACGTTTCGTCGATAAAGAATTGCTAAATTTTACCCTGCTTTCAGATGAAGACCATAAAACCTCTGATGCTTTTGGTGTTTGGGGTGAAAAAGAGTTTATGGGAAAAACTTATGACGGTATTCATCGTATAAGTTTTCTGATTGGTAAAGATGGTAAAATCGAAAAAGTCTTTGATGATTTTAAAACCACCAATCATCACACTATGGTTTTAGAATATCTTAAAACCCATAGTTAATCCCTTAATTAAAGCAGATTATTGAACTAATCTGCTTTTTTTTCATTTTTTATACTATTTATCTCTTCAAGATTCGGCCAAGCATTAATAATCGCTTTCACTAATGTTGCTAGAGGAATAGCAAAAAACACACCCCAAAATCCCCATAATCCGCCAAAAATGATCACAGCAACAATAATAACTAATGGATGGAGATTGAGTTTTTCAGAGAAAAGATAAGGAACCAATAGGTTACCATCTAATGCCTGAATAAGAATATAAAAGAACATTAGATACCCAAATTGAGCAGTAAAACCCCATTGAAAAAGTGCAATTAATATTATAGGTATACTTGAAATAATAATGCCGATATAAGGAATAAGTACTGAAAGACCAACTAATACCGCTAATAAAAGTCCATAATCTAAGCCAAAATACCAAAAAGGAATATATACACAAACAGTTAAAATAATAATATGCACAACATTACCTACTATGTAATTAGATATTTGTTGATCCATTTCTGTAGCAACTTTATTTAATATTGTTCTATTTTTTGGTAATACCTTTGAGCAATATCCCCATATTTTCGATTTATCTTTCAATAAAAAAAACATAATAATTGGGACTAATACCGTGTTTATCGCAACAGAAACTATACTAAATAGTGAGCTAATTGAAAACTGCAATAATGAGTTACCTGTTTGCATAACTTTACTAGTTATACCTTGAAGCATTGAATCAAATAAACCAACATCAATCAGCTCAGGATAATGTTCTGGTAAAGACATTATAAATTTATTAACAAAATTCAACATATTTGGAATATTGGTTATTAAGCTAACACCCTGTTGCCAAATCAAAGGTAACAAAATCATAATTCCAGTTAAACCAACAAACATAAACAGCAGTAATACGATAACAACAGCTAATGTGTGAGGAACTTTTTTTCGTTGTAAATAATTGACCGGTCTATCAAGCAGGTATGATAAAACAATGGCAATTAAGATGGGCAGCAAAATTTTGTTGAAGAAATAGATGATAAAAAACAGGACTATGATAACAATCATTAGCGATACCACATGTGGATCACTAAAGCGTTTTTTGTACCATTCAATAAACAATTTTAACATCTATAACTCCTTTTTGTAGTTTATTTGTTTCTAATCTAGCTTATTTTTTTAAACCGCCCAAAATCCCTCGGGTAATTTGTCTTCCAATTTGATTAACTACCTGTCTGGTTGCACTTTTAGCAATAGTTTGAACTATACCGTCATTTTGGCCACCTTTTGAAAGTGCTTTACCAAAAAAAAGTGAACTTAAAAAGTCCATAATACCACCATGTTCTTCTTTATTAGACTGATTTTGTTCTGAATTAGCTTCTGTTGAACTTTGATTATTTTCTGTATTGATAGTAAAACCTTGTTTAAGTTTTTCGTACGCTGATTCACGATCAATGGTTTTTGAATATTTATCATAAAAGCGAGATTGATGAATGAGAGTTAACTGTTTTTCGATATCCATTGGTCCCATTTTAGATCCTGGTGCAATAATCATTCCGCGCTGAACAATGTTTGGTCGCCCTTTCTCATCTAAAAATGAAATGAGTGCCTCACCAACGCCAAGTTCCATGATAGCTTTTTCAGTATCAAAATTTGGGTTAGCTCGCATAGTTTGGGCAGCAACTTTAACCGCTTTTTGATCTTTAGGCGTAAATGCACGTAACGCATGTTGTACGCGATTACCTAATTGTCCTAGGATGGTTTCAGGTATATCGGTAGGACTTTGGGTAGCAAAATAGATACCTATCCCTTTAGAACGAATAAGACGAACAACTTGCTCAATTTTAGCTAACAAAGCAGGAGAGATATCATTAAAAAGTAAATGTGCTTCGTCAAAAAAGAATACGAGCTTAGGTTTATCAAGATCACCTACTTCTGGTAAATGTTCAAATAATTCAGATAATAACCATAATAAAAATACTGAATATAATTTTGGTGAATTATATAATTTATTAGCGGATAAAATGTTGATAACCCCACGACCTTCTGCATTAATTTGCATCAAATCATGGATATCAAACATTGGTTCACCTAAAAAAAGCTCAGCGCCTTGCTGTTCTAAAGTAAGTAATCCTCGTTGAATAGCCCCTATGGTTGATGAACTGATGTTGCCATATTGAGTAGTAAATTTTTTAGCATTATCCCCAATAAATTGAATAAAAGTTCTTAAATCTTTAAAATCAAGTAATAATAATCCATTATCATCAGCAATTTTAAAAACTAACTGTAGAACGCCTGATTGAATGTCATTTAGATTTAATAGTCTTCCTAATAATATCGGACCAATATCGGAAACAGTACTGCGAATTGGAATACCTTTTTCGCCAAACACATCCCATAATGCCAAAGGTGATGACGTAGACAACCAATCGGTTACCCCAATATTTTCTAATCGTGATTGTAATTTTTCCGATAATACTCCTTTTTCGCCAAGGCCGGTTAGATCACCTTTTACATCAGCAAGAAATACTGGTACACCAATTTGTGAAAATTTTTCCGCCATCTTTTGTAGGGTTACGGTTTTACCAGTGCCAGTTGCACCGGTAATTAAACCATGGCGATTAGCCAACGATGCAAGGACGTATAAATCATTACCTTCACTTTTTGCAATAACAATCTTTTCACTCATAGACATCTCCTATTCAAAAATTGCTATTAAAACAATTAAGAATATTGTAAGCTGAATTAGCAATAACTGCTATTATTTTAACTAATCTTGTAAGGGGGCTGTATGTTTCCAGAATATCGTGACTTAATTTCTAAATTAAAAAAATCCGATTTGCGTTTCCAAAAATTATTTGATGAACACAATGATCTTGATCAAAAAATTAAAAACATTGAATCGGGTATTGCTGTTGATACTTCAGAAAGTATTGAGAATCTAAAAAAACAGAAACTAAAATTAAAAGATCAACTTTATGAGATTTTGAAAAAAGCTTCGGCGTAATTTATCAAATTAAGCGTTGTCGATCTTGATTATATGAGAAAAAACCCCAAGTTGTGGGGTTTAATTTTATTACAATATTACACAAATCATTAGGCAAATCGTTATTTATTCACTTTTTCTTGTGCTTTTTTCAATTTACGGTTTTTGATTAGTGTAATTAAATTTTTATGTGGGGTTTTCATTTTTTACTCCTCTTGTTGTTATATAAATGCGCCTTAAATTGATATTTAAAGCGTTTTGTTGCTATATAAATATTATCATCCGTGATGTTTTCAATAATGTTTAATTAAACACTATAACACATTAGTTAAATATTTATATTCTTTTAGTTAATGATGTAAGCATTACTTACATCAAGTTTATTATTTTAGAACCATTGTCCAAAGCGTTTGATATAAATCTTTTTCATTATTTGGGCAACAACACAGTAACTCAATAATGTTGCAACCA
>CAMLIK010000111.1 GCA_946480175.1 uncultured Gilliamella sp.
CTTAAATTAAAAAATAATCTTTCTTTTGCCCAACATGGACAAAATCAAAGCCCCAAAATTATACTCTTTCTAGCAAAAAGTGCAATGATTGATTGAGTGTGTAGAAGCGCAGTAGTAGCGGTTATCCGCAAGTTTTACCATAAATGAACATAAATTGATCTGGTTAACCCAGCGTATTGCAGACAATTCGCTTAATTGATAATAGTTGGCTTGAGCTACTGAAATATTGCTGTCTAATAGATGATTTATTTTTAGGATTTTTTACGCCGAAAAGCACGAATTAAGACGTCGAAAAATCCTAATGATTTGACCATTTTTTGGCTATCAACATAGACTCGTATTGCTCTTAATACTTTCTTTGGCTCTTTGGAGGCAAAAGCAAATGTCCCATCTCTTTTGGTTTGTATGGAGTAACGAGATATCCACTTACCTTTAAAAAATACCGATGCGATAACATAATCGACTTCTTCCCAAGGAATTTGAATATATTTGCGCGGATCACGTTGATGATAGAATTCAAATGCTTTGTCTCCAATCATAATGTTGCCATATTCTGAAAATCCTGAAAAAGCAGTCGCTTTAACTGTTAAATCTATTTTGGTATTTAATGATTGCACCATTTAATTGCTTGTTTCCATTATGATAATCTGAGTTAGTTATTTCACCCTTTTCCTGTTATTGATGGCGAAAAGGGTGAGTAATGTTTGAGAAGAGTGCAATTTTTACTTAAAAAGTGCCTTCCTCAACTTTTTTAATTAACATTCTTTATTCTATAAAAGACCAACAACGTGACCAATAATACCGACTAAGAATAGTCCAAGAATAATTAAAATAGGTGATATTTTTTTACGAAGTAACCACATACATAAGAAAGTTAATAGTAATGGCACCAGTCCAGGAATTAACTGATCTAAGTTATTTTGTAAGGTAGTTACTTTTTCTTGGCTAAGCGCAAGTCCACTTTGCATTTGGATCAATGCTTGGTGAATACCTTCAGCACCAGCGGGTAATGAATTCCAATCAATAAATGCACCATTATCTAATTTTACTGTTGATACAACAGGTTGGAATTTTATCGATACCCACCTTTGTACTAAAGCTGCTAGTACAAACATCCCCAAGATAGAAGCACCTTTAGTGATTTTTTGCAGTAAACCACCACCTAAATTATCGGTAATTTTCGAACCGGTACGGTAACCAAATTCTTGGGTGAACCACATAAAGGACCAGCGAATAATATTCCAAAGTAAGAAGAATAAAATTGGTCCTAAAATATTACCACTTAAGGCAAGTGAAGCGCCTAACGCACCAAGCATAGGACGAACGGTAAACCAGAATACTGGATCACCAACTCCGGCTAAAGGTCCCATCATCCCCACTTTAACCCCTTGAATAGCGACATCATCAACTGGCGCACCATTAGCACGTTCTTCTTCAAGGGCTAAAGTCACACCAAGCACAGGTGATGCTAAATAAGGGTGAGTATTAAAAAATTCTAAATGACGTTTAAGCGCGGCTGAACGATCTTCTTTTGTGGTATATAATTTTTTGATAGCCGGAATCATTGAATAAACCCAACCACCATTTTGCATACGTTCGTAGTTCCAAGAACCTTGAAGGAAAGTTGAACGCCAAGCTACCGTTAAACGGTCTTTTTTGGTTAAATGAATTTTATTTGTTTTACTTAACTCAATTTTATCTGTCATATTCTGCTCCAAATTCCTAGTAATCATTCAAAATATCATCAAGTGGATCGCCTTTGTTACCACCATTTGACGAATTGCCGCGTTCAGAAAGATTTAGATAAATCAGAGCTAAAGCAATACCTAGCGCACCTAGTGCAATCAAGGTTAATTGTGATATCGCGGCAACGACAAAACCGATAATAAAAAATGGCCAAACTTCACGGTTTGCCATCATATTGATTACCATAGCATAACCAACAGCAACCACCATACCGCCACCAATAGCCATACCCGTTGTTAACCATTCAGGCATTGAGTTTAACGCTTCCTTAACTGCTTCGGCAGGAATAAACAATAGTGCTGCTGCTGGGATTGCGATACGTAAACCTTGTAAACAAACGCCGAATATTTGTAGCCATTCTATTTTGCGAATATTACCTTCTTCAGCTGCGGCATCCATTAAGTGTACTAATGGTACGGCAATCGTTCGCACAATCATAGTTAAAAATAGACCAGCAACCGCAAGTGGGATAGCAATAGCGATAGCTGTCGCTACCCCCGCTTCACCTTGTCCACCAAGTACTAAAATAATTGACGAAGCAACGGCAGCAAGTGCAGCATCAGGAGCAACGGCGGCACCAATATTGGCCCAACCTAGTGCTATCATCTGTAATGAGCCACCTAACATAACACCCGCTTCTAGATTTCCTGTTACAAGACCAATTAATGAACAAGCAACTAATGGTTGATGGAACTGGAATTGATCCAAAATACCTTCCATCCCCGCTAGGAACGCAATAACTATCACTAAAATGATAGCAATAATCGATAAAGTCATAATAATAACCTCTTAATTAAACTAATTTTTTTGTTCTGCTAATTCTTGCTTCGCTTTCTTTAATAATTCATCCATATTATCGTTAGAATCATTAGGTACTTTGCGAACGTCAAATTTCACATTTTTTGCTTTTAATTTTTCGAATGTATCAACATCTTGAGCACTCATAGACAGCACTTTATTGACCATTACCTTGCCAACAGAGTGAGCCATGGAACCAACATTTAATGTTTGAATATCAACGCCACCTTCGACAGCACGAAGTACATCTTCAGGGTTTTCGAAAAGTAATAAAGCTTTAGTGTTACCAAAACGAGGATCATGCGCAACTTCGATAATTTTTTTAATTGGCACGACATTAGCTTTAACTCCAGGAGGTGCAGCTTCTTCAATCAGTTTTTTTCTTAACTCATCTTTGGCAACTGAGTCTGAAACCACGATAATACGATTAGGGTTAGTGGTTTTAGTCCAAGCTGTTGCTACTTGTCCGTGTAACAAACGAGAGTCGACGCGCGCTAATACGATTTTCAATTTACCATCACCTATTACGGTACCTTCAGGGATAGCTCCTGATTGTTGGTTGTTTTTCGCTGGTTTAGATTTAGCTGCCACTTCAACCGTTGTTCGAATACCATCTTGGGCTGATTCAATAATGGCGGCTGCTACTTCTTTGGCGGTATCCATCGATAAACGTGATGAATAAGCTTCAATCAACATGGGAAGGTTCAAACCGGCAACAATAGCCCAATTGGGGTTATCGCCACAAAGTGTATTAGCTTGATTAAATGGCGTACCGCCCCATAAATCCACTAAAAACAGTACTTCGTTTTGGTTATCGAAAGTAGCTATTGCTGCTAGCATCCGTTCTTTCAAACTTTCAGGACTATCACTTGGGTGCAAAGTAACGGCTTTAACGTTTTCTTGCTCGCCAAATATCATCGTCCCTGATTGTAAAATACCTTCAGCAAACTCACCATGAGTTGCTAGGATAATTCCAACCATAACGTACCTCCTAGTTTTTTATATTATTGCTAATATAAATGTTATAAAATAAATTATTAAAATTGTAATTATTTAAAATATATATAAAACAGTTAAACCAAATAAAATGAAAAAATTTGTAGCTAAAATATACTAAAATAGGAACATCTAGCAATATTTTAATTTAATACTTAATTGATTATTTAATCCATAGTGATTGGTTTTTATATTGGTTATCAAGCTGTTGACTAAACCATCGACCATTTAACACTTGTGATATGATTGTTTTTTTACTTTCGGGGCTAATTGACTGATCTTTTTCCATTTTATCAATTACTTCCTGATATGTATAACTTTGACCTCCCATTGATATAATTGCTTCGTTTTTATCAGCTGTTAAATACAATAATGCTTTATTAGCTTTTTTATTATCTTGTGACCAATTATCCCAGTATACTAGATTGTTCCCATTTGGATTACCTGAATAGATAAAATTATGTATATATTTTTTGTAGATTGTACTAAGTTGTTTTGCACCTTTAGTTTTGTAGGCATCACCAATAAACCAATTGTAATTTTTTGAATTAGAATCCATTAATGGTAAAAATACACCATGAAATGCCCCATAAAGCCCCATTGTTGTTCCAACCGTTTTTTCATCTTCTCCAAATTTGATTTCCATTCCATAAATATTTGCATGATAGTAAGGTTCCATTTTTTCCGCAGAATCTGCAACATTAAACAATTCATATAAATGGCTACCATATTTATTTGCAAATTTAAATTCAGTTAATTTTTTTCCTGTTGGTAATCCTTTCTCAAAAGAAGCACTAAAATAAGGAGAAGATTTGGCGAATAAAGAAAATTCTCCCGTACCTGTTAACATAATTAACGGTACAGAATTGTATTTTGAGGTATTAAATCCTTCATTAGGAATAACAAAGCCGTCATTATATAGATGAGGGAAAACGCTCATTCTTATCCCTGCATTACCCATCAGGGACACTAAACGTTCTGAAGATAGACTATATAAATATTTCTTTACGTCGGACTGATTGGTTAATAGCCAATTGTAAGCTTCTTCTTCAGTCTGTTTTATTTTGTCTTGTACGGCTAAGGAAGCTATTGCTTTAGCAAATACTTTTACGCTGTCATTTTTATCGGCTATCGTCATACCCCCACTAAAAGAAATGGCCTTTTGAAATTTATCTTTGAATATAGGTGAGATTAACATTGCCATAACATCACGTCCTCCAGCTGAAAAGCCAGAGACTGTAATATTATTTGGGTCACCACCAAAATCAACAATATTGGCTTTTATCCAATCAAGTGATTTAGCTATATCCAATAATGCATAATTACCTGAGTCTTCTAGTTTATCCCCTGTTTGCAGTGCTGGTAATGGATTAAATCCTAAAGGGCCTAACCGGTAGTTGATAGAGATGAAAATGGCATCTACATCATTAACAAAAGTATTACCTGTTATTTCTTCTGCTTTCCCAACTTGATTGTTGCCTCCATGTATATAAACAATTACCGGTAAATTTGTTGTTTTATTATTGGGTCGATAAATATTAAGATTCAAGCAATCATCAGAACCAATTATTTTATTCTCACTTAATTGAAATGCTATATTGCTTGCTTTTGTTGTATTTAATATTCCATCCCATTTATCAGGATCGACTGGTTTTTTCCATCTTAGTTCACCAGTTGGTGTTTTTGCATAAGGAATTCCAGTCCAAACAATAACATTATTAATTTTATCGATTTTACCTTTAATTAGGCCATATTGCGTTTTGATTACCGTAGATTCGTCAATTTCTTTTATTTGAGTTGAGGTGTTGTCTGTTGAAAGAGTATTATTTTTATCATTTGCTAAACTAGGTGTAGATAACATTAAAGCACCTAACAATATAGCAATATTATTAATTTTAAAAATTGATTTTTGCATATGGTATCCTTTCACTTTGAATTGACTAATTACATAATTAGCTGTTATAACTTAATTATATATTTTTAATAATTAAAAATAGTTGTCAACAATCCTAACTCAAAAATTAGATACATGTTGTAAAATCAATAATTGAATTTGACTTTTTTGATTTATTTCTATCATTAAAGATTATTTATTACTTTTCTAATAAATCCATTATTATTTAATAACTTTTTTGTTGCTTCTTCGGCTGTTAATCCGGCAAGAATCATTAAAATAGCTGTTTTACAATGTTGATTACATTGGTTTAACGTTGTTATAGCGCTATCTCGGTTGCAATCGGTGGCTTGCATAACAATTGATATTTGCCGCTCAACCAGCTTAGCGTTAGTGGCTTCAACATCAACCATTAAATTACCATAAACTTTGCCGATTTTAATCA
>CAMLIK010000112.1 GCA_946480175.1 uncultured Gilliamella sp.
GCTTATATAGCGGTTTAAAATTGATTGCCTAGTGATAAATAAACTGACAACAAATTATATTCTTCTATTTAAAAAATCCTTAAAGCAAATTACTCCCTCAAAAATTGAGAAGAGGGGGGTAATTGCTTTTAATCCTATATAGCTTAGTCTTTCAGGTTAAAAATTGAATCTACATCAAATTAGGCTATAATGCCACTTTGCTTAAATTTTGTTATTAATGATGAATATTGGTTTTATCGGTGCAGGTAAAGTGGGTTGTACTTTGGCTAAATATTTTAGCCTTTGTGGTATGCAAATTACTGGTTTTTATAGTCGTTATGCACATCAAGCACAAGCAGCAAGTGATTTTACGAATAGCAAAGCATATTTAACTTTATCTAACTTAGTAGAGGATTGTGATTGTCTATTTTTGACTGTGCCGGATTGTGAAATTAGTTCTGTATGGCAAGTGGTTAGTCGATTGCCGATTGACAATAAATTAGTTGGTCATTGCAGTGGTTTGCTGACATCGCAGTTATTTACTATCGATCATATTGTTCATCCTTTGGCCTTTTCACTACATCCTTTATCGGCAATTTATGATCGTTTTACCTGCTATAAGGAGATGGCTAAGGTATCTTTCACTTTAGAAGCCAATAATCCCCTAGCATTAGCTAAATTACAACCGATGTTGTCACCTTTGGTTAATGCGATAGCAATATTATCGGCAGAACATAAAGCGCTTTATCATGCAGCTTGCGTTATGCTTAGTAATCATGTCATCGCCTTAGCGCAAGTTGGCAGTGATATGTTGGCACAGTGTGGTTTAGATCCCCATTTTTGCCAACAAGCGTGGCATGATCTATTTTTAGCGAATGCCAAAAATATTTGTAATATTGGTACTATAAATGCATTAACAGGTCCGGTTGAACGCAATGATGCAAATACTATAAAACAACATTTACTCAACTTACCTGCTGATATAAAACCTTTATACCAACAATTATCGACAATATTAGTTAATCTTAGTCGGCAAAAACATCCTAATAGGGACTATCATCAATTAGAACTGGAGCTGTTACCTTGAAAAATACAATTCTAACTTTACAACAACGCAAACAAAATCAACAAAAGATCACCATGTTAACTGCTTATGACTACACAACGGCAAAACTGATGGACGATAGCGGTGTAGATTGTTTATTAGTTGGTGATTCATTAGGAATGGTGGTGCTAGGCTATGAAAGCACGGTTTCTGTCACCATGGAAGATATGATTCATCACTCTAAAGCAGTGGCAAAGGGCGCTAAAAACGCATTAGTTGTGACAGATTTACCGTTTATGTCTTACCATGCTTCTGTTTATGATGCTGTACATAATGCTGGTCGTTTGATTCAAGAAGGCAATGCTCAGGTTGTAAAACTAGAAGGTGGGCGAGCATTTTGTGAACATATTAAGATGATCGCTCAAGCATCGATTCCGGTTATTGCCCATATTGGTTTGATGCCACAATCAGTATTAGCATTAGGCGGTTACAAAGTACAAGGTAGAGATTACCAAGCGGCTAAAGATATTATTTTGGATGCATTAGCGGTTGAACAAGCCGGTGCTGCAGCTATTTTACTCGAATGTGTACCTGCCGATTTGGCCAAATTTATTACTGAACTTGTTAGCATACCAACGATCGGTATTGGTGCAGGTCATGGTTGTGATGGTCAAGTGTTAGTTTATCAAGATATGTTGTCAATGTATGATGGCGTATCATCTAAATTTGTTAAATCTTTTGCGCCAATCGGTGATCAAATGAAGCAAGCATTTGCCGATTATTGCCAAGAGGTAAAACAGCAACAATACCCAGCATCAATGCATGAGTTTGCCATTGATGGTGAGATTATGATTCAACTCAAATCTGAATTTTCAAAATAGCCAGAAAGGATAATAATTGTGAAAGTTGTAACAACTATTGATGAAGTTCGTCAGCAGGTTAAATCGTGGCGTAAAAACGGTGCAACCATTGGATTAGTACCAACTATGGGGTATCTGCATGAAGGTCATCAGAGCTTAATGGCTGCGGCTAAACAAGATAATCAAAAAGTGATTGTTACCATTTTTGTCAATCCAATGCAGTTTGGCCCGAAAGAAGACTTAGCTAGTTATCCTCGTGACTTAGAGCGTGACAAAAACGCCTGCCAACAAATGGGTGTTGATCTGATTTTTTGTCCATCAGCCAGTGAAATGTATGATGCCAATTTTAATAGCTATGTGAATGTTAATGGCCTAACTGATGCGCTTTGCGGCAAAAAGCGACCCGGTCATTTTAAAGGTGTTTGTACTGTGGTTACTAAGTTATTTAATATCACGCAACCTGATCGAGCCTATTTTGGTCAAAAAGATGCGCAACAACTAGCGGTTATTCAACGTATGGTAAGCGATCTTAATGTTGACATCGAAATTATCGGTTGCCCAATTGTGCGTGAAAGTGATGGACTAGCTAAAAGTTCTCGCAATAGCTATTTATCGCAACAAGAACGCTTAGCTGCTATCTGTTTGTATCAATCAATCGAGTGTGCCCAACAACTGATTCAAGCCGGTGAAAAATCGGTACAAACCATCTTAACCGCAATGCAGAATATTATAAATGCTCAGCCGTTAGCTAAAATTGATTATATTGAATTTGTTGATTATGCAACATTAACTGCGGTTGATCGTTTAAATCAAGATAGTTTATGTGCTTTGGCGGTTTATATTGGTAAAACCAGATTGATTGATAATTTTATCTATCATCATTAGTCTTTACCATTCTAATCGTTCATAACGTTAAGACCACTTGCCAACAAGTGGTTTTTTTATACTAATTTTATTGTTATCTGATTTAAATTTGATTTAATCAAACACTTTATTCGTCTAACAATTTATTGTTATATCATTTTACGGTAGAATAAAGACCATTTTTATGCCTTGAATTAGGATTGATGCCTTTATTATGAAAAATACGACTTATAATCCACAAGAAATCGAACAACCTATCTATCAACATTGGGAAGAAAGTGGTTACTTTAAGCCTAATGGTGACAAATCTCAACCAAGTTATTGTATTGCTATTCCACCACCAAATGTAACTGGTAGTTTGCATATGGGACATGCTTTCCAACAAACTATTATGGATGCGCTAATTCGTTATCATCGTATGCAAGGCAATAACACGCTATGGCAATCAGGTAGTGATCATGCCGGTATTGCAACGCAAATGGTGGTAGAACGTAAAATTGCTGCTGAAGAAAACAAAACTCGCCATGATTATGGTCGTGAAGCGTTTATCGAAAAAATTTGGCAATGGAAAGCTGAATCAGGTGGTAGCATCACTAAACAGATGCGACGTTTAGGTGATTCAGTTGATTGGGATCGTGAACGCTTTACTATGGATGAAGGTCTTTCAAATGCGGTTAAAGAAGTTTTTGTAAGACTCTACCAAGAAGACTTAATTTATCGTGGTAAACGCTTAGTTAACTGGGATCCAAAATTACGTACCGCAATTTCTGATCTTGAAGTTGAAAATCGTGAAGTAAAAGGTTCAATGTGGCATTTACGCTATCCATTAGCAGATGGTGTTAAAACTGCAGAAGGCAAAGATTATCTAGTTGTCGCAACAACTCGCCCTGAAACACTATTTGGTGATACCGGTGTGGCCGTTAATCCAGAAGATCCTCGTTATAAAGATCTAATCGGTAAATTTGTCATATTACCATTTGTTAATCGTCGAATTCCGATTGTTGGCGATGAACATGCGGATATGACAAAAGGTACTGGCTGCGTAAAAATTACTCCTGCGCATGACTTTAATGACTATGAAGTAGGACGTCGTCATCAATTACCAATGATCAACATCTTAACTTTTGATGGTGATATTCGTGCTCAAGCTGAAGTGTTTGATACTAATGGTGAGCCAAGTACTGCACACGCAACCGATATTCCGGCACAATTCCAAAATTTAGAACGCTTTGCGGCGCGTAAATTAGTTGTTGCAGAGTGTGAAGCTCAAGGTATTTTAGAAAAAATTGAACCGCATGACTTAACTATCCCGTATGGCGATCGTGGTGGTGTGGTAATCGAACCTATGTTAACCGATCAATGGTATGTAAGAGCAAAAGTATTAGCACAACCAGCTATTGCGGCGGTAAAAAATGGTGATATCCAATTCGTGCCTAAACAGTATGAAAATATGTATTTTTCATGGATGAATGATATTCAAGATTGGTGTATTTCGCGACAATTATGGTGGGGACACCGAATTCCAGCTTGGTATGATAATCAAGGCAACGTCTATGTTGGTCGTGATGAGGCTGAAGTTCGCCGTGAAAATAATCTGGCAGCAGATATCGAATTGTCTCAAGATGACGATGTTCTTGATACTTGGTTCTCATCAGCACTATGGACATTTTCAACTTTAGGTTGGCCGGAAAACACTGATGATTTAGCTACTTTCCATCCAACTAATGTGCTAGTGACAGGTTTTGATATTATCTTCTTCTGGGTTGCTCGAATGATTATGATGACCATGCATTTCATTAAAGATGAGCATGGTAAACCACAAGTACCGTTTAAAACGGTATATGTGACCGGGCTAATTCGCGATGAAGAAGGGCAAAAAATGTCGAAATCTAAAGGTAATGTTATCGATCCTTTAGATATGATTGATGGTATTTCACTTGCCGATTTATTAGAAAAACGTACCGGTAATATGATGCAGCCACAATTAGCGGAAAAGATTGCCAAACGTACAGAAAAACAGTTCCCGAATGGTATTGAAGCGCATGGTACTGATGCCTTACGTTTTACTTTAGCGGCGCTGGCATCAACTGGTCGTGATATCAATTGGGATTTAAAACGCTTAGAAGGTTATCGTAACTTCTGTAATAAACTATGGAATGCCAGCCGTTATGTATTGATGAATACCCAAGATCACGATTGTGGTTTTAAAGGTGGGGAGTTAGATTATTCATTAGCGGATAAATGGATCTTAGCGGAATTTAACCAAACTGTGAAAACCTACCGTGAAGCATTTGATACTTACCGTTTTGATTTAGCTGCTAATATCTTATATGAATTCACTTGGAATCAGTTCTGTGACTGGTATTTAGAGTTAACTAAATCAGTATTGGCAAATGGTGAACAGAATCAGCAACGTGCTGCTCGTCACACTTTAGTCACGGTACTTGAAGCCTTATTACGTTTGGCGCATCCAATCATTCCATTTATTACTGAAGCTATTTGGCAAAGTGTCAAACCACTAATGGCAATCAAAGCGGATACCATTATGTTACAACCAATGCCAGCATTTGATAGCCAATTAGTTGATGATAAAGCGGTTGCCGATATCAATTGGATTAAAGACGCTGTGATTGCGGTTCGTAATATCCGTGCTGAAATGAATATCGCACCAAGCAAACCATTACAGCTATTGATTAGAAAAGCATCACCAGTGGTTCATCGCATAATTAGTGACAATGTCACCTTTATCGAATCATTAGCAAGATTATCAGAAATAGTCTTGTTAGATGAAGGTGAAGCAGGACCATTATCAGTCACTAAATTGGTTGATGGCGCTGAACTCCTTATCCCAATGGCTGGGCTTATTAATAAAGAAGATGAGCTAGCTCGTCTTGAAAAAGAGATCGCTCGCATTGATGGCGAAATTGCGCGTATTGATAATAAACTATCTAATGCTAGCTTTGTTGATAAAGCGCCAGCAGCAGTCGTTGCCAAAGAGAAAGAAAAACAACAAGGCTATATTGCTGACAAAGCCAAATTGCAAGAGCAGTATGC
>CAMLIK010000113.1 GCA_946480175.1 uncultured Gilliamella sp.
GGTGGTGCTTTAGTTAACACTAAAGGTGAATTAATGGGTATTAATACTCTGACATTTGCCAAAAATCTAGGTAATGATGTTCCTGAAGGTATTGGTTTTGCTATTCCAACAGCATTAGCTGTTAAAATAATGAATAAATTAATTCAAGATGGTAAAGTGATACGAGGCTATATTGGCATTGATGGTTTAGAATTTGCTCCAACACAAAATACTAGTGATCTCCCAAAAGTGTTAGGTATTTTAGTCACTAATGCTGAAGGTCCTTCTTTGCAGGCAGGTGTACAAGCTAATGATATTTTAATAATGGTTGATAATAAACCAGTAAGATCGATTGTTGAAACAATGGATCAAATTGCTGAGTTGAAACCAGGAACAATCGTCCCCATAATAGTTTTGCGTAATGGAGAAAAGATTGAACTTCAAGTAACCATAGGCCAGTTACCTGTTTAGCTTGGTCTTTTATTACTTGATTATCTTTCATATAGGACGTATAATTCGCACCCTTATCATGTTATTTAACACTCGTATGGTGTATAGATTTTGCAATTGAGCCATTTATATAGCGATACGAACAAACTTTAGAGGTTTATTATGAAAGAAGGTATCCATCCAGAATACACTGCAATTACAGCAACTTGTTCTTGCGGTAACAAAATTGAAACTCATTCTACTATTGGTCATGATATTCATCTTGACGTATGTGGTGAATGTCACCCGTTTTATACTGGTAAACAACGTGATGTAGCAACTGGCGGACGTGTTGATAAATTCAAACAACGTTTTGCAATGGTTGGTGGTAAAAAATAATTTTGCTAAGCTAAGGTTGTTAAAAAGGCGCTTAAAGCGCCTTTTTCGTATCTGTTATTTTAGTGAATTTAATTATTCGTCGATTAAATCAGGGTCGATGCCTAAATCTCGCATCATTTTCTGTGCTTGTTGTGGAATGCCATCATCACGATCTTTCTGTAGATCTTCATCACAAGGTAATGGTTGACCGGTATAAGCATGTAAAAAGGCTTCACATAACAATTCACTATTGGTTGCATGACGTAAGTTATTGACCTGTCGTCTTGTGCGCTCGTCAGTTAATATTTTTAGTACTTTCAACGGAATTGAGACTGTTATTTTTTTTACTTGTTCGCTTTTTTTGCCGTGTTCGGCATAAGGGCTGATATAATCGCCGTTCCATTCCATCATATTTTTTCCACCAAATCGCATCACAAATAATGTGGGTAATTTTAGCGTTTTTTTTGCTTAGCTGCAATCTATACACCAAGATAGTTAGACGTCTAGACATGTTGACGTCTTTTTTTGTTGTGTTATTCTTATACAACTGAGTTCTAAAAATAAATAAAATGTTTGGTAAGGAAGGTTGTTATGGCTAGTAATTCTAAAAATTTAGGCCAAGACGCTAATTTTAGTCAAGGTACTATAGCGGTTCGTGGCGGATTAAATACAGATGCACAATTTGGTAGCGTAGTTCCTGTTATTACGCCATCAACATGTTATCGTTATGAAGAGTTTGCAACACCAAGGAAGTTTGATTATGGTCGCAAATCTAATCCAAGTAGACGATTAGTTGAAGAAACCGTCGCGAAATTAGAAGGTGGGGCAGATGCTATTTTAACTAATTGTGGTATGTCAGCAATACATCTAGTCAGTGTAGCTTTACTTGGTCCAAATGATGTAGTGGTTGCTCCACATGATTGTTATGGTGGTAGTTATCGATTATTTAATAGTTTGGGTCAAAAAGGGTATTTTAAAACCAAATTTGTAGACCAATCCGATCCTATCGCTTTAAAAGAAGCACTGAATTTAAAACCTAAATTAGTATTAATTGAATCGCCAAGTAATCCATTATTAAGAGTCGTTGATATTGCTGATATTGCGCGTCAGGCGCATGAGGTTGGCGCGTTAGTTCTGGTTGATAATACCTTTATGACACCAATTTTACAAAAACCACTGGAATTAGGGGCTGATATTGTTAGTCACTCTTGTACTAAATTTTTAAATGGCCACTCAGATCTATTAGCCGGAATATTAGTATTTAAAGATCAACAATTAGCTACAGATGTATTGTGGTGGGCAAATAATATCGGAACATCAACTTCATCATTTGATAGTTATTTATTATTGCGTGGTTTAAGAACCCTTACTGCAAGAGTTAGATTACAACAAGAAAATGCACAAAAAGTCGTCGAATTTTTAGTTAATCATCCTAAAATTGCTAAAATCTTTCATCCATCGTTACCAACAAATTTAGGTCATGACATTGCCAAAAAACAACAAAAAGGCTTCGGTTCACTGTTGAGTTTTGAATTAGCTTGCGCTGCCGATGATATGCCTAAATTCTTAGATGCGTTGAATATTTTTACCTTAGCGCAATCACTTGGTGGCGTAGAAAGTTTGATATGTCATCCTGCTACAATGACCCATTCAGGAATTAGTGCTGAAGCACGTAAAACGGCGGGTATATCCGATCAATTGTTACGTATTTCTGTGGGTCTCGAGGATATCGATGATCTGATTGGTGATTTAGAGCAAGCGTTAGCAAATATTTAACCGTCATCAATTTATCAATAGAGTTGGAAAATAGCTTATTTTTCGACTCTATTAATCTAGATAGCTATATATTTAAGCTCGTTTCATTATTTCGATAATCATTAACTTTATTGGCAATGGCGCTGAGGATCTCGTTAATTGAATGCCGTTTACTTCGACCACAAATTTTAGCATTATCATGGCAAACTAAACATTGTCGAGAATGATGCTCTAATTTAGACCGAGAAATACTTTTTTGTGTAACAGGGTCAATGACATCAATATCCCATAATCGTCCTAAAAAATGCCTCTCCTCAATTTTTATACACAGTTGTTTAAGCATATCAACGTTATGATCAATTGATAATAATGCTTCATCACCAGTTATGTTTTCATAAAGTTTTTCATGGATAATAGAAATATTATGTTGGCTTAACATCTGATGGATAGCTTGTACAGCTTCATTAAATAAGAATACAGTGCCACTACTTTTCTTGATTGGTCCAGGTATTACTAAACTTAATGATATTAGCGGATAAGGGTAGTGCGCAAAAACTTGTTGCTGATTGTTTACACGGTTTTCTTTGGCTATTAACATTTGCTCAAGCGTTATGTTAATACCATCGTCGAATCTTAATGTTGGATTATTCATAATGATGTTGAGTAATAGCATAACTTAGAATTTGGTTATGCTATTACTATTACAAAGTTAATTAGTCTTTGACTTGACGAACAACATCAATAATTGAGCCATCACGGAAGTGAACAATCCCAACAATTTTATCGTTAAATTCAATTGGTTTTGGTTCACCTGTTAATGCAATAGCACGTTGATAAAGTTCTTCAATAGTCATTACTGGTAAATTAGCCGCTTTTAATCGTTCGGCGATTTCAGGACGAGCAGGATTTACCGCTATACCATGGTCAGTGACTAACACATCTACACTTTCACCTGGTGTAACAATAGTGGTTACTTTTCTAATTACCGTTGGAATTCGGCTACGAATTAGTGGCGCAACGATAATAGTTAGATTTGCTCCAGCGGCTGTATCACAGTGACCACCGGATGCACCACGCATAACACCATCAGATCCTGTTAGTACATTAACGTTGAAATCTAAATCTACTTCGAGTGCACTGAGAATGACAATATCTAATTCATCAACACTCGCACCTTTTGAGGCTGGATTAGCGTAAACGTTGGTTGAAACTTCAATATGATCTTTATTCTTACCTAAAGATTGTCCCGCAGCTCCATCAAAACTTTGTGTATCAAGTAAACGTTTTACTAAGCCTTTCTCATGAAGATCGACGATACTTGCTGTAATACCACCTAGAGCAAATGATGCTGTGATATTTTTCGCTCGCATTCGATTTTCTAGAAAGCGTGTCGCTGCAGTTGATGATGCGCCAGAACCAGTCTGAATTGAGAATCCATCTTTAAAATAACCTGAATTTTCGATAACATCAGCGGCATAGCGTGCAATCATTAATTCTCTAGGGTTACTGGTGATACGTGCTGCACCAACGCTAATTTTAGTTGGGTCACCAACTTCGTCAACTTTAACAATATAGTCAACTTGATCTTGGCGGATACTTGCTGGATGGTTAGGATAACCAACAATATCTTCAGTAAGTAAAACCACTTTCTTAGCAAATTGAGCATCAACCATAGCATAACCAAGGGCGCCACATTGTGATTTACCTGATACGCCATTAGCATTACCTTGTTCGTCAGCAGTTGATACAGCTAAGAATGCGATATCAATATTAATTTCACCACTTTGGATAAGTTTTACTCGACCACCGTGAGAATGGATATGTACCGGATTTTCCATCAGGCCGTGTGAAATCGCATCAGCTAATTTTCCACGTAATCCTGAGGTATAGATTTTAGTAATTACACCAGACTCAATGTGAGGAATCAATGCTGCGTTACAGCTTAATAATGAGCTTGAAGCTAATGTAAGGTTCTTAATACCTAATTTACTAATGGTTTCAACAACTTTGTTGATAACTTTATCGCCTTCACGAAATGCGTGGTGAAAAGAGATAGTCATTCCATCACGAAGTTCACACTTTTCTATTGCTTGCTCTATTGACTCACACAATTTACGGGTATACTTAGACTCATCTTTTAGATAAGGTGTGGTTGCATTAGCATCAATAAATGGTGTGATATTTTTAAGATCAGGATGCTGTTTTAATAAATCAGCAATTTTTTGGTTTATAGAAGTTGTCATGTTTCAATCCTATCAAATTTCTTTACGTACACCGGAGTATTTAGCGAGTTCAATGATTTTTTGCGCACGAGCAATAATTGGTGCATCAATCATTTTGCCATTCAAAGAAACAACTCCAAGCCCTTTTCTTTCACCTTCTTCAGCGGCTTCAACGACTTTTTTAGCATTTTCTACTTCACTAGCAGTAGGTGCATAAGCATTATGTAATAGCTCAATTTGTCGTGGATTAATCAATGATTTACCGTTGTATCCTAATTTTTTAATTAGGCTGACTTCTTTTAAAAAGCCTTCATCATCATTAACATTCGAATAAACAACATCAAATGCATCAATACCGGCTACACGAGCAGCATGTAAAACAGCACAGCGTGCATAAAATAGTTCAGTACCATCCCCGCGTTCTGTTTGCATATCGACTAGATAATCAAATGCCGCAAGAGCGATACCAATTAAACGAGGCGATGATTTGGCAATGGATACGGCATTAACTACTGCTTGAGCTGATTCAATAGCCGCCATTAATTTAGTGCTACCCACTTCTCGGCCACACTCTTTTTCAATTCGTTCAACATGCGCTTCAAGTTCATGAATATCTTCAGCACTATTGGTCATTGGTAAGCGAACAACATCAACACCAGCTCGCACAACGGCTTCTAAGTCTTTAACACCAAATGGTGTATTTAATGCATTAATTCGAACTACAGTTTCAATACCATGTTCTTTATAAACAGGTAATTTTAATGTTTGCGCGACGAGTAGACGTGCTGAATCTTTTTCTTTGATAGATACAGCATCTTCAAGATCAAACATAATTGAGTCTGGTTTATAGACAAAAGATGTAGATAACATTGCTGCATTTGCACCTGGAAGAAACAGCATACTTCGACGTAATTTTTTCATAGTAATTTACTCCAATCTAATTCAGTTTCTTCTGCACC
>CAMLIK010000114.1 GCA_946480175.1 uncultured Gilliamella sp.
GGTGCTTTTTATACCGATAGCGATTACCTTATGGCTATGTCTAAAGCTGCTGATAATGAAGGTGCGGCTTCTTTCTATATTACTACTACCAATATTAGTCCATCTAATGACACTTTACGAATTGTTTATGCTAAATTGTATAAATCAGATGCACCTAAAGCTGTAGAACAAGCGGAAAGTTTACGTAAGTTTGAAGGGGTTTATGAATATCCAAAATCAAAAGCTATTCGTTTAGAACCATTTAATATTGTTCGTATTCGTGGTTACTTCCCAACCGATTATGACATCAATCAAGCAATTGCTAAAGAAGCTTCAGCTAAAGGGGCTTATGGGTTCTATATTGATTCACGTTCAGAAATAGGTAGTAATTTACAAATTGCAGCTTATTTATTCAAAAAAGATGCACCAGAACGAAAATTACAACCTGAAGATGCTATTCCTTATGATTCTGAAGCGGGTCAATTAGCTTTAGCTAAAGGTGGCGATGCTGCAATGCAGGTTGAAAAACCTGGTTATTATTCTCCTTCAGCGTTTAATGAAAAATATTATGCTGATAAATTTAATAATAAAGTTATAGATAAAACGACTACCACAACGACTACAGGTAAAGTTGCAACATCATCAAATACTGAAACAACAAGTACTGTTGCTACAGAACCACAAAGAGTGACTCGTTACACCGTAACATTGCCTGATGGAAGAAAAATTCAAGAACTGAATGATGCTACAGCAGCTAAAATGGTTGCTTTTGATACATTGAAATTTAGAGGCTATTATGTCACTGATCAAGAAATTTCTTATCAAGCAGGTAAACGTGCGATTGAAGCTGGCGCAAAATATTATCATATTGCTCGTGTAGCACATGATACTAAAGGCCCAAATATTACGGTATTTGTTGATCTTTATCGATAATCAAAAATGGGCGCCTAAGCGCCCTTCTTTTTATTCTCATAACTTATCAGATTATAGATTCTAAAATTATAACTCTGTCGATACAGTCTCTATTTGTTGTCTTATGCGTTTTGCTGAAATTGGATAAGGTGTTCCTAATTGTTGGGCAAAAAGATTAACTCTTAGTTCTTCAATCATCCATTTAATGTTAGTCACTTTGCTTAATGATTTTTGATTTTCTGGCAAACTATTTAGCCAAGTTTGATATTCATTCTTAACTTCTTCTATTATATTCATTGCTTGTCTATCTTTAGCCATATTCGAACCAAGCTTCTCTAAGCGTTTTTCAATCGCAGATAAATAGCGATAAATATCAGGAAGTTTGTCATAACCGGTTTGTGCAACAAACCCTTTATAGACTAATTCACTGACTTGCTGTTTTATATCAGATAAAGCAAAAGCAAGGGATAGATCTACTCGACCTTTTAATTTTTTATTAATATTAAAGTGTAACGTTAATATTGATTCTACTTGTTTAGCAATATCAACAACAGTTTCATTGATATGGCTTTTAGTGTAAGTAAGAAGTTGTTGATATTGTTGTTTATTATCAATAGATTGGTTGTTTTTTTCTATTAAATGATCAACGCCACAAGCAATGCAATCATCAATAAGATTGAGTACTGTTCCAAACGAATTGAAATATAAACCTAGCTTAGATTTGTTTGGCAGTTTTTCATGTAAATATTTTATCGGTGATGGAATATTGAGGATTAATAATCGGCGAATACCTAACTTGCTTAATCGCTTTTGTTCTTCCAAAGAATCAACAAGTTTAATACTAACTGAATGTTGATTATCAATAATCGCTGGATATGCTTTAATTGTGTAATTGTTTTGTTTTTCTTCATAGATTTCAGGTAAAGAACCAAAATCCCAATCTGTAATATTATTCTTTTCTATTTTAATCGATTTTTTCTGGGTTAAGGATGATAAAGCTTGTTGAACTTTTGTTTTAAGTTGTTCTTGAAGTTTAACTAAATCTTTGCCGAAAGCAATTTCGCGATTATGATCAACAATACTGAAATTCATCTTTAAGTAACTAGGTACTTGATCAAGTTGCCAATCTGTTGACTCAATCTTAGTACCGGTCATTTTTCTAAATTCATTTTGCAACGTTTCAAGTAGCGGCGATGTTGTTGAATTGACTCTACTCAAAAAAGCTTCAGCATAGTTAGGTGCGGGTACCAAACTTTTACGTAATGATTTAGGTAATGACTTGATTAATGAGATAATTAAATCATAACGAAAACCAGGGACTTGCCAATCAAAACCACTATTTTTTATCTGATTAAGGATATTTAGTGGAATAGTGATTGTGACGCCGTCACGTTCATTACCAAGATCAAACTGATAACTTAAAGGTAGCTTTAAATTGTCTTGATACCAAAAATCTGGATAATCATTCACTTTCACCGGTTGTGCTGACGGTTTGATCAACATATTTTTTTCAACATTAAGAAACTCTGGATCAACTTTTTGTTTTGTTTTCCACCATGTATCAAAATGCTTTGCAGAAATTACTGATTTATCTATTCGTTGGTCATAAAAATTATATAGGTCATCATCATCAATCAAAATATCTTGACGTCGAGACTTATGTTCAAGATCCTCAACTTCATTGATTAATTTTTGATTTTGCTTATAAAAACTGTGGTTAGTTTGCCAATCACCTTCCACTAACGCATGGCGAATAAATAAAGAACGACTTAATATTGGATCAATTTTACTGTAATTAACCGTACGACTAGCAACAATTGGTAATCCGTATAAAGTGACTTTTTCATTGGCAATGGTTGTTCCTTGTTTCTTAGACCATCTCGGTTCACTGTAACTGTATTTAACTAAATGTTTAGCTATTGGCTCGATCCACTCAGCTTCAATTTTGGCAGCCGTTCTGCCCCACAATCGACTGGTTTCAACCAATTCACTAGCAATACACCATTTCGGTTGATTTTTAAAAATCGCTGAATTAGGGAAAATAGCAAATTTGATATTCCGAGCACCAATATATTCATGTTTTTCGATTTCTTTCATCCCAACATGCGATAATAAACCACTTAATAGTGCAATGTGTAATGAACGATAATCCGCTAATTGACTATTAATCGGAAATGCTAGTTGTTTAATTGTTTGCCTAATTTGCGTATAAACATCTTGCCATTCACGAATACGCAGATAATTGAGGTATTCTTTTTGACATAAACGTCTAAATTGATTACCCGATAATTCTGCTTGTTGGCTGGCAATATAATTCCATAAATTAATAAAAGAGATAAAGTCTGATTCTTTATCGGCAAATCGTCGATGTTTTTCATCAGAAGCTTGCTGTTTATCAAATGGACGTTCTCGAGGATCTTGTATTGATAGTGCAGCGGTAATAATCATCACTTCTTTGATACAACCTAATTGTCTTGCTTCAACTAACATTCTCGCTAATCGAGGATCTATAGGTAATTGAGATAAAATTCGACCTATATCAGTTAAGTGATAATGATGATGTTTAGTGTAAATGGCTCCGAGTTCTTCTAATAACCGTATACCATCACGAATATATCTAGAATCAGGTGATTCCACAAATGGAAAAGCAGCAATATCACCTAATCCTAATGATGTCATTTGTAATATAACTGAAGCTAAATTTGTTCGTAATATTTCTGGTTCAGTAAATTCAGGCCTCGATAGAAAATCCTGTTCATCATAAAGCCGAATACAAATACCGTCTGATGTTCTACCACAACGCCCTTTTCTTTGATTTGCCGATGCTTGAGGAATTGGTTCAATTGGTAATCTTTGCACCTTAGTACGATAACTATAACGACTAATTCTGGCTAAACCGGGGTCAATAACATATTTAATGCCTGGAACAGTGAGCGATGTTTCAGCAACATTAGTCGCTAATACAATTCGTCGTCCATTATGTGGTTGGAAAATGCGATTTTGTTCTGATGCCGATAGCCTTGCATATAAAGGTAGAATTTCAGTATGTTTCAATTCTAATTTTCTTAATGTATCGGCAAGATCACGTATTTCACGTTCTCCCGTTAGAAAAATGAGTATATCACCAGCACTTTCAGATGAAAGCTCATCGATAGCATCAATGATTGGTTGAAAATCATTGTTTTTATCACTTTCAGAATCCTCACTAAAAATCACTGGCCGATACCTAACTTCAACTGGATAGGTTCTACCTGATACTTCAATTATCGGAGCATGATTGAAATGATTAGAGAAACGTTCAACATCTATTGTTGCCGAAGTGATTATAACTTTTAAATCGGGGCGTTTAGGTAATAGTTGTTTTAAATATCCTAAAATAAAATCAATATTTAAACTACGTTCATGAGCCTCATCTATAATGATAGTATCATATTGCAGTAATAGCTTATCTTGTTGAATTTCTGCTAATAAAATCCCATCAGTCATCAATTTAACCAATGTACTATCACTGACATGATCTGAAAACCTAACTTTGTAACCGACTAATTGCCCTATTTCCGTCTTTAATTCTTCAGCAATACGATTGGCTACCGAACGAGCGGCTAATCTTCTAGGTTGAGTATGACCAATATAGCCTTTAACACCTAACCCTAATTCTAGACATATCTTGGGAATTTGTGTCGTCTTACCTGAGCCGGTTTCGCCAGCAATTATGACCACTTGATGATATTTAATTGCTTCATAAATAGCCTGTTTTTTTTCAACTACAGGTAAATTACTAGGAAAATCAATATGATCAGGTAAAGATTGTAATCGAACATTATAATGTTCAACAGCTAAATCAATTGCTGATTCAATTTCAGCAATATTTTGTTTTTTATTAATAAGCTTTCTTATTTTCAGTTGATCTAAGAAAGTCATTGACGACAATTTGTTTAATTGTTGAGATACCATAAGGCGTTGAGTATATTATTCACAATTATAATTGTTATAAATTATAGCAAATATTCCTTATTTATAGGAGATTAAATGAAGAAATCACTATTACTATTATTATCTGCTTCGCTAATATTTAACTCAACTGGATGCGCTTTTTCAAATAGCATTAATGAACAGGATCTTATGCATCACCATTATATTCTGATGGAAAATAATGGTTTGAGTTTACCTATTTTCAAAAATGTTGATTTAGAATTTGGCGAAAATATGATTATGATTGGAAAAATCTGTAGTGAATTTTTAGCTCAAGTTAAACTTGAAAATAATATGATCAAAGGCCAGATAATTAATATGACCAACAATAAATGTCAGAACAAACAATTAGATTTACTCGATAATGTGATTAAAAAACTGATTATTGAAGGGGCAAATGTTCAATTAATTGGCACTAAATTAGTGTTGAGAAATAATCAAGATACATTTATATTTCAATTAAAGAATTATATGTAACTTAAAAACCCCTCTCCTCAAAATTTTTATAAAATCTATCGTTATTATCCAATCTGTTATCTTATACTAATTGTATAAACTTAAAACAGATTTAGTGATAAAAAACTTTATTTAAAATAGAGTTAAGTCTATAATGAAGCCAATTTTTTGAGGATCTAAATTTTAATGAAAATAGTCAATTTTTCAGACACTGAAATAAAATTAAGTAACTATTTTTCAGTTGCTAGATCCTTCTTATATCCCTTTCAATCCAATGTAAATACTTTGCATTTAGACATATACCCAGTTATATATGAAATTTAAACATTAACCTTAACAAGTAGTGATAATATTATGAAAAAGACAAAAAT
>CAMLIK010000115.1 GCA_946480175.1 uncultured Gilliamella sp.
ATCTATTTAAATCCGAAACAAGTCATGTTTTTAAGAAATTGGCAACGTGGTTATAATAACAATATTGTTATCGAAAACTTCATTGAAAGTTTACAACGCAAATTACTATAAATACCAATTTAGTCAAAATGAAAATATTGAGGAGAGAGGGCCATCTTGATAAAGTCATCCTATACTTTATCCTCGTTTAAAATAGTTTATTATTTCTTGGTTAACCGTAGTGATTTTTAAATCTTTACGCCAAATGAGATAAATATTTATTTTTAATTTTTTATCTTGATTACTAATCAATTTTTTATAGGTTACACCATCGACTTTAGCTTGTGCCATGGATTGTGGTAAAAGCATCATTGCTTTACCTAATGCAACTTCGAGTAGCATCGACAAATTATCTGCGAGTTCAATACGACGTTGTAATGGGTAGTTTAAGCTATTAAAAACCTTTTCACATTGGTCGTAAAAAAGCGGATTTAACTGCTGTTTGAACCAAAATAGGGGTAAATCAAGTACATCATTTAGGTTTACTTTGTCTTGTTTGCTACATGGATGATTAGCGGGTAAAACCAAAGTCACGGGTTCTTGGTAGATTAGCAGTGAGTTTTCGGTAAAATCTCTAGCGTCGGAAACAATTGCAAAATCGATATTGCCTTTTTGTAATTCAATCTGCAACTCTTTAGATGTGTAGTTGTGTTTATATACTTCAGTTTCATCACCAAACTCAGTTAAAAACGTTTTAAAATAAGGAATATAATCAAAACTTAAGGTTTTAGTTGTGCCTATAAGCACCTTTTCATCATTGTTGGTTGATTTAACTATAGAACAAAGATCATTTAATAATTGTTTTGCTTTTAGTTTAAACATTTCACCTTCGTTGGTTAATACAATGTTATGCGTATTTCTTAAAAATAGTGAGCTTTGCAGGGTTTCTTCCAAATTTTTAATTTGTGTTGAAAGAGGAGGTTGGCTAATACCAAGTTTTTTAGCTGCACCAGTAAAACTGAGCTCGTCACAAACTGCAACAAAATATTGTAATTGCTTAATTGTTGGTAATCTTTTGCTATAGATATCCATAATTTTTAATGTTCCTAATCGCCTTTTGGACAGAGGTCTAGCCGCTTTGTAATTTATAAACCGCAATGATTATTCGGATATTATGAATGAGATTGTTATTTTTTGCATTGGTTTATCATGATTTTTCTGCAATACGATTTTCGTATAACAAAATATGTATTTCTAAATAAGCGTTTTATTAGTTAATCTCATTGCAAATTAATCAATTAATACTCTTGAAACAATGTCAAAAGAAGATTTTATACAAACCAAATCGAGTCTCATTTTATCAGCGCTATTAATCGTGTTACTAGTTGGCTCGGTTTATATCAGCCAACTTATCTTTCAAGAAATATCACAAAGTTATCATATTGATATTTTAGCAGCCAGAAATGTGTTTAGTTTATCCTGCTTTTTTTATGCTATTTCGTTTTTCATTTATGGACCGCTATCGGATAAAGTCTCAACAAAACTATTAGTTCTAATCGGTAGTATTGGGGCGGTATGTTGTCTACTTTTATCGGTGATTATTGATAATTTCAATTTGTATTTAGCCATCATGTCATTAATCGGCTTTTTTGCAGCTGCCGTTCCTGCAGCATTATTCGCTTATACGGCTAAAAATACACCTAATCATAAATTATCCCAAGCAATGGGGATTATGATTTCAGCTTCGATTGTTGGCATTATTTTTAGCCGCAGTATGGTCGCGATGTTGACCGATTTTTGGTCTTGGCAAGTTGCATTTATCATTTATGCTGGCTTGATAATCGTAACCTGTCTCTTTGTTCCTTTCGGTATAAAACAATCTGCAAATCCAAATTCAACTACCAGTGTACTTGGCACTTATTTGGCTGCAATTAAATTATTATTAGATAAAATAGTCGTTATTTTTTTAGTAGTTGGATTTTTACTCTTTTTTGTTTATTTGGGGTTATCTTCTTTACTCACTTTCTATTTAAAAGGAGCACCTTTTTACCTTTCTTCGACCGTTTTAGGATGGCTTAATTTTGCTGGTCTTAGTGCGGTTATTGGTACTGTCATTACCGGTAAGTTATCGCAAGTTATCAATGAAAAAAATCTTTTAATTATTTGTTTGTTAGCGGTATGTACGTCGGTTGTCATTATCGGATTTAGTTCGTCTTTGTATGTTATTGGAATAGGTATTTTTTGTTTGTTTCTATTTGTTTTTGGTATTCAACCATTAGTTATTGCCATGCTTAATAAAATTGTGCCAATTCATTCTCGAGGTGCTATTTCGTCTTTATATTTACTCGCTTGTTTGGCTGGTGGCAGTATTGGCACATATTTACTCGGTATCGTTTATCAAAATAAAGATTGGGATGGGGCAATAATTGTCTGTATTTTAGGCGCCGTGGTGAATGTTATCCTAGCTTTGGTTGGTATTTTATTCATTAAAAGTAAAGAAAAAAATAGATAGTTCAATAAGTTATAAATAAGGAGAGTTAACAATGAAAAAAAGTTTATTGCGTATATCTATATTCATATTTTGCTGTTTTTATGGAGCTTTTTGTATGGCAGATTTAACTAAGATTTCCTCGAGTTTTAGTGCACCAACCGGTATAGCCTTTGATAGCAAGGGAGTAATGTATGTAACCAATTGGTCAAGTGATTCAATCACCAAAGTCAAATCTAATGGTGACAAAGAGACTTTTTATTCAGGGATATCTTCACCAGCTGGCATTGTTATTGATGCAGAAGATAATGTGTATGTTTCATCATATAGTGGTGATTATATTTTAAAAATCAACAGTAATGGTAAGTCAGAAAAAATATCAGATGATTATCATACTCCTACTGGTATTGCTTTTTCTAACCAGGGTCAATTACTCATAACCAATCGCTCAACTGGTGAAATAGTTTCTCTTGATCTTAAAACAAAACAAAAAAATATTATTGCTCGTGGATTAACCACACCAGTTGGGGTTACTCAATTAGCTGATAATAGTTTAGTTGTTTCACAATACAGTGGTCGTTTAACGATGATTAGGCCAAATGGTGATAAGACAGAGTTAGGCGCAGAGTTTAATCGCCCCGGTGTTGGTATTGCTTTAGTTGCACCAAATGTGGTGGCAGTAATTGATAATGGCGCGGGAATGGTTCGTAAAGTTGATGTAACAACCAAAAAGGTATCTACTTTAGTTGAAAATTTATCTGGTGCGGTCGCATTAACTTATCACAATAACCATTATTATATTGGAACATGGGGTGATGGTAGTGTCCATGAATTTAATGAAAATTAAAGACTGGTAGCTCTGGTAATCCGTTTTATTGAAAACTGAGTGGGTTAATAAAAAAATTTGAGGAATGGGGTTTTTTAAGATTTAAATTTTAACTCACTTATTACAGTTATTTACATTATCTAGCATATAGATTAATGAATATTTTCAAAAGTTCATTATTTTGTATAATTCTTGAGCTAAAAACAATTAAAATACTATTTAAGAATGTAAATGAAAGTAAGAATTAAAGAGCTTTATTATGCTTTTAATCCTAATGAGGCTCATTTTTTATTTGAACGTTCTATTACATTTGAATCTCAAACTGCGCTTTTTGCAAAAATTCCTTGTATTGTTCATTATCTCTATTTCCCGAAAAAACTATTTATACTATTTATTGGCTTGATTCTTGTTTATGTGGTGATAATTTTTTTGTATGCCATCCCTGTAACCACAACCAAATTTGCTAAAGGATTTTTTGGAGTTATTCCTCTGATTGAAGCAAGAATTATAATTTATATTATACGGTTTTATATCCATAATATCTATTTCACGTCATGGTAGTCCCATTATATTTAATCGTCAGACGGGTAGATGGGTAAAGTGCATGTTAATGAAAGTTACTTTTTTAACTTTAAAATACGAAGACGCCTTAAACTATTTTTACAACCGAAAAAACGTCGCCTACAAGAGTATGATTGGCATGATATACATGGCGTTATTATCCTTTGTGGTATGTGTGGTATGGATTTAAACGCAACGGTGTTAATGGTGTGTTAACCCGGCACACATAAGGTTATTGACCATGTTATGTTAAATACTGCGCGTGCTGTTACAAGATATGTCTGGGATTGGATCAATAGTTTTATGAAGTTTCATAAATCAGGTAATATAGATGACGGAAAATACAAAACAGCTGAAGAAGCGAAATTTAAAATGGATATTATAGAGGGGGAAGGGTGGCCATCATGGATGATGGAAGCCTTTAATGCAACATCACTTGAAGAGTTAGCTGTAATAAAAAATTACAACGAATGGCAAGGGCAAATTGATGATTTTTTCCAAAGCCATAATTTTTTGAACTATGCTAGTTAATAAACTTAAAGCTAGCAAATTATAGCCGATTAGGCTGTCGCATATCTAAGTAAATGGAGTTGAGCGTGAATAATAAAGTGAAACAATCAAAGTTAAAAAGATTATTGGTAATCAGCATTATTATGGCTATTGGAGGTTATTATTTATATTTTCATCATTTATTTAAGCAAGACAGAGACTTTCGTTTTGTTGATACAGAAAATATAATCATGGACTACACTATTTATCCTTCAACCATTCCTGAAAACCAATTATTACGCATAGAAGAAGCTGAGAGGCTATATCGTCAAGCATTCGACAATGAAGTATTTTATGCTGTCGTTTATCCTGAGGCGTTAGTAAAATTGATTAAACATGCTTGGCAGTGGGATAAAAATGCAATGCCCTATTATTATGATCTTCTTAATTGGCATGACGTATATGATGAAAATGACAAAGAGGAAGGTATGATGTCATTTACAGAATTTATGAAAAAATATCGCGATCAGTTAGTTGATAATACAGGCAAACCGTTGGTTGAGCCTATGGTATTTAAAAATCCAGATATGGATATTTATTTATGGGATAAATTCGCTGATTTAAAATACCCAAAATTTGCTTACCGAAAGGGGTGGAAATTTAGTCCTTGTGGATACGATAACAATGGGGAACGTTTGCCATGTTCTGATGAGGATCTTGAAGAAAGTATTAAGTATCTTAATTATGCTCTGAACGGCGGTTATCACTGCTATGAGGATTTAACAGCACGAATGCTGTTCCAACAAGGCGATCATTATAAAGATAACGAATTTAAAAAAATTAATAAATTAATCGAATATCGTAAATCATTAACACCAGAAGATTTAAAACTAGCAATTGATTATACCGAAATTATGGCTGAGCATAGCTCAATTATTGGTATATTAAGGGTGACTGAAGCTTATTTATATGGTTTAGGACGTGAGCAAGATCCAGTAAAAGCCTATGCATGGTCACTACTAAGTGATTATGCAAAACAAAAAATTATTGAAATCGATAATAATTTAGCATGGGATTATTATCAGCTTCCCCCAGTTTGGGAATATAATAAGGAAATTCAAACTCGTTTAGAACAAATTCTTACCC
>CAMLIK010000116.1 GCA_946480175.1 uncultured Gilliamella sp.
AACCCACACCAACACCAACTAGCATACCAACAATTTCACCACATACCATTGGTCCAAAGATTTTTAAGAAACCTTGAATAAGCGTTTTCTTATCCATGTTCATAATACTACCAACGATAATACAACAGATATAAAGATATAAAATATGAGTATCTTTATAAAACTTAGTTGTTGCTTGTACCACAGGAGTAGGCAAAATGCCATAATAGACCAATGCTGATGGAATAAAGGTTGCGCAAATAGCTGCGGCCCCCATTTTTCCAACTACCGGTAAACGTTTACCAATTTCACCACATAAAAAACCAAAAAATGCACACGTTACTACCATGACAACTATTTCACTTGGTAATTTACCTGTTACTAATACTTCAGCAAAGATAAGCATACCTGCGATTATAAATAATGGTAAAGGAATTACACCAATTTTAAAATCATCCATAAGTTTCCACCATCCGTATGGCCAAAACTTTTGTCTTTGATTTTCATGTTTCATCTTATCTTGTTCATTAACGTTATGTGTTTTTTCAACTGAATTTAAACCCACCATATTTTTATCTCCAAAATAATTTTGCTTTGTTTTAATGGTGGCTATAGTGACAAAATATTTATATCAATTTTGTGATGTAAATCATGGATTAATTGTGGTTTTTAAGGTTTTAAAGGCTCTAAGTTTTTTTACGCTGTGTTACACTTTCTAGCAGATACAGCAATTATTAACAAAATATAAAAATGCGAAAACGAATCCATTTTTCATTCACGACAAAGTTATTCTTATCTCTTTTGCTCTTTTCATTGGCCGTTTTGCTATTACTGCAAAGCTATATTTGGAATGTGACAGAAAACGCCTTATATCGTAGTTTAGGAGAGAAGGCGCAAATTCAAGCTAAAGAGTTAGCGGTTATTCCTAGCTTGATAAAATATGTTGAGGAAAAAGATACTGATCAGATAGCTAATCTTGTTTCGCATATTTTTAAACAAAGTGATGCAAGTTATATTGTTATTGGTGATGCAAATGCTTATCGACTTTATCATACCGCAAATAATTCTATATATTTACCCATGGTTGGTAATGACAATCATAATGTTTTAAATGGAATTAGTAGTACCACCATCAGTGAAGGATCTTTAGGTCTCGCTCTAAGAGGTAAAGCGCCGATTATAAACCATGGAAAAGTAATCGGTATTGTTTCTGTAGGCTATATGGTTGAAGATATTTCTTCATCACAAACACAGCAATTTATTCCTTTCATTATTTTTTGTTCATTTTTATTTTTTTCCTTATTTATATTTTCTTTATGCTTTGCTAAGGCTATAAAAAAACAGATGTTTAATTTAGAACCTCAAGAAATTGTACTATTAGTGAAAAGTCAGAAATCAATAATGGAATCAATTTTTGAAGGAATTATTGCGATCGATCTTGATTATAAAATTATAAATATTAATCAATCAGCAAGACGTATGTTAAATATTGATATTGATGATAATAGTCTACTGAATCATGATTTATCTGATTTTATTAAGTCAACAGATTTTATTTATGGTTGTACCAATCAGACTAAAGATGTACATGACCATATTTGCTATTTTAATAATATTATTGTCATTGCGAATCGTATTCGCGTGATTGTTGATGATGAGATTCAAGGGTGGGTGATTACTTTTCGAAATTATGATGACATAAATTTACTAAGTATGCAATTAACTCAAGTGACACAGTATGTGGATAATTTGCGAGCGCTAAGGCACGAACATCTTAATTGGCTGGCAACGTTATCTGGTTTAATTTATATGAAACGATATGAAGAAGCCGAATCATTTATTGCGTTACATTCTGCTGATAATCAACAAAATCTCGATTTCATTACCAGTCATTTTCAAGTTCCAGCTATTTGCGGCTTATTAATTGGTAAATATTCTAAGGCGCACGAAATTGGTTTGAAGTTGGTATTTGATCCCGCTTGTCATTTAGAAGCATTACCAACCAAGATAACAGAAGCAGAATTTATGTCAATATTAGGTAATCTACTGGATAATGCGTTTAATGCTTGTTTGAAAAACAATCAAGGTGATAAATCCATCCATTTATTTTTAAATGATAGAACCAATGAAATTGTTGTAGAAGTCAGTGATCAGGGTTGTGGCATAGACGATAAAATCCGCAATTCAATTTTCCAATCGGGGGTAACCTCACAACATTCGAACGAACATGGTATAGGTTTACATTTAGTTTCAACTTATGTGAAAAAAGCTAATGGTTATATCACATTTGAAGATAACAAACCTTATGGAACGATTTTTTCTGTTTTTATACCTAAATAGTTAACAGAGGTAAATGAAATATGTATGAAATAAAAGAAGATACAATTAAAGTTCTCATTGTTGAAGATGAGCCTATTTTAGCAGAATTAAATGCCGAATTTATTCAACGGGACACTAAAGTAGAAGTTATTGGTATTGCATCTTCATTGGAAGAAGCCAAAATAATGATTGAAAAGTTAAGACCAACGTTAATTTTACTAGATAATTATTTACCAGATGGTAAAGGTATCGAATTATTTGAACATATTATTAATAATAGCTTAAATTGTTATGTTATTTTTATTACTGCCGCGAGTGATATGGATACCTGTAGTAAAGCGATACGTTTTGGTGCTTTTGATTATTTAATCAAACCGGTATCTTATCAGCGCTTGAAACATTCACTTGAACGTTTTGAACTATTTTTATATCGTCAAAGCCTACAAAAACATGTTAATCAAAGACGAATTGATGAACTTTTTAATTTACAAACTAAAGATTTTGCTGATATTAACCGTCACTCCAAAGGTATTGAAGAAATTACCTTACAAAAAGTGAAAGATCTGTTTATGCATACAAATCAACCACAAACGGTAGATCAAATTGTTGAAAAAGCAAATATTAGTAAAACTACCGCTAGACGTTACTTAGAATATTGTGTGCAAACTAAATTGTTAACGGTTGAGCTTAACCATGGCAAAATAGGCCGTCCTGAAAGGCTTTATAAACGCTTAGGAAAGTAACTGTTTTCACAGATTTGATTATTAATCCTAGATTATATAATTTATGATTATATAAATATGCTTATTCGTTATTTTATCGCGCAAATATATGATGTTAGATTGAATTAATTCAATTGTTGGATAGTTTAAATTGCAGTATTAAATGATAGAAGTAAGCGTATGTCTATAGGAAAAGTCGTAACAACTGAAAATAATTAAATCAGTAAAGATGGTACTTTTACTTTTATCCGTCAAAAAAATCGATCTGACACTTTATTTGTTAATAAAACATGATTAGGGCTTGACGATAAAACATTAACAATGTGCTGATCACCCTATTGGGTTAATCAATTTAATGGTGAGATTATTTTGATTTTTTTGATGTATTAGTTCTTTTTTATCGGGTTAATTCGTTTTCTAAACAGTATGGTATTATTAAACTCAATTTTCTAATAAATAAATACACATTTTAAATTCTATTTACCCTTGTCACGGGATTATATTTATTCAAGTTAGACTGTAAATAATTCAATAACATTTGATCATTTTGACTGATTAAATTCATAAACTATATGTTAATTTTTTATTAAGAAACAATTTATGTGCATCTCACTTTTATTTACGTTATCTTGCTTCAAAACGCATGTATATTATTTGTAAAAATAATTGAATTGTTAAAAAAAATAGCTTATTTTACATAATATTGGTTATTGTTACCAATTAACTAAAACTAATAGAAAAATTATAATATAGTGAGAAATATGGATGACTATAATAAAGCAAATGGAAAATGCAGTTAATACATTGGTAGATAGTCATCCCTCTAACCGTTATCATTTAACGATTGACGGCCAACTTATTACCACCACTTTATCCTTTCTATCACTCTCTGGGTGGGATGATTTAAACCAACCATGGCGTTATGAAATCAACTTTACCTGCACCGATAAACAAATCTCTGTTGATGCCATTCTTCGCCAATCTAATAGTCTTACTTTCCAAAAAACTCATATCGCACAACAACTCATCTGCGCAAGAGAAAATCGAAGTAGTCCATTCTGGCTATGAGGAAGCGGAAGTTAAATTTAGATATAAAAATAATTAAAGGATGGTTTTATGTGTTGCTCAAAAACAAATATGGATCAATTTACGAGAGCAAAAATAGATGATAAATCGAGAGCAAAGAAAATTGATAAGCTAGTAATTGACGAAGATAAAATTGAGCATGCTATGGTTCGAGCTCGTACCAATGGTTTAACAGAAGCTGATATGAATGACTTGCATATTAAATATAGTAAACCTAATAGGTACCGAGAAAGCTATGGCTGGTTCCCTTCCGAACTAGTTGCCAATCCAATCAATATTTTTCATGATAAATTAATCGTATCAAATAATGGAATTTTATTATTAATTATATAATTACATTAAGAAAGCTTGTTAGGAGATAATATGAAAAGCTTAATAAAGATATACTTGTTTCCTTTTATGCTATGGATAATAACGGTTGATTATGTTTATGCAGAGGTAAGAATGAACGAACATCAAATAAAAACAATAGAACAGTTAAAAAAACAATCAATTTTACCTAATAAAATTTATTATCAATATGATTTTATGACAGCCTTTGAAAATGAAGATAGCGTCCCAATGGAACATTTATTTTCATCATTATCAGGTTTAGAAACTCACCCAGACATGTATGAATTAGCCATTCAAAGCATTGCAGAAGTAAAATTAAATAAAAATTATCAATATAATGAAGTATTACAACGCAATCGAAATATTATTGAAGTTATCTACCCTACTGATTCATTTCAATCATTAAACGATGGCGTTTATTTTTATACCTTAGATGAAAATAAACAGTTGCAAAAAAAAGATTCATTTAATGAGGTTTACAAATTACCCTGTTATTTAAGAGTCGAAAAGAAACACGGCATTGTGGTAAGTATTCAAAAAAGGCCTTTAGCGGCCATTTCTCATTATAAGTACGATTATTGGCCGAATAACAGTCTAAAATATCTTAAAATAGAAATGACTGATAATAATGACAAGATTATCTATATCTCTGAAACATTTTTTAATGATTATGGAAGAATAGAGAAAAATATTAGGAAAAATACTATAACGGGGAATCTGGCTATTGAATCCATCCAGCATCATGGGGATGTTTATTCTATTGAAGAGTATTTTAATAATAAAAATACCAAAACCAACCGTGTAATTCACTATGAGAACTCGTTCCGTGTAAAAAATGAGATATTAAATAAGAGCGGTAAAGTAATAAAAATAAATAATATAAATCCACTATTATTTGATTTTGAAAAAGATTTGGATGAGCCTTACCCTTACAATAAGTTAGTAATGAACGTCGAAAAAAGTAATGCATTACTGACCGATT
>CAMLIK010000117.1 GCA_946480175.1 uncultured Gilliamella sp.
CACCAGAAGTAGAAAGCGTCACGCGTCTTTTGGATAAACCATAACCAAAATCATCCAACATAATTTCCATTGCTGGTGCGACGTTAGACAAATTAAGTAAAGGTTCACCCATTCCCATCATAACAACATTTGTAATAGGTCGATCGGCTAATTTGCCTGTAACACCAATGGCATTTGATGCGCGCCAAACTTGGCCAATAATTTCAGAAACGGTTAAATTGCGATTGAAACCTTGTTGAGCAGTTGAACAGAATTTACATTCTAAAGCACAGCCTACTTGTGATGACACACATAAAGTTGCGCGATCACGTTCAGGAATATAGACCGATTCAATCATCTGGTTATTACCAACATCTAATGCCCATTTTATTGTGCCATCAGATGAACGTTGCTCTATTGCAATTTCAGGGGCTTTAATTTCAGCTAATTTTTTTAATTGTTCACGTAATTTTTTGTTGATGTCGGTCATCAGATCAAAATCATCTATCCCAAAATGATAGATCCACTTCATTACCTGATCCGCTCTAAATGGTTTTTCACCTAATGAAATAAAAAACTCTCTTAACTGTTGTCTTGTGAAGTTAAGTAAGTTAATTTTTTCATTAGTTGTGGTGTTTTGATTAGTTGTCACATCTGAACAATTGTCAGACGATTTAGGTGTAGCTGGTGTTAACATATGGCCTCGTTTTTACACATTATGGCTATTTCAATTTTTAGGGAAAGGATTATACTGGTTTTCACCCTGTCTGGCTAATATAATATTAATTAGAATCTAAATGATGAAAAAAATAATAACATTGAAAACAGTTACTCATTTTAGCTCAACTTTAACTTTACTCTTATGTTCAACGTTTGTTATGGCACAATCTATTCCATTAAATAAACTTACTGGGCAATTTGATGAAAAAAAAGATAGCGATTATATTGCTCTTGACTCAACAATATTACCCGTAAACAAAAAAGGTATGTATTTACAGAAGGAGCCAACTGAGCAGTTGATTAAGGCTTATAATGATTTTAAAAAATCTCATCCTGATATTCCTTTTATTGTAGTGAGTGCTACGCGTAATTACACCTATCAAAATGGTATTTGGCAACGTAAATGGGATGCATTATTACCTAAGTTGAATAATCCACAAAAAATTGCCGAACAAATTTTAAAATTATCTTCAATGCCGGGTACATCAAGACACCATTGGGGAGCAGATATTGATATTACTAGTGTATCGTCTGAATATTTTAAAAATGATAAACAGGGAATTATTTTGTATCAATGGCTTCGTGAAAATTTACCGAAATATGGTTTTTGCCAACCGTTTAGTGAAGGGCGAGACGGCGGATATTTGCCCGAAGAATGGCACTGGTCGTATAAACCAATTGCTAAACAATATATAGCTCAATACAAGACAATACTTGAAACCAATCCACAAACGATTTTACAAAATTTGAATTTTACTGGCTATGATAAAATTACCCTAGAAAACCTTGTAAAAGAGTATGTATTAACTGTTAATTCAGAGTGTTATTAGTGTTTTCGCCAATAAGGTAGTTTTATTGTTACCACTAAACCACCACCATCGCGATTATTAGCTTGTATAGTACCGTTATGCATAATAACGGTCTTTCTGGCAATCGCTAAACCTAAGCCGTAGCCTTTACCTAATTGTGCCGATTGAATACGGACAAAAGGCTCAAAAATACTTGATAATTTGCTTGAATCTACACCTGGACCGCGATCTTTGACTTCTATTTGTAAATATTTTCCTGCTTCTTTTAATGATACTTCAACGGTTTGACCTGCTTTAGAGAAGCGGATAGCGTTACGAATAATATTCTCAATCGCTCGTCGTATCTGTTCCGAATTACCTTTAACAATAGAATGATTGATAGATGATAAATTAAATTCTACTTCTATAGATTGGTGATTGGCTTCATAGTTAGCATCATTAACCACGACACCAATTAACTCTTGTAAATCGAAATATTCATCGGTTCGATTATTCATTTCGGCGCGTGAATAATTCAATATTTCACCAATTAGTTGGTCTAATCGCTCTGACTCTAATTCAATTCTAGCTAACGAAGTATCGATGTTTTGTTTATTTTGTTGTGCAAGGCCGATGGCGAGTTGTAAGCGGGCCAGAGGCGTTCTAAGTTCGTGTGAAACATCATGAAGTAGGGCTTGACGGTCAGAAATTAAGATGTTGAGCTGTTCAACCATCATGTCGAAATCTTTACCTAATTCACTAAGTTCATCACGGCGAGGTTTTAATTTTTTGAATAGGCGGACCGAAAGATCACCTTGAGAAACCCGAAAAAATCCTTGCCTTAGTAATTTCATCGGTCTGGTTAAGTTCCACGCTAAAAATAGACTGAAAACCAACCCAACACAGATCCCCATTAGTACAATAGGTGTTGGCATAGTAAATAGGGTTTTTCTGTTGCTATGATCGGTTTTATCGTCTTTAAATGATACCGAATAAAGTGTACCATCTGGCGCAACCGCCATCCTTTGGTATACATAAGTGGTTGGTTCTAGCTCATCGGTGATGATATTGACTTGATCATTTTGCGGAGAGACCAATTTTATCGACAATAAAACTCGCTCACGTTCGGGTAGATGGGCGATAAAATTGAGTGTCTCATCTTCACCGGCAACATGTAATAATTGTGCAATCATATCCACTTTGGTCGGCATATGATTTAAGAATCGTTGATTTTTATTCTCTAGATAATAAGAGAAGGCAATCCAAGTTAATTGGAAGGTAAGATAAAAGATTACCCAAAATATAATCAGTATTTTCCAAAATAATCGACGATTCATATTAGACCCATTGAATGGTTACCGAATACGGTAACCAACAGCTCTTATCGTTTCAATGGTTACATCATTTTGTGCAACTTGATGTAATTTTTGGCGAATATTGCTAATATGAACGTCAACACTCCGATCATATAGCTCACGTGCTCGGCCAAGACCTATTTCAGATAATTCTTCTTTAGTGACCACTCGTTCGCTATGTTTAACCAGTAGAACTAACAAGTTAAACTCGGTAGAAGTTAAATCAATAGGTTGACCATTCCAAGTACATAGTCGTTGTGGAATATCCAAGGTTAAACCATTGAAATGATATTTTTTATCATCAACTAGTTCAACCGAACGTTCATCGAAACGACGTAAAACCGCTCGCAATCTTGCTAATAATTCACGTGGATAACATGGTTTTGGTATGTAATCATCAGCGCCTAATTCTAACCCCAATACACGATCAATATTGTCACCTTTGGCAGTTAGCATAATAACTGGCATATTACATTGTTGACGAATGCTTTTAAGGACATCAATTCCATTAATATCAGGTAACATTACATCTAAAATTGCTGCACGATATTTACCTGACAGCGCTTCATCAATACCATCTTTACCCAAGTAAACACTTTTAATATTAAAACCTTCATTGGTTAAATATTCGCTAAGCATTTGTGATAATTCTACATCATCATCAATTAATAAAATATTTATCATATCTCGCCATTATTATTTAATTTTAGATAGTTACATTATTGCAATAATAAAAAAAAAGTCAGGTGGATTTACTAAAATATTACATATTTTGAACTATTCCTGATTAATTTATTTACTATGCAACCAAGTATAGAAATTTCAGATTTACTCTATTTTTATAGTGTGTATTTCAATCAAAAAACGATTAAATAAGGACCTGTTAGTAGTGATGTAATCTATTAATAAAATCAGTGTTTCATTAATATTTTTTACTTAACTTGATATTCAATATGTGAGCGGTACATTCTGTTTTCAAGTTAAATAGAATAAAATAGTTGCTTTATTTATTGATTGAACGTTTCACTATCTATTGTTAGCTATATAAAGATAAAAAATGGAACAACAAGTAATGTGGCAACAATTAATTAAATTGGTGAAACATGAGGTTTTACCCGCTCTTGGTTGTACTGAGCCTATCTCGCTTGCTTTAGCGGCGGCTATTGCTACTAAATATATTAATAAAAACAATATTAATCGTATTGATGCTTATGTTTCGCCAAATCTAATGAAAAATGGCATGGGGGTTACTGTTCCTGGTACAGGTATGGTGGGATTACCTATTGCAGCAGCGATTGGCGCCATCGGTGGTGATGCTGAGGCTGGTCTTGAAGTATTAAAAAACATCTCACCCAAACAAATTAATCAGGCCAAAACGCTACTTAGCGAACATAAAGTGAATGTGCAGATTGCTGATAATAATACCGCTATTTATTCTCAATCCAATATTTATACAAATACCGATCATGTTAGGGTATGTATTGAAAACTCACACACTAACGTAATTTCAATCGAAAAAAATGGCAAAATTATTTTTAAAGCCGATAAGAAAAAGCCAAATGAGTCTAATGACAAATCGATCATAAACCATACGTCAGTCAAACAGATATATGAGTTTGCAACTCAAGCTAATTTTGATGATATCGAATTTATATTACACTCTGCAGAATTAAATGATGCGTTATCTCAAGAAGGATTAAGACGAGAATATGGTCTAAGTATAGCTGCAACATTGCATGAACAAACAAAAACGGGATTGTTGGCTGATGATCTGTTATCTAAAGTGATTATTCGCACCACTGCTGCATCAGATGCTCGAATGGGTGGGGCGACATTGCCGGCTATGAGTAATTCGGGTTCTGGCAATCAGGGTATTACTGCAACTATGCCAGTCGTAGTGGTTGCAGATTATTTAGATTCTACCCCAGAGCAATTAGCAAGAGCATTAATTTTATCTCATACCATTGCGATTTATATACATAGCAAATTTCCACCTTTGTCGGCACTTTGTGCTGCATCAACCGCCGCAATGGGATCAGCTGCGGGTATGGCATGGTTGCTTAGTAAAGGTCAATATGAGCCGGTGGATATGGCAATATGTAATATGGTTGGTGACTTGTCTGGAATAATATGTGATGGGGCCTCAAATAGTTGTGCAATGAAAGTTTCAACATCGGTTTCATCAGGATTTAAAGCGGTATTGATGGCTGTAAATCGAATTCGAGTTAATGAAGGTATTGTCTGTGATAGTGTTGAAACAACCATTAATAATCTGGGAGCGATTGTCAGTAATAGCATGAAAGTAACGGATACTCAGATAATTGATATTATGTCGCATAAAGCCTAATTTTTTCCAAAATGGTAAAAGATTAGGTCTTTAGCGCTTTTAATATAATCAATTAGTATTTTTTTTCAAAAATATGCTGGACAATATTATTTTTTATGCGTAATATTTCGTCCTGCATCTATGGTGGCTATAGCTCAGTTGGTAGAGCCCTGGATTGTGATTCCAGTTGTCG
>CAMLIK010000118.1 GCA_946480175.1 uncultured Gilliamella sp.
AAATCGATTTAATTAAAGAAGAAGTGTTAGCAGCACTTAAAGAAAAAGATGAAGATGTTGATGAAAACGAAGTTATTAATATTATTGTTGATTTAGAAAGCCAAATCGTTCGTCAACGAGTTATTGCTGGTGAACCACGTATTGATGGTCGCGAAAAAGATATGATTCGAGCGCTTGATATTCGTACTAATGTATTACCGAGAACGCATGGTAGTGCATTATTTACTCGCGGTGAAACACAAGCATTAGTGACTGCGACTTTAGGCACTGAACGTGATGCGCAGGTAATTGATGAATTAACTGGTGAGTATACTGAGCGTTTCCTTTTACATTATAACTTCCCTCCTTATTCTGTGGGCGAAACTGGTATGGTTGGTTCACCGAAACGTCGTGAAATTGGCCATGGTCGATTAGCTAAACGTGGTGTTGCCGCGGTAATGCCAAGTAAGGAAGAGTTTCCATATACGGTGCGTGTCGTTTCCGAAATAACTGAATCAAATGGTTCTTCTTCAATGGCTTCGGTTTGTGGTGCGTCATTAGCATTAATGGATGCGGGTGTGCCAATTAAGTCTTCGGTTGCGGGTATCGCAATGGGGCTTGTAAAAGAAGGCGATAACTTTGTTGTGTTATCTGATATTTTAGGTGATGAAGATCATCTTGGAGATATGGACTTTAAGGTAGCAGGTACCCGTGAAGGTGTTAGTGCACTGCAAATGGATATCAAGATTGAAGGTATTACGAAAGAAATTATGCAAGTTGCGTTAAATCAAGCTAAAGGTGCTCGTTTGCATATTTTAGCGGTGATGGAACAAGCAATTAATAAACCTCGTCAAGAAATTTCTGAATTTGCTCCACGTATCTATACGATGAATGTTAATCCAGATAAGATCCGCGATATTATCGGTAAAGGTGGCGCAACAATTCGTGCCTTAACCGAAGAGACAGGTACTACTATTGAAATCACTGATGATGGTACAGTTAAGATTGCAGCGAATGATGGTAATAAAGCTAAAGATGCAATTGCACGTATTAACAATTTAGTTGCTGATGTTGAAATCGGTAAAATCTATACTGGTAAGGTGACTCGTATTGTTGATTTTGGTGCTTTTGTTTCCATTATCGGTGGTAAAGAGGGACTTGTTCATGTTTCGCAAATCGCAGACCATCGTGTTGAGAAAGTTGCAGACTACTTGAAAGTAGGTCAAGAAGTGAATGTTAAAGTACTTGAAATTGATCGCCAAGGTCGAATTCGTTTAAGTATGAAAGATGCTGCTGATCAAAACATTGATGTTCAACCAGTAGCTGAATAAGATATTATTCATTAGGAGTTAAAAATGAGATTATTCAATCTGAGGATGTTGTGCTGTATTTTTGCAGTCATTATTTTGTCAGGTTGTTCTCATCTCTCTCCGCCGTTACCTGTTGTTCCTTTACAAGTTTCGTATGATGATGAATTAAAAATAGCGCAGATTAGTCAGCAGTTATCAAGACGTGATCTTGATGCTGCCTCTAAGATGCAGCTTATTTTCGAACGGGGAATGGTGTACGATTCGCTAGGTTTTAAAGCATTTGCACAGAGTGATTTCAACCATCTTTTAAATTTTAATCCAGAAATTCCAGATAGTTATAATCTTCTAGGTAATTATGCGTTAAGAGATGGCGATTTCGATAATGCGATAATGGCGTTTAATACTACATTAGAGCTGGATCCTAATTATGCATTTGCCTACTTTAATCGTGCGATAACTCTGTATCGTACTGGACATTATCAAGTAGCACAACTTGATGCAGAAAAATTCTATAAATATGATGTCAATGAGCCTATTCGTATTTTATGGCTTTATTTGATTGAAAAAGAAATAGATAAACGAGTTGCTTTAACTCAGCTACAAAAACGTTATGATCTTCTTAACGATAAATCGAGTTATAGTAGTGATATTATTGCATTTTATTTAGGTAAGATGAGCGAATCTAAATTAATGCAAAATCTTCAACAAGGTGTTGAAAATGATCGGCAATTAGCCGAGCGCCTTTGTGAAGCTTACTTTTATTTAGGTAAATATTATCAAAGTAAAGGTAATAATGAGCGTGCCAAAATGTTATTTAAATATGCTTTAGCTAATAATATTTATAACTTCGTTGAACATCAACAGGCACTCTATGAAATTAAGTTACTTGATGAAAAGTAACAAGGGTCATGCCAGTTTAAAAGTGAAAATATTGTTATAGCGTAGTTCTGATTTGCCCGTAATATATTCTTGATTCTTTACATGCTTTTTATAATTCATATATTTTTGAAATATTATTTGAATTAAAGTGATATGTTTATCTAATTGAGTTGTATTGGCAGTTAGTTATTGGGGTGAGTTGTAAATTTTCAATTTAGTGAACTGGCATAAATATATATAGGTTTTCTTTATTGGGTATAGCGTTCAAAGCTAATCAAATATTGATCATATATAGTCAAATTTACAAGCGAGTTTACATGACAAAAGAAATATCTTTTATTGACCTTGGTTTATCCGAGGAAATCCTTAACGCATTAAATGATCTTGGTTTTACTAAACCATCACCAATCCAATCCGAATGTATCCCTTTACTCTTAGAAGGGAATGATGTGCTGGGTATGGCTCAAACGGGTAGTGGTAAAACTGCCGCTTTTTCAATTCCTTTTTTAATGAATATTGATGCTAGTTTAAAAGCACCACAATTATTGGTGTTGGCGCCAACACGTGAGTTAGCCATACAAGTTGCTGATGCATGTGCTGAATATTCTAAATATGTGAAAGGGATTAAAGTGTTAGCGCTTTATGGTGGTCAACGTTATGATGTGCAATTGCGTGCATTAAAACAAGGTCCTCAAATCGTTGTAGGAACTCCTGGTCGTTTATTAGATCATTTAAATCGTAAAACGTTAGATCTTTCTAATCTTAAAGGGTTAGTTTTAGATGAAGCCGATGAGATGCTACGAATGGGCTTTATTGATGATGTTGAGAGCATTATGGCTACAATTCCAGAAGATCATCAAACAGCGCTGTTTTCAGCAACCATGCCGGCCCCAATACGTCGGATTACTAAACGTTTTATGCATAACCCGAAAGAAGTACAAATTAAAGTGACTAATCAAACTGCCCCAGATATCGATCAGAGCTATTGGTTAGTGCGTGGTATGCGTAAGAATGAAGCAATTGTGCGTTTTTTAGAAGCTGAAGACTTTGATGCAGCGATTATTTTTGTGCGTACCAAAACCGCTACTTTAGAAGTCGCCGAAGTGTTAGAAAAACACGGTTATAGTTGTGCAGCCTTAAATGGTGATATGACACAACAGCTTCGTGAGCAAACGCTTGATCGTTTACGCAATGGTCGGTTAGATATTTTGATTGCGACAGATGTCGCAGCGCGTGGGTTAGATGTTGAGCGTATTAGTTTAGTGATTAACTACGATATTACGCTTGATTCAGAATCTTATGTTCACCGTATTGGGCGAACTGGTCGTGCTGGTCGTGCAGGACGAGCAATTTTGTTTGTTGATAGTCGTGAACGTCGTTTACTTAAGAATATTGAACAAACAATTAAAAAGCCGATTCCTGAAGTAGCATTACCATCTAAAGAGTTGCTTGAAAAACGTCGTTTAGCGAAATTTACTCAGAAGATTCAGCAACAATTAGAAAGTGCCGATTTAGATCAATATCAAGCGTTATTAGAGCAAATCCAAGCAGATAGTGGCGCAGATCTTGAAACGATTGCAACAGCATTATTGAGATTAGCTCAGAGTGATCGTCCGTTGATTCTCCCGCCAGATCCAGTGTTTAAACCATCAAGAGAATTTCGTGATCGTGATAATCGAAATGGTGAACGTCGCTTACGTGGTGATAATCGTGAATCACCAAAACGTCGTGAACGCCGAGATGTGGGTGAAATGGATATGTATCGTATCGAAATTGGTAAAGAAAACGGTGTTGAAGTGCGTCATATTGTTGGTGCAATTGCTAATGAAGCCGATATTAGTAGTCGCTATATTGGTAATATCAAACTTTATGAAACTTATTCAACCGTTGAGTTACCAAAAGGCATGCCGAAAGATATCCTTAAGCATTTTGAACGGGTTAGAGTACTTAATCAACCAATGAAAATGAGCTTGGTAGCAGGTAAGCCATCTGAAGCTAAACGTGGACGTAAAAGTAGTAAACCAGAATCTAATGACAAAGGTTTTGCGAAAAAACGTGGCCGTCCTAGCGCACCTAAGTTCTAATATTTTTTAAGTTTGATTCTTAAGAACCTCTGCCAAATGGCAGAGGTTTTTTATTGCTTATCTTTTAGATTGTTACCCGCATTTTTTGGCAAGGTAATAAAGTCAATCATTGCTAACAAGGTCATTGCTGCTACCATTAATAGTGCTAACCTAAAATCTTCCACCATTAAACCAGTTTGGCTATGGCCATTATAGTTAGATGCAATAAATAGAAATAAAGCACTTAACACAATGCCAAGTACGTTATTTAGCTGCTGGAAAATGGTAGATAAAATGTTAGCGCTCTGTATTTCTGTTTTATCAATTTCTGAAAAACTAAGCGTGGTGATGGTCGTAAATTGAATAGAACGAGCACCACCGGAAAAGAATAGCACTAATATAATCCAGATGATTGGTGTTTGTGGCGTGAAAAGGGCACATAACACAAAACTTGAAGATAATAACAGCCCATTGATAATCAGAATTTTTCGGAATCCAAACTTATGAATTAAAGGTGTATTTACTGTTTTAAGCAGAATATTGCCGGCAAACAATGAAAGCAGTAGTGAACCAGCAGTTAACGGTGACCAACCAAAACCGACTTGAAACATTAGCGGTAAGATAAACGGAGCACTATTTAAGCCAATTCGTATTAATGAACCACCAAAAAATGTCATTCTAAATGTACGTTTAGAAAAAGCATATAGACTAATTAATGGATGTTGAGTATGAGCTAAATGATAGTAGGCAAAGATTAATATTAAACTACCGACCAAAGATATTATTATGCCTATCCAGAGACTACTATTTGAATGAGAAATCATTTCAAGCCCATAAACAAATAGTAATAGGCCTAAACCACAGGTGATAAATCCAACACCGTCAAATGTACGTTTTTCAGGTAATTCTTTGGGTAATAATCGACGAGCAAAAAAGAGGGCGATAAAACCTAATGGAATATTAAGAAGAAATATCCAGTGCCATGTTAGATATTGCGCAAAGAAGCCACCAATAATCGGCCCCATTAATGGCGCAATTAAGCCCGGCCAAACTAAAATAGAAATAGTGCTGACTAAATGTTGTTTTTCCGTTCGACTTAATACCACCGTTCT
>CAMLIK010000119.1 GCA_946480175.1 uncultured Gilliamella sp.
AGGGGAAATTGATTGAAAGTTGTTTTTGTAAGATAAGATTGAATCATTATTGTTTAAGAGTATAATTATCAGAATTTGATAATTGTAGCATACTAAATACAACTACTTCACTAATAATTATGTCCTATTAGAATAATTACTAGCGGTAGATATGAAAATATCCTAATATAATTTTAGATAAATTCCTTAGGAGATAATTAAATGAGTCATAACATTGTTGCACTTACTGAAGCTACATTTGATAAGACGATAAATGAATCAACTAAACCAATTTTGGTCGATTTTTGGGCTGAATATTGTAGACCTTGTAAACAAATTGCCCCTATTTTAGAGGAAATCGCTGAAGAATACGGTGACAAAATTATTTTTACTAAATTAAATGTGGAACAAAATCCTAGTATTGCCCCTAAATTTGGTATTCGTGGTATTCCAACGTTATTAATTTTTAAAAATGGTCAAGTTATTGCTACTCATGTAGGCGAATCATCAAAAGCGCAACTTAAAGCATTTATTGAACCACAGCTTTAATAAAAATCTAAATTTGTTTAGTAATATAATAAGCGTTTAAAATGGCGCTTATTATTTTTTATTCCAATAAAATATAACTAAAAATATAGACATCCCCATAAATTTAGTGTAAATTGCTAAACTCTTACATAAACACCTTTCAGCAATCCATTGTTTTTCTTGATAAAGTGGTGAAAATTCAATATCCAAATATATAATTATCATCGAAAGCAAAGTAATAAATCAATTTTACACATTGCTAGAAAGAGAATTTTTTATAAGTAAATGAAAGAAATATACAAAAATAGCAGTAATTGCAAACATATCAATTTTATCCTCAAGAATTTATAAACTATGAATTTAACTGAATTAAAAAACACTTCTGTTTCCGAGCTAATAGCGCTTGGTGAGAAAAAAATGGGGCTTGAAAATCTTGCCCGCCTTAGAAAACAAGATATTATTTTTGCAATATTAAAACAGCACGCTAAAAGTGGTGAAGATATTTTTGGCGATGGTGTACTTGAAATTTTGCAAGATGGCTTTGGTTTTTTGCGCTCTGCTGATAGTTCTTATTTAGCTGGGCCTGACGATATATATGTTTCACCAAGCCAAATTAGACGATTCAATTTAAGAACTGGCGATACCATAGCCGGCAAAATTAGACCGCCAAAAGAAGGTGAGCGATATTTTGCGTTACTAAAAGTAAATGAAGTTAATCACGATAAACCTGAAGACGCTCGCAATAAAATCCTTTTCGAAAACCTAACTCCTCTACATCCTAATTCTCGCTTACGTATGGAGCGTGGTAATGGTTCTACAGAAGATATTACAGCAAGAGTGCTTGATTTAGCTTCACCGATTGGTAAAGGTCAACGTGGTTTAATTGTAGCTCCGCCAAAAGCAGGTAAAACAATGTTATTACAAAACATTGCACAAAGCTTAGCGGTAAATCACCCAGAATGTGAATTAGTTGTATTGATGATTGATGAACGACCAGAAGAAGTTACTGAAATGCAACGTTTAGTCAAGGGTGAAGTTGTAGCTTCTACGTTCGATGAGCCTGCAGCAAGGCATGTTCAAGTTGCTGAAATGGTAATTGAACGTGCAAAACGTTTAGTTGAACATAAAAAAGATGTTATTATTTTATTAGATTCAATTACTCGTTTAGCTCGTGCATATAACACTGTTATCCCATCATCAGGTAAAGTATTAACTGGTGGTGTTGATGCTAACGCTTTACATCGTCCTAAACGCTTTTTTGGCGCAGCACGTAATGTGGAAGAGGGCGGTAGTTTAACAATTATTGCGACTGCTTTAATTGATACTGGCTCTAAAATGGACGAAGTTATTTACGAAGAGTTTAAGGGTACCGGTAATATGGAAGTACATTTATCGCGTAAAATTGCAGAACGCCGCGTATTCCCAGCTATTGACTTTAATCGTTCTGGTACGCGTAAAGAAGATTTAATGACTTCACCTGATGAATTACAAAAAATGTGGATTTTACGTAAAATTCTCAACCCGATGGGTGAAATTGATGCAATGGAATTTTTAATTGATAAACTCGCCATGACTAAAACTAATGACGAGTTTTTTGAAATGATGAAGCGTTCATGATTCACTTAGTTCCAAAGCAATTTAATTAAAATAATGAAAAAACCGTATTATGTATTGATACGGTTTTTTTATGGCAATATATAACTTAATTGTTAATAAGCATTACTGTAGTAATACTAAAACCTTCTTAAGGCTATAGATATTAAATAAAGGAGCCAAATTATGTCTAAACAGCAAATCGGTGTCATTGGAATGGCCGTTATGGGGCGCAACCTAGCACTTAATATTGAAAGTTGTGGATTTTCGGTATCAATTTATAATCGCTCTAAAGATAAAACAGAACAAGTGATGGTTGAACATTCTGATAAACGATTGGTTCCTTATTATAGTATTGAAAATTTTGTAAATTCATTAGAAAAACCGCGTCGTATATTAATTATGGTGCAAGCAGGTAAAGGAACAGATGCCGTAATTGATGAGCTAAGACCTTTATTAGACAAAGGCGATATCATTATTGATGGTGGTAATGCTTATTTTGAGGATACTATTCGTCGAAATAAAATACTGTCTGATGAAGGATTTAACTTCATAGGAGCAGGTATTTCAGGTGGTGAAGAAGGTGCATTGAAAGGACCTTCAATTATGCCTGGTGGCCAAAAAGAGGCGTACGAGTTAGTTGCACCAATTTTAGAAAAAATAGCCGCTAAAGCGAATGGTGAACCTTGTGTGACTTATATTGGTCCAGATGGAGCAGGACATTACGTAAAAATGGCCCACAATGGTATTGAATATGGAGACATGCAATTAATTGCAGAAAGTTACAGTGTTTTAAAATATGTAATAGGATTAACAAATGATGAACTTGCCGATGTTTTTGCTGATTGGGATAAAGGTGAATTAGATAGTTATTTAACTGAGATAACAGCCGACATCTTTAAATATAAAGATGAAAATGGTGATTATTTGGTTGATATGATTCTTGATGTTGCGGGTAATAAAGGAACTGGAAAATGGACAAGCCAAAGTGCATTAGATTTAGGTGAACCATTATCTTTAATTACTGAATCGGTATTTGCTCGTTATATTTCAGCAATTAAAGATCAACGAGTCACTGCATCGAAAGTTCTTAAAGGACCGGAAAAAGTAGTTTTTACAGGTGATAAACAAGCACTAATTGAAAAAGTACGTAAAGCCCTTTATATGGGCAAAATTATCTCTTATGCCCAAGGATTTTCGCAATTAAAGGCTGCATCAGAACATTATCATTGGCAATTAAATTATGGTGAAATTGCAAAGATCTTTAGAGCGGGATGTATTATTAGAGCGCAATTTTTGCAGAAAATTACGGACGCTTATACTGAAAATAATGATATTGATAATTTACTATTGGCGTCATATTTTTGTAAGACGGTTGAAGCTTATCAACAATCATTGCGCGAAGTTATTTGTTTAGCGGTTTCACAAGGCATACCTGTTCCTACTTTATCGGCAGCAATAGCATATTATGATAGCTATCGTTCAGCAGTGTTACCGGCTAATTTAATTCAGGCTCAGCGTGACTATTTTGGTGCTCATACTTATAGACGTATTGATAAAGATGGTGTGTTCCATACTGATTGGTTAAATATTGAATCTTAATTTTATTAATCTTTGTTTTTTTGTTCCAGATAAGAGTGTAAAATAAGTTACACTCTTACAAAATTTATACACCTTTTATATCCAATTTATCCAAACTTCTCTTAAATTATTTATCGAAACAGTTGTGGTTATTAATGTTGGCCATGTCAAGCAATTTTATTTTTCAAATAAACTGGAAAAACACAATATATGGTGTATAATTCTCTCATATTTACTACATATAGTGTTTTTCAAAGTGATGTGAAAATCCGAGTTTATATCAAAAGATCCATATTTTAATAAAAAATCAATAGTTTTGAAAAATCATAACAACTATTTAGGTTGATATAAAACTCATGCCAAGCGCTAACTATTAATGAATATTGAGGAGTATATATGCCCGTAGTAATCAAACGTGATGGCTGTCAAACTGCATTTAATGAGACTCGTATTAAAGATGCTATTATAAGAGCAGCTGTTGCGGCTAATGTTAATGACCCAGACTACTGTGCAGCTGTTGCTCGTGTTGTTACCAATCAAATGATGGATCGCGAAAGTGTTGATATTAATGAGATTCAAAATGTCGTTGAAAATCAACTTATGTCAGGGCCTTATAAAAAATTAGCAAGAACTTATATTGAATATCGACATGATCGTGATCGCGCGCGTGAAGAACGTAGCCGTTTGAACCAAGATATTCGTGGTTTAATAGAACAAAGCAACGTTGCGATTTTGAATGAAAATGCGAATAAAGATAGTAAAGTCATTCCAACTCAACGCGATTTATTAGCAGGTATTGTTGCTAGACATTATGCGAAACAATATTTATTACCAAAGGATATTTCGCGCGCACATGACAGTGGTGAAATTCATTACCATGATCTTGATTATGCTCCTTTTTTCCCAATGTTTAACTGTATGTTAATTGATTTAGATGGCATGTTAACTAATGGCTTTAAAATGGGTAATGCTGAAATTGAACCGCCAAAATCTATCGCAACTGCAACAGCAGTAACTGCTCAAATTATTGCACAAGTAGCTAGTCACATTTATGGTGGTACAACTATAAATCGAATTGATGAAATTCTAGCAAAATTTGTCACTATTAGTTATCAAAAACATAAAAAAGTTGCAGAAGAATGGAATATTCCAAATCCTGAAGCTTATGCAGAAAGTCGTACACAAAAAGAGTGTTATGATGCATTCCAATCTTTAGAGTATGAAGTTAATACACTCCATACCGCTAATGGACAAACTCCATTTGTTACTTTTGGTTTTGGTTTAGGAACAAGTTGGGAATCACGACTAATTCAAGAGTCAATTTTAAAAGTGCGCATAAAAGGTTTAGGTAAAAATCACAAAACAGCAGTATTTCCTAAACTGGTTTTTGCTATTAAAGATGGTATTAACCATAAGCAAGGCGATGCTAATTATGACATTAAGCAATTAGCGTTAGAGTGTGCAAGTAAACGTATGTATCCAGATATTTTAAATTACGATAAAGTCGTTGAAGTAACTGGATCATTTAAAACACCAATGGGATGCCGTAGCT
>CAMLIK010000120.1 GCA_946480175.1 uncultured Gilliamella sp.
GTCAATTATTACAAAAACAGTTACGTTTAATTTATAATTCAAGCTTACATGGACTGAGCTTATATCAAGATAAACCTGACGTTGTTTATCTTGATCCGATGTTTCCACATCGACCAAAAAGCGCATTAGTCAAAAAAGAGATGCGTATTTTTCAACAATTAGTCGGTAATGACCTCGATGCAGAAGAGTTGCTTGAGCCCGCAAGGCGATTAGCTAAAAAGCGAGTTGTGGTTAAACGACCTGATTATGCACCATTTTTAGCTAATCAAAAACCAACGGCTGAGATTAAAACTAAAAATCACCGTTTTGATATTTACACACCATCAGATTGTATATAGGAATAGTATTTAAATATGCGACTGGATAAATTTCTGGCTCACCATCTAGGAGTAAGCCGAACAATAGTCAATAAAGAACTCAAAGCCCAAAAAGTTACTGTTAATGGGGATATTGTAAAATCAGGAGCTTATCATATCTCACCGGATCAAATTGTAGAATATGACGGCTTTGAAATTGTTCCTATTACTGAAAATCGCTACTTTATGCTCAATAAACCACAAGGTTATGTTTGTTCAACTGATGATCCTGATCATCCAACTATCCTCTATTTTATTGATGAACCTATGTCGGAAAAACTGCATTCGGCAGGAAGATTAGATCTTGATACTACCGGGCTAGTTTTATTAACCGATGATGGTAAGTGGTCACATCGGATCACCTCCCCTAAACATCATTGTGAAAAAATTTACCACGTGATGGTTGAGCAACCACTTAATGCTAATCTTATTGAGATATTTAAACAAGGCATTCAACTCAAAAGTGAAAAGACCCTGACTGAACCCGCTAAATTGGTTATCCTTGATGATTACCATGCCGAACTCACAATAAGTGAAGGGCGATATCACCAAGTAAAACGAATGTTCGCCGCTGTAAATAATCACGTCACTAAGTTGCATCGCAAACAGATTGGCAATATCATTCTTGATGTACCAGAAGGCGAATATCGACCTCTTACTCAAGATGAGATCAATTCGTTTAAGTAGTATTTTTCATTAGAACCCATAATTAATACTCTCTTTTGCTAAGTATTCCAGTCAAGGACTTAGCAAAATAAATGTTTAGCTCCATAGGAATGACGACGTGCAAAAACAAGAGCCACAAGTTAACATTAAAGTTTCTAAACAAGCACTGATTTTTATTCTTGGTTTCATATCAATGTTGATGCCATTATCAATTGATATGTATTTACCAAGTATGCCAACTATTGCCAAGCAATTTAATGTCGCTGACTCCACTGTACAACTGACAATCAGCTGTTATTTATTAGGATTTTCGTTAGGTCAACTATTATTTGGCCCACTGACTGATAGTTATGGACGACGAAAAGTTCTAACTAGCGGTTTAATTATCTTTATAATCGCCGTACTGTGTTGCGGTCTAGCTGCCAGTATCAATCAATTAATCACTGCGCGTTTTTTTCATGGAATAGCAGCATCAGCAACCACAATTGTCATTAATGCTCTAATGAAAGATATCTATCGCGATCGTGATGAATTTTCTAAAATGATGTCTTTTGTGATGTTGATATCTAATGTAGCCCCATTACTCGCACCAATTATAGGTGGTTTTATTCTATTTTGGTTTGACTGGCAAGCTAACTTTTATGCCCTCTGCTTGATGGCTATCGTCTGTTTTGCTATGGTGATAATCAATATCCCTGAAACATTAGCTAAAGCCAAACGTGATAAATTCAGTCTAACCCGAATATTGAGTAATTTCATCGCACTGTTTAGACATAGGCAAGTATTTACTTATATGATGATTGGGGCGTTTTCTGGAGCAGGTTTATTTTCCTTCTTAAGTTTAGGGCCATTTGTCTATATGAACTTACACGGTGTAGCATCAACTAACTTCGGTTATTACTTTGCAATTAATGTTATCATTATGGTTTCGATGAACACGCTTAATAGCCGGATAGTGAAACGAGTTGGTTCGATTAAAATGATACAGTTAGGTTTATTCCTCCAGTTCATCACAGCCATCGGCATGGCAATAGTGAGTTTATTTGACTTAGGTTTTATTTTTTTAGTAGCCTGCATTGCCGGTTATATCGGATGCATCTCAACCATAGGTGGTAATTGTATGGCAGTCATTCTCGATTGTTATTCGCATATAGCAGGTACCGCCTCTTCACTTGCTGGCACTCTGCGTTTTGCTGTTGCTGGGGCTATGGGAGTATTGCTTTCCGCCCTCGTTTCAACACATACCACATCAACAGTAACGAGCAATTTAACCGAATGGTTAATGGTGGGATCAATGATAATTTGCAACTTTCTTGCTACTGGACTATTTTTGAGTGTCAAAAATATAAAAAGGAAATAATGATGATTTATCAATTAGGTGACTTAAAACCGCAAATTAATCCTACTTGTTTCATTGCCAAATCAGCTGAGATTATCGGTGATGTTATTTTAGAAGAAAGTGTATCCATCTGGTTTAATGCGGTTTTACGCGGTGACATTGCAACCATTCATATTGGTAAAAATAGCAATGTGCAAGATAACAGCACAATTCATATAGAAACCGATATCCCATGTCTTGTTGGTGAAAATGTCACTGTTGGTCATAATGTTATTTTACACAGTTGTACTATCGAAGATAATGCCTTAATTGGTATGGGGAGCACTATTTTAAATAATGCGAGAATTGCCAAAAACTGTTTAGTAGGTGCTAACTCACTGGTTACACATAGCTTGCCTTATGAGGAAGGTTGTTTAATTATGGGGTCTCCAGCTAAAATTATTCGTAAACTTACGGATGAAGAAATTCAAGCTAATATCAAAAATGCACAACATTATGTATTGAATGCAAAAAGGTTCAAGCAAACCTTAACCCTATTGAATTGATACTGACTAATAAATAGGTTTTTATCCATCATTCACACTATCAGTAGGTCCAATTTATGATAAAATATTCGATATTTATAATTAAGATAGCTTTTAGGTACTTGTTTGAAAATATCTAAAATAACAAGAAGGCAGATTATCGCGCAATTAATCCTATTATCATTAATAGGATTGTCTGTTTGCTTATTTTTATCACTGTTTACTTACAACCCATCTGATCCTGGTTGGTCACGTACAGCTTGGCACTATCCTATTAGCAATTTCGGTGGTTATATTGGTGCATATATTACTGACATTTTATTTCAATTTTTTGGATTAATCGCCTATAGCCTGCCCGTCATTATTATCTTCTTCTGTTTACAATTAATGGCGTATTTTTATCGTCATGCCAATGATCCAATTAACTATTTCAGTGTCTCGTTTCGAATTATTGGAATTTTAGCCTTTGTGCTTAGCTGTTGTGGCTTTTTTACACTTAATATTCGCGACTCAGAACAATTTCAAGCTGGTGGTTATCTAGGCTCAATAGTCGTTGAAAGCCTTTTACCTGTTATAAGCAGCTTAGTCGCCTCATTAGCCTTACTAGCAACAACGTTAGCTTGCGTAACATTATTAACTGGTTTCTCTTGGCTTTATCTGTTTGAAAAAATTGGCGCATTAGTTATGTTAATTTTATCACCAATAAAATGGCTATTTACGCCAGATAAAGTTCCACAACCTACCGATTCGAATCAGGATAACGAATCTGTAACAGAAATGCAGCCGAAGTTTGATTTACCTATTGATGCTGATAGTAGTGATGATAAAGGTATTGATTTAATCAAATTGACGACAAATAATTCAGCAATATCAGCAGAATCGGATACAACTAAACTAAACCCTAGTTTATTAAAAAATGATGAAAAATTCATAAAAACCGCAGCGCAATTATTGCAAACAATTGAGGCAAATACGTCAACCAGCGAAAACACTCAATCGACTGAAAACGTATCTAAAAAAGAAATGGATCCTGACGCAATCTTAGCGCGAATGGAAAAAATTCTAAAAAATATGAATGAAGGCACGACAAACGACATAAGTTCATTTGATGGACAAGCTAATAATCGTGAGGTCATACAACCTTTTGAAGAAGATAAGTACGCTATTGCCGATGCACCAAGCAAACCTTTATTCACTATGAGACAAGAACCAGAAATTAATCTAAATATTACGTCTCAAGAATCAATTGAGCCAATGCTAGAGGACAAAATAACACCAAGTATTACACATCAATATAATAATACTAATGATATTCCAAACAATTTTGAGATACCCGAAGATGTTGATATATCACTTCTTAAAGAAGAAAATCCACTCATCGATGATATTTATCAAAATGAGGTTGTTATTGAAGAAAATCAGCAACCAATTAATAATAAAATAAAAGAAGTTGAAGTTGAAGTTGAAGTTGAGGAAGATAGTCTTATTCATCCTTTATTAAAGCGCAATGATAAGCCTTTAAAAAAACCAACGACACCATTACCTTCGTTAAATTTATTAACGCCACCGCCGACAACTCGTATTGAAGTTGATCATGCGGCGTTAAACGCAATGTCAGAGCAAATCGAAAAAAGTCTCTCCGATTATCGAGTTAAAGCTAGAGTTGTCGATTATCTACCAGGACCTGTTATCACTCGCTTCGAAATTGAACTGGCACCGGGTATAAAAGCAGCAAGAATCTCGACACTGGATCGAGATTTAGCCCGCTCATTATCAATGCCTTCTGTGCGTGTTGTCGAGGTTATACCTGGTAAACCTTATGTCGGTATTGAACTACCTAATCAAAATCGACAAACCGTTTATTTCCGAGAAGTCTTAGATAGTCCACAATTTAAGGATGCACAATCACCACTAACAGTCGTATTAGGGAAAGACATTGCAGGTCAATCTGTTGTTGCCGATTTAGCTAAAATGCCACACTTATTGGTTGCAGGAACAACGGGTTCAGGTAAATCAGTTGGTGTTAATGCCATGATATTAAGCATTTTATATAAATCACAACCGGAAGATGTTAGATTTATAATGATCGACCCGAAAATGTTAGAACTGTCGATTTATGAAGGAATACCTCATCTTTTAACCCAAGTGGTAACTGATATGAAAGATGCGGCTAATGCGCTTAATTGGTGTGTTAATGAAATGGAGCGCCGCTATCGATTAATGTCAGC
>CAMLIK010000121.1 GCA_946480175.1 uncultured Gilliamella sp.
GGTTATACCATGAATAGCGAACAAGGTGGTTGGCAGCAGATTTTACCTTATGATGGTGCAACCGGATTAGATGCCGAATTAATCGGTCAATTAGCTGAATTTATAAAATCAGTGCGTAAATGGTTAACTATTTTAAGTGAAGACAAACCGTTATCAGAATGGCAAAGTTGCTGTATTGAGCTTATCAATGACTTTTTTGTTAGCGATGCTTCGCGCGAGTCAATTTTGCTAATGATTCAAGAAGAGTGGCAAAAACTGATCAGTAGTGGTTTAAATGCCAATTTTACCGATCAAATTTCAATAACTATTTTACATGATGCAATGCAATCACGCTTGGAACAAAATCACTTAGCCCATCGATTCTTAGTCGGTAAAATAAACTTTTGTACCATGATGCCAATGCGCTCTATTCCGTTTAAATTGGTTTGCTTGTTAGGTATGAATGATGGTGATTATCCAAGAACCTCTTTGCCTTTAGATTTTGATTTAATAGCGCAAAATCCAAGACGAGGCGATCGTAGCCGACGTATTGATGACCGTTACCTATTTTTAGAAGCGATCTTATCAGCACAAAATCAACTCTATATCAGTTATATTGGTCGGGATATGAAAGATGATAGCGAGCGTTACCCGTCGGTATTAGTCGATGAACTTTGGGATTATATTGTGCAGTATTATGCTACTGATATAGACAGCAATAAACAAACTCAGCTAATTGATGGCTTAAGAACATTGCATACCCGCACGCCATTTAATCCACAAAATTTCTTAAATGAACCAAAAAGTTATGCCGATGAATGGTTGCCAGCCGCGTTAAAATCAGGGGCTAGCCAATCGTTTATCAGTGATATTAGCAATATAGTTATTGATAATATTAATCTGGATGAATTGAAGCGTTTTTATCAACATTCTATTCGATTCTTTTTACAAAAACGCTTTAATTTTTATGTCAATTATTTAGATGAAACGTTGCCCGATGCTGAAAACTTTAGTTTGGATAACTTAAAACGCTATCAACTCAATTTACAGATTTTAAATGAAATGATCACCAAAGAGTCGCAAGGCTCTGATAATTTCTATCAACGCCTTACACTAACGGGTGAATTACCGGATGGTGCTTTTGGTGAGATTATTTATGATGAACTATGCGAATCATTACAACCGTTAGCCGATAAAATTCTCAAAGAGAGAATCAATCCGTCAACATTAGAGGTGAATTTAACTATTCCGATAGATGGCCAACATTATCCATTACAAGGATGGTTAACCCATATTCAAGAAGATGGAATTTTAACTTGGCGACCAGCCAACCTTTCTATTCGTGATGGTATGTCATTATGGATCGACCACTTAATTTACTGTATTTTAAATTGGGATAAAACCGAAAGCCAAAGTCGGCTATATGGGCGAGAAGATAACCAATGGCGTTTTTTACATATTGATGCTAAGCAAGCTTTAACTATATTGACCGATTTAGTTAAAGGCTATATACAAGGTATTAATCAACCGCTGTTAATACCATTACAAAGTGCATGGAGCTGGTTAATTACCGCATATAATCCGAAAACAGCAGAAATTGAGCCTAGCGAAAAAGCCATCAGCAAATTATTAAATACTTGGCAAGGTGGGCAATTCCACTCGGCTGAATGTGACAGCTATTACGCCAGGCTATATCCAGAATTGAACGATTCATTAATTGAGCAAATAACCCATTTTGCGCAGCGCTTTTTACTGCCGATATTAATACATCAAGTCGAACAATAGGAGGCATTATGTTTATTGATACGCATTGCCATTTTAATTTTCCTACTTTTGTTACCGATTTAGATAATTCAATCAACCATATTCGACAAGCTAAGATTACTGGTCTAATAATTCCTGCGGTATTAGCCGACCATTTTAGTGAAATTTTACAACTCGCAGAGCAGTACAATGAACTTTATGCAGCACTTGGCTTACACCCTATTTATCAACACTCTGCTGCTGATCTTGAAAAATTAGTGGCAATCGTAAGTGAAGTTAGTACTCACCCTACAAAGCTGATTGCTATTGGCGAAATCGGTTTAGATCGTTATGACCAATCTGTTGAGTGGCAACAACAGCTTGCGTTTTTTCGAGGGCAATTGGCTATCGCCAAACGTTATGATTTACCGGTCTTAATTCATTCACGCAAAACTCACGATGTTATCTATCATGAATTACATCAAGCAAATTTGCCGTGTCGTGGCGTGATCCACGGTTTTTCTGGCAGCTATGAGCAAGCCATGCAGTTTATTAAATTGGGCTATTATATTGGTGTCGGTGGTGTAATAAGTTATGCCAGAGCCAATAAAACTCGTCATACCATCGCCAAATTACCTCTCGAAAGTTTAGTGTTAGAAACCGATGCACCTGACATGCCGTTAAGTGGACGGCAAGGACAAATCAATAGGCCGGAAAACATTGTCGATATTTTTAATATTCTTTGTCAATTACGCAGCGAAGATCCTCTGCTAATACGCGACACAATACTAACAAATACCTTGACGCTATTTAGTAGAATCAATAAAATGGAAATTCCAAATCCAATAAAAAGATAAATATATAATAATTAATAATTTATCAAGCCACAAGGTGGTACTTATGTCGCAACGCTATAGTCAACTTTTTGTGCAATCCCTTATTTCTCTTACGCGATTATTTCCATTATGGGCAATTCTTTGTGCGATAGTCGCCTATTTTTCACCTAACGTCTTCCTTTCGGTTAGTCCATATACCTCACAATTATTAATGTTTGTCATGTTTACTATGGGGGTAACGTTAAGTATTGATGATTTTAAACGCGTCGTCACCAAACCTAAAGCAGTGATAATTTGTACCCTACTACATTATATTGTTATGCCACTGACTGCTTTAATCTTATCTAAATTATTTACTATGCGACCGGAATTATTAGTCGGCATGGTTTTAGTCGGCAGCGTCGCCAGCGGTACCGCCTCGAATGTGATGATTTATCTCGCTAAGGGGGATGTCGCGTTATCGGTCACCATCTCATCGGTATCAACCCTAGTTGGCGTTGTGGTAACCCCTATTCTTACGCTTTTACTCGTCGGTACCACCGTTGAAGTGCCGGTCTGGAAGATGTTAGTGCATATTATCCAAATTGTGCTCATTCCAATTGTTTTAGGCTTAATGGTTCACCACTTTTTAAATTCAGTAGTAAAAAAATGTGAACGCTTTTTACCATTATTATCCATGTTATGTATTTTATTAATTATTTGCATTGTTGTTGCGGGTAGTCATGATCGCATTGCACAAGTGGGGATAACGGTGATTTTTGCGGTAATCATCCATAATGGTATTGGTTTGCTTGGTGGTTATTGGGGAGGGCGTTTATTCGGATTTGATGAATCGACTTGCCGAACCATGTCACTAGAAGTGGGAATGCAAAATTCTGCATTAGCCGCAACACTTGGTAACACCTATTTTTCAGCCTTATCTGCACTACCGGCAGCCGTGTTTTCTGTTTGGCACAATATTTCAGGCTCACTATTGGCCGGTTATTGGCAAGGAAAACCGGTTAAAAATAAGCAAAAAGCAAATAATCAGTCATCGTAATCTAGCATTCATCAATTCTCTTACCTCATAATAAAAGGGTAAGAGAATATAAACTTAGCACTAAGCACATCGTGTGTGCATATTAATCAATATTAGGCTGAATACCATGAATAGCAAATTACCACCTTTTGTCTATCGAATATTACCTTGGATTGCAGCATTTGCTTTTTTTATGCAATCACTTGATACCTCGATTTTAAATACTGCACTACCAACCATGGCTAAAGATCTTAATGAATCGCCATTAAATATGCAATCAGCGGTAATCTGCTATGCGTTAACCTTGGCGCTGTTTATCCCGGTAAGTGGCTATTTATCTGATAAATTTGGTACTAAAAACATCTTCGTTATGGCTGTATCGCTTTTTACATTAGGATCATTACTGTGTGCTTTATCCAATTCCCTAATATTCTTAGATATATCTAGGGTAATCCAAGGTATTGGTGGCTCAATGATGGTGCCCGTTTCACGTTTGGTGTTGATTAAGGCATTTAAGCGGAATGAGTTTTTAGCCGCATTAAATACCGCAACTATTCCGGGGCTAATTGGGCCGGTACTCGGGCCGGTATTAGGGGGTTATCTGGTTGATATGGTAAGTTGGCATTGGGTCTTTTTGATTAATTTGCCAATTGGTATTTTAGGAGTGCTTGTCAGCTTAAAATATATGCCAAACCTAAAAGGTGAACGTCTACCTTTTGATTCATTTGGATTTATTTTTATTGTTATTACCTTTGTCAGCGCGACGCTAAGTATTGAATGTTTAAATCAAGGCCAACAATATTATTTGCCATTGGCACTGGCTATTATTAGCTTCATATTTCTCTTTATTTATCGCCTCTATGCAAAAAAAAGACAAGCACCACTGTTTCCACTCTCATTATTTACTATCCGCACCTTTAAAATTGGCATTATCGGTAACTTAGTCTGTCGCTTGGGTATTTCAGGCGTACCTTTTCTAATTCCACTATTTTTACAAGTTGGTTTTGGCTATTCGGCGATGTTTGCCGGAATGATGTTAATGCCAATGGCAATCGCCTCAATTTTTACCCGATTTTTTATTACTAAAGTACTTGCTCGGTTAGGTTATCGTTTTGTACTGGTGGCAAATACTATTTTGGCAGGAATTTTGATCCTTCTCATGTCATTATTAAATCTAGCTACACCTCTTACCGTATTAGGGGTATTGCTATTTTGTATTGGTGGCGTTAATTCTATGCAATTTACCTCAATGAATAGTATAACGTTAGCTAACTTACAAGGTGAAAGCACCAGCAGTGGCAATAGTTTGATGGCTGTTAATCAACAATTAGCCATCAGTTTTGGTACTGGCTTTGGTGCGGTATTAGTAAGATTATTTAGCAATTCAACAACTACCATTCACGCATTTCAATTAACCTTTGTTATACTAGGCATCGTAACTATGCTATCAA
>CAMLIK010000122.1 GCA_946480175.1 uncultured Gilliamella sp.
GGGGTAAAACCATGAAATTAATAAAAGCCGAAGAGATTGAATTCTTCTATATATTCCCTGAAGACGATTTAATAAAAGAGGAAACAACATTAATCAACAGCCTTGTTATACCAGATAGCCAAAATCGTATTAATCAACGATTGGGAGGATTTACATCAAAACAACTTATTGAAAAGTTGCAAAATGGCACGGATACACGATTAGCAATTTTTAGGATAAACACGCAATTACCTTTTCCTTTAAAAGATGGTTATGATGCTTATCAAACACACTGCCTATTTTGGACCAATAAAGATATTAATTTAAAAGAATTAGACCAGAAAATAGAAGATGATAGTTACACCGATGAGGATTTTCGTAGCGCAGTTATCGCTCATGTGCAATATGCTTTTTGCCGTCATTGTCATAATAAGTATATAGCTCTTGTTTGTGATGATGAGATCTATATGTACATGTATTTTCCTATTGCTCTCGCTAAACATATATCATACCAAGATTACTATTATAACAAGACAGGTATGATAAAAATTGTTAGATGTCCAAATTGTAATGAATTGATAGGTCTTTTTGTTTTAAGATTTTTTGATAAAGTTGAAGATGGTGATTAATTATAATTGGTATTAAAAACAATCTAATCAAACATTAGGAAAGTTGCAGAATCAGTTTTGTAATTATTTATAGATAAAATCAAAACTACTGTTTAACCAATAGGAAATGATGTCACGTCGTTATGAAACAAAAAGGTGGTCGGCGAGAGAGGATTCGAACCTCCGACCCACTGGTCCCAAACCAGTTGCGCTACCAAGCTGCGCTACTCGCCGTTAGGTAGCGCATAATACTGTGCTAGCTTTAATGTGTCAATAGCTGGTCTGCAAAATTTATAAGGTTTATTTTATTTTGATAATGAAACAGGCGTTTTACCGGTTCGTTGATAAAATTCTGTGACAAATTCTTCATATCGTTTATTTGCGACAGCTTCACGTATTTCAGTCATTAAGCGTTGATAATAGCGTAAATTATGAATAGTGTTCAAACGAGCGCCTAATATTTCCCCACACTTATCTAAATGATGAAGATAAGATTTAGTATAGTTTTTACAGGTATAACAATCACAATCTGGATCGAGAGGTGTTGTATCATCTTTATATTTGGCATTACGAATTTTAATCACACCATTAGTGACAAATAAATGTCCATTACGCGCATTACGGGTTGGCATGACGCAGTCGAACATATCAATTCCTCGACGTACACCTTCAACTAAATCTTCTGGTTTACCCACCCCCATTAAGTAACGAGGTTTATCTAAGGGTAGTTGTGGACAGGTGCCTTCTAATATTCGATGCATATCGGCTTTAGGCTCACCAACAGCAAGACCACCAACAGCGTAACCATCAAAGCCAATTTCAGTTAACCCTTTAATTGAAATATCACGTAATTCTTGGTGTATACCGCCTTGAACAATACCAAATAACGCATTTTTATTACCTAATTCATCAAAGCGTTGACGACTACGTTTAGCCCAACGTAATGACATCTCCATTGATTTTTTAACATAATTCCATTCAGCAGGGAAAGGTGCACATTCATCAAAAATCATCACAATATCTGAGCCAAGGTCATATTGGATTTCCATTGAAATTTCAGGGGATAAAAAAATTGAGTCACCATTAATCGGATTACGAAAATAGACACCTTCTTCTTTAATTTTTCGAATATCACCAAGACTAAAAACTTGGAATCCACCTGAGTCGGTTAAGATTGGTCCAGACCATTGCATAAAGTCATGTAGATCGCCATGTTTGCGCATAATCTCCTGTCCAGGCCTTAACCACAGATGGAAAGTATTACCTAATAAGATTTGTGCACCAGTCGCTTTAACTTCTTCAGGCGTCATCCCTTTTACTGTGCCGTAAGTGCCAACCGGCATAAAGGCAGGTGTTTCAACTACATACTCAACTCCACGACGATCAAATTTCATACGTCCGCGACGGGCTAAGCCGTCAGTGTTATCTAACTCAAATTTCATTTTTTATATTGACCTCTTGCGACCAAATAAACAGTTTGGCGCATTTTATTGATATATTACGTTATCGTATCATATAATTACGATGATTAGTTTATCGTGCTTAGCCTTAATAGACAATATTTGTAAGGATTTCGGAACTTTTGAAAAATATTATTTTATTATTTTCATGTTTGCTGATGTTAATGGTGTGCGGATGTCAAAATCAAAATAAAATACCGCTAACCAGAGTGTCATTTGAAAAAATTAAACAATTATCTGATAATGACATTTTTGCCATTAGCCAACAAGCTTGCGTCGAAAATGACAAGCGTGCGATTATTGCCCCTAATTATAATTTTCTTAGTAAACGATTATCTAATTTAACCAAAAGGTTACCGCAAAAAATCAATAATGTTGAATTAAATTATCAAGTTTATTTTGATAGTGAACCTAATGCATGGTCTACAGTTAATGGTTGTATCCGGATAAATAGTGGATTGATGACTTTACTTGAGGATAATGAGTTACAAGCAGTCATTGCACATGAACAGGCTCACATTGCACTAAAACATGGAATAAGTATGATTCGACAAGCTCCTTATATTGAAATTACGGATAAAGCTAGCGAACTGGTGATTGTCGTAAAAGAAGAAATTTCACATCAATTTGAGATTGAAGCAGATAATTATGCTTTTGATTTGTTAGTTAACGAAAATTTAGATGCGAACGGATTGATCAATATGCTGATTAAAATGCCAATTCACGTTAAAAATCAACCAACTTCTCATCCAATAACTATGAAACGTATTGCTAATATTACTGACAGGTTAAGTCATCATTAGCTTTTTAATCTATAGCCAATAATTTTAGATGAAATTTATTGGCTATAGATTATCAAGTATTAGTAATTAGCATGGCATCGCCATAACTAAAAAATTGATATTTTTGGGTTACTGCATGTTGATAAGCTTGCATGGTATTTTCATAACCAGCAAATGCAGAAACCAGCATAATTAAAGTTGATTCAGGTAAATGAAAATTAGTGATAAGCGCATCAATTACCTTAAAATCAAAACCGGGATAAATAAATATTTGAGTATCATCAAAAAATGGCTCAATTTTACCCGTCGGTTTGGCTGCGCTTTCCAATGCTCTGACAGATGTGGTGCCAACAGCAATCACCTTATTGCCTCTAGCTTTGCATGCTAAAACCGCTTTAACAACAGAGTCTGGCACTTTGGCATATTCAGCATGCATAATGTGTGTTTCTATATTTTCCACTCTTACCGGTTGGAATGTTCCAGCGCCGACATGTAACGTGACAAATTCCATTTCGACCCCTTTATTTTTAAGTTTTTCTAATAAAGGTTGATCAAAATGAAGACCTGCTGTTGGTGCAGCAACTGCACCTGGTACTTTACTATATACAGTTTGGTATACCTCACGATCTTGCGCCTCATCAGGTCGATCTATATAAGGTGGTAAAGGAATATGGCCAATTTCATTTAGAATGTTAAGTACATCATCGGGAAACTGCAATTCAAATAAAGTATCATGGCGAGCCAACATGGTAACGCAAATATTGTCCTCTTCACCTAAAATGAGTTCAGCACCAACTTTAGGTGATTTAGACGCCTTTATATGAGCAAGAGCACGATTATCTTCTAACAAGCGTTCAATCAATATTTCAATTTTTCCACCTGATGCTTTTTTGCCATATAACCGCGCAGGAATCACTTTGGTATTATTAAAAATAAGTAAATCACCTTCATTGATGTAATCAATAATATCAGTAAAAACTTTATCTTCAATTTGTCCAGTATGGCTGTTAAGTGATAATAATCGGCATGAACTTCTTGTTTCTGATGGGTATTTTGCAATCAGTTCTTTGGGGAGAGTAAAATCGAAATCTGACAGTTGCATATTTATGTTCCTCAAAAAATGAGGCACTAGTCTAAAGTGCTAATAATGACTAAGCAAGTAATTATTTGTTGATTATTATTAAAGTTGCGTTAAAATTCCACCTATCTAACGTTAAGTTAGAAGAAAGTAAAATTTGTTAATATAAGGAAAGTATTATGAAAAAACATCAAAAAACATTGCTTGTTGCACTACCTTTAGTTGCAGCTATGTCTTTAGCTGGCTGTAAAAATATGAGTACAAGCGATTTAACCAGTCTCGGTCTGAAAAGTTTGAAAGCAGCAACGCTAAGTGATAATGATGTAAAAGCAATAAGTCAACAATCATGTGCACAAATGGATGCTCAATCAAAAATTGCTTCAGCTAAAAGCGCTTATACTAAACGTTTAAATAGGATCGCTAAATCTCTTGGTAATAATATAAATGGTACACCAGTTAACTATAAAGTATATATTACTAAAGATATAAATGCATGGGCGATGGCTAACGGCTGCGTACGTGTTTACAGTGGCTTAATGGATATGATGACAGACAATGAAATCAAAGGCGTTTTAGGTCATGAATTAGGTCACGTAGCATTAGGTCACCGTAAAAAAGCAATGCAAGTAGCTTACGCAGCAGAAATTGCTCGTGATGCAGCCGCGGCGTCAGGTAATGCAACAGTTGCTTCATTATCTAGTTCTAGCATCGGCGCATTAGCTGAAAAAGTTATCAACGCTCAATTCTCTCAAGCACAAGAACAAGAAGCTGATAATTTCTCTTTCGATTATTTAGTTAAGAAAAAAATCAATCCAGCAGGTCTTGCAACTGGATTTGATAAATTAGGTGGTGGTGATTCATCAATTTTAAGTAGTCATCCATCATCAGAAAAACGTGCTCAAAATATTCGTAACAGATTAGCTGAATTAAAAAAATAATTAATTCAAATTATTTGTTAATAAAAAGCGCCAATTGGGGCGCTTTTTATTTATAACTAGTCATTAAATTATTGTTTATAGTTAGATAAGAAATGAGCAAAACGTTCGATGGCATCTTGCAATTCACCAGTATGAGGTAAAGCAACAATTCTAACATGATCTGGTTTATGCCAATTAAATC
>CAMLIK010000123.1 GCA_946480175.1 uncultured Gilliamella sp.
AAAATAATTGGCTCATTGATATTAAAAATTGCCGGGACCGCTGAAGCTCGCCCCAAAATCTTTAATTGACTCGATTTAGCACAAAAAGCAATAAAGAAAGTCATAAGTAGCGTTGAACCTGAACCACCTAAAATTACCAAAGAATTATTGAACTCACCAGCAAATGGAATATGGGCTCCGCCAACGTTTTCATTCATATTACTAAGCATTATCGGAGTAATAAAGGCACCAATGATACTTGCACCATGAATACCAACCACCCAAAGTGCATGGATTAAAAATAGAATAACCATTATACCAAGCCAACTTTTAGTTAAATTAGTTACAAAGGTAAACGGAACACCAATAATATCAAAAATATCAGTACCAAAGTAAACCAAGATACCATTTAGGATGATAATGGTGAATGCGATAACAAAGGTGGGAATTAATGCAGTAAATGAACGAGAAACACCTAATGGAACGGTTTCTGGCATCTTAACCACCCAATTTCGACGAACACAGAGAAAATAAAGCTGTGTTGCAACAATTGCCATAACAATTGCAATAAAGATACCTGAAGTTCCTAATCTAAAAACAAACGGTTTTAAACGTAATCCGTTAAAAACTAATTCACTTTGGTCATTAAGTAAAACCATTGCACCGCTTTGCATTACCAATTCTGGTAAAGTCATAACAAAAGCAAATACCGATAACATAGCACCATTAAGTGCGTTCACTTTTAAACCAGTTTCCTCTTCCTCAATTTTGGTTAATTCATAACCAACAACAATATTAAAATAGAGCGCTAATATCCCCATTGTTGCCGTATTAGCAATCATATAGAGATCACTTACTTTAAAAATAGTATTTTCAAAAAGGGTTTCTAAACCAGTAAATGTCATCGGTAGTGTATTAAACACCAAAAACATCGATCCAACAATACAAAAAGGAACGGATGCCATCCCCGCTGCCATTACTGCCCGAACAATCTTAAACTGCGATATTTTTGCCATCGGAGTCATTAGATACTTTTGTAACAACACAAATCCGGTATTCATTTTGTTTTCCTCATTTAATTAATGATTTCTTGATAAGCTCGAATTCTTTTAAAATGTTTATCCTCATTACGCTCAATCTTCTTCAGTTTTAATAATATAAGAATTGTAAAAAATAAACTTACTGACAAAATTCCTAATAATATGTTTATCGCCTCTGGCGAATTTTTTAAAAATGGAAAAAAGAAGTGAAATAACGGAGTGAATATCGAAAAGATTAACACTATGATTGCTATCAACATTATTCGATAAAACAAACTGGCATAACGCAAATAGTTTTTATGATTTCGGTAAAGCTTTATTTGCTCAAAACTGGTTAACGTAGCAAACACAATGAGCACCAGTGGTAGCGCAAAAGCTATTGATAAGCTACCTAGCAAAAAAACCGCCCAATAAAGGTTAATAAACAGAAAAAATGCTGTGATATAACGAACCGCTAAAAAACGATTAAAATAGAGATTAGTCAAGCTGACTTTTTTATGCATCTTAAGTTGGCTTTCTAGTGGAGTATTCATCGCTAACCTCTTTATTGATTTGATAATTTATATATTTGTTTATACAGGTGGGACATTTCAATAGCAATTTCGCGTAACGTCATGGTGGTCATCAGGTGATCTTGAGCGTGAACCATAATGATCTCCATCTCAATTTTAGTACCACTTGCATAAGATTGAAGCAATTCAGTTTGCGATTTATGCGCTTCTAAAATCTCTTCATTCGCTTCTTCAAGTAATTGCGTTGCTTGTTCAAATTCAGATTCTCTCATTGCTTTAAATGCAAGGTGAATCTTAGTTTTAGCATTACCACTATGTAAAATAATATTGAAAGCGGTAATTTGAATATCCTCCGAGCTCATTATGTCAGTCATTGCTACGCTCCTTTTTCAATTAGTTGGATAAAAAGTGATTTAAACTGATTAAAATCTGAAATTTTTAACATTGCTTGTTGCATAGCTAAATCATCAATTAAATTGACAATCGCTTTGGTCATCATAGCTAAGTTGGAATTTTGATAGATTGATGGTGAAATCATAAAAACAAACTTGATGTCTTGGTAATGTTCATCCCAACATAATCCTTTAGGTATGATGGCAATCGCAATTTTAGCTATCTTACCGACTGGAATTGCAGGATGAGGAACCACTATGGTTGGACTAAAGATTATTTCACCAATTGACATCCTTTTATCCATTTGTTTTTTCATCTCTTGCTTGAAGTTTTTTGCTTCATTCACAGATAATGAATCAAGTAAATGATCTAACACAACCTGTTTAGTTGGCTTTTTTTTAAATAGATCAAAGTAATCCGCAGCAATTTCATCAAATACCTGAGCAAGATATTTCGAATGATTCTGTTTTTTATCATCTATTGGTAAGCCAATTTTAGGTAATGAACAAGGTGTTTGTCGATAAGATAGATATCGACGGATAGCTTGTACATCTTCCTCACAAAAGAATACTGAAACATGAAATACCGGGACTTTAAATACCTTGGAAGACAAATCAACAGAAGAAATTATAAAATCAATGTCATTTAACATATCTTGGTCTATTTCATAATAGCCACGTGTTGCTACAATTTTTAATCGCTCGTCAAATTCACTTTCCACTCGATTTTTAAGAAGTTGAGCACTACCAAGTCCGGTTGCACAAATAATTAATACCTTAGCTTTCTGTTCGTTTTTTAATTTTTCAATCGATGCTAAAAAGTGGAGTGCCAAATATCCCCACTCATCATCATTTACATCATATTTATTTAAATTGGGTAATTGGTTGACATAGCGCTTCACTAATCCAAAAACTTCACCATATTGGCTTTTAATTTCATCTAATAGCGGATTTTCTAATTTTATATTTTGTTCTAAACGTACTAGCATAGGTTTTATGTGCTGAATCAAACCATTTTTCAACTGTTCATCATGCCAAAACGGATAACCGGTTTCTTGTTGTATTTTTAATAGTAAACCCGCTAGTGACGAGCCTAGCTCTCCATCCTCATTATCTTGGATTAAATTCGATTTACTCATTAAATGTAGAGTAAGGTACATTTGCTCTTCTTTAGGAAAATGAAAACCAATTATTGATTCAATGCGCGCAATGATCCGCTTCGCGACTTGGTATTCAAGTGTTGAATCAGAGGAAAGAGGCAAATCGAGATTTTGTATCGTTAGTCCTGATTGCAAACGTTTAATACTTAATGATAGATGCAAAACGATATTTTGAATCATAACATCTGATAATTTGATATTAGCCTCACGACATTCATCTAAAATGATAATAGTTAATGTATCGAAGCTAATGACTTCACAGGTTTGGTTGAAATAGGATAAATGGTGTAAAAAATTAATCGAATCTTCATGAAAAAAGTAACTCATAATAAAATGACGTTTGGCTTTTTCCTCACCATCAACATAAATTAACGAACGACTTTTTTTAAGGGTAAGCTCATAAGGTTGTAATTGCGATTTAATTTCTGCAATATCTTTATTTAATTGCGATGAACTAATAAAAAACTGTTCTGATAACGTTTCAACATCAATTTTTTGACTTTCTAGTAATAACAAGTTAAGAATATAGTGTTTTCGTTCACTCGCTTCTCGACACTTAGATTGCTCAACATTTTTATCTAATAAATGATGTTCAATTAAAAATAAATTAAAAATAGTTCGATCTACAATTTCAAGTTGAAAACCATAACCTTGTTTACTAATAATATTGCCACCATTGTTTTCAATTAATGTCTTTAAATCTTTAAGATAAGTACGAACAGTACGATCTGATAACGATAATTCCGTTGCAAGCTCTTGACTACTTTTATAGCCATTTTTAGAACGAATTAATAAACTAATAAGTTCTCGTTGTTTCTGTTTTATCATTATCTACTACACCTTAACTATTAATAAAAATTATCTAAAAGTATTAAGACATTGAAACTTAAACTTCTTCTATGATGCGATTATTTAACTCAACAATCGCATCACATTAAGAATGGTAGAACTGAAATTTTTTTATATTTTAATTGATATTGTCCTCAACTAATTTTGCTAATTGTTCAATGCCTGATTGAATCGGAATATATGCCTGAAAAGGAATACTGACAACAGGTTTACCCACTTCATCGCCTAATGCTTTCAATTTATCAAACATCATCATAGTTTGTGGACTAACCAAAAACAGTGAGAAATCACTATTTTTAATCTTATTACTGCCTTCTGTTGCAGATACCGCATCAAGCTCAATCGCTATATTTTTGTTTGCAAAAAATTCAGTTACCTTTTTAGCCATAAGTGATGATGACATGCCTGCTGCACAAATAATTAACGCTTTTTTCATAATTTCTCCTAATGAAGTTAAATCGTTATAGAGTTTCACCATTTGACTCAATGACTTTTTTATACCAAGCAAAAGAATCTTTACGGCTACGTTTTAAAGTTCCATTGCCTTTATTATCTTTATCAACATAGATAAAGCCATAGCGCTTTTCCATTTCACCTGTCCCTGCTGAAACTAAATCTATACAACCCCAAGGGGTGTATCCCATCAAATCGACACCATCTTCTTCAACAGCTAATTTCATCTGTTTGATATGTTCACGTAGATATTCAATTCGATAATTATCATGAACACTACCATCTTCCTCAACTTTGTCATAAGCACCAAAACCATTTTCAACAATGAAAAGAGGCAAGCGATAGGTATCGGTAAGCCAATTTAATGTGTAACGCAAGCCTTCAGGGTCAATTTGCCAACCCCAATCGGATTTTTTGACATATTGATTGCCGACTAAATCGGTTTTTTCGTTATAATCATAATGATCATTACCCTTATTGTGTCTAACCACATTCGACATGTAATAGCTAAATCCAATATAATCAACCGTTCCTTTAGTTAATACCTCTAAGTCTTGCGGGGTAATATCGAGTTTGATATTTTTACGTTGCCAATATTTTTGAATGTAATTTGGGTATTTGCCATG
>CAMLIK010000124.1 GCA_946480175.1 uncultured Gilliamella sp.
AATATGCCAAATAAATTGAGAATAGATAAAAGGCTTGATAATAATAAAAATAACAGGATTTATTAGAATAATGAAAATCGCTAGATGTTAACTTACTGTTAATTATTGTTCAATAAGTTTGATATAGCAATTATTTTATCCGTGGTATGGTGCAGTATAAGAGTGCGGATATTGCAAGGTATTTGAGATCTAACTAGAATTGTAGATAAAAAAAAATCCACTCAACGAATTGAGTGGAGGGCAAAAAAATGAATTAACGTAATCTGAATATATAGACAGACTAAATCACAAAAAGTTCCAACTGATTTAAAAAAAAATTCATATTTTTCTAAAAAATTTATTATTTGTTTGATTTATAATGATTTAATTTTCAATTTTTTTTTCATTTTTATCATATCTCCCCCAGATTAAATAACCCAAATACCATTTTTTAGCGAGTAAATTACTTAAATGCAATTGTCGTACCCTTGATACAAGCTAATGGGTAAATTGGTTATACTCTGATAGGGTTCACCATTAATCATTGCTAACAATATCGAAACTGCATTTTGGGCAATTTGTAAAATTGGTTGACGGATTGTCGTCAAAAATGGCATATGTTGTAGCGTTAATTCTGCACCATCAAATCCCACTACTTTTAGTTGTGAAGGTAAAGATAATTTACAGTCTCTTGCGGCATTAATTGTCGCGATGGCTGAGGAATCATCAGCAAGTACCCCATCAATAGATTGCGACTGTAAACGTTGTTTGATTAACTGATATTTTTCTTGATAACTAATTGAAAAATCCATATCAAGTGTGATTGGCTTAAGTCCGGCAACTTTAATGCTATCTTTATAAGCTTGATAGCGCTTGTTAGCATCCATATCAACATGTTTATCATTGGTAATCGAACCAATATACAGAATCTTTTTACAACCCTGATTGATCAAATGTTGACTAGCCAGATATCCCCCAGCGTAGTTGTCACAAGAAATAACCGGTATCGTTTCATTAATTTTACGATCTATCGATACGATATTGAGATCTGGGATTAGGTAATCAGCTAAATTTTCATTCATGGAGTTAACAATTACCCCTTCAACCTGATGACGCCTCAGCATAGATAAAAAATTCTTTTCCTCTTCTTGGTTATGATGGCTATTGCAAATTAATATTTTATAACCTTGACGAGATAATATTCTTTCTAAATAACTGATTAATTCCATTTGAAAGGGATTAGTTAAACTGGGAAAAATTAAACCAATCAAATTACTTTTATTATTTGATAATGAACGGGCTAATTCGTTGGGATAGTAGCCCAAGGTTTCCATCGCTTCTTGAACACGTTGACGAGTTGTTGCGCTAATATAGCCACGATTATTTAATACTCGAGAAACCGTGGTTGGAGAAACCCCTGCTAACTTAGCCACATCATCTCTACTTAGTTTCATAATCATCCTTTAATCATTATTAATATTATTCGCTGATAATTATAAAGCTTTTTGTTATGAGGTAAATCATTGTAATTGAATTGCTTTACCTCTTTGTCAGCCAATATTTTAGTGACATTGATCACAAATTCACTTTCGAATAAGTGATGTCCCTCACAAATTTAGCATTTTAATTGTGGTCGCGGTTGACATATGAACGCGGTTGACATGAAATAAAATAAATTGTTTCAGTATTAAATGACAACGCAATGTCATTTCCTCACACCTAAAAAAGGAGTAAAAAAATGCAAAAATTACATTATCAACCAAAAGGTTATTGGGTTGGCGATATTATGCCATTTGGCAAGAATGGCGTTTTCTATCTTTATGATCAGCGTGACAATCGCAATCCTTGCCCTTTCGGTGAACCTTTTGGTTGGTCACTGGCGACTACCACTGATTTTGTTAATTATCAAAATTTAGGCGATTCGATTAAGAAAGGTAGTGAACAAGATGTTGATCAGTTTATCTATGCTGGCTGTGTATTTGAAGCAAAAGGTAAAGGACACGCTTTTTATACTGGTTACAATCGTAATTGGGAAAAAGAGGGAAAAACCTCACAAGTCTTGTTACATGCCTGGAGTGACGATTTTAAAACCTGGCATAAATCCTCAGAACTGATAACTCTAACTCCCCAACCAGGTTATGACATTAGCGATTGGCGAGATCCATGGGTAATTTGGAATGATGAAAAACAAGAATATTTATTGATATTAGGCGCGAGATTACAAGGCCCGAAAACGGAACAATCAGGTCGAGTGGTGGCATTCACTTCAAAAGATCTTAAAAATTGGCAATTCCAAGGCGATTTTTGGGTAGCGGGTAAATACACCATGATTGAAATGCCTGACTTATTCAAAATTGGCGATTGGTGGTATTTAGTTTATACCGAATATAGCGATCAAAGTAAAACTCGCTACGTCATGAGCCAATCTTTAGAAGGTCCATGGATTACCCCTAAAGATGATGCCTTTGACGGTCGTGCTTATTATGCCGCGAGAACCGCCTTTGACGGTAAACGCCGTATCCTGTTCGGTTGGGTTCCAACCAAAGAAGAAAATGATGATTTAAAAAATTTCCAATGGGCGGGTACTTTTGTTCCTCATGAAGTTTATCAAAAAGCGGATCATACCCTTGGGGTAAAAGTAGTTGACAGTTTGTGGAACTGCTTTACTCATCCGAAAAAAATTGATGACTTTACCCTCTCATCACCTTATGCACGCAAAGAACAGTTATTAATTGAAAATACCGATAAAACCTTCCGTTTTTCTACAACGCTAAAATTTAGTAAGGATACTCGTGATTTTTCAATTCGTTTAATGAAAGATAAACATACTGGCGAATCCTATGACTTTATTTTTTCACTGGTTGATAACCGTTTAACTTTTGATAAAACTCCTTGTTACCCTTGGTATCGGGTAATGAATAAAGGTTTAGAGCGTCCTATTCATCTTCAAGCTGATCGCGAATATGACTTACAGATCATTGCCGATGATACGCTATTTACTTTATACATTGATGGCACTGCACTCAATGTCCGTGGTTATGATCAATTAGGTAGTGGCTTAGCAATCGCTGTCAGTGATGGAACAGTAACCTGTAAAAATAATACTTTTTCAAATGAAGGATGTTTTCCAGAAAAATGGTAATCGCACTTATCAGACCGTTTAACTAGCAAGTTAGATGATCACCATTATCAAGGCTTTTATCGGCTAGTTGTGATCAAAGCCTTGGTTTAGATAGGCGACTATCATCAGTAATCTAAACATGGAAACTTCTCTGGAGATATCATAATGAATACAACAGTAATTGATAATAATGGTCAACAGGCTGACCAAGACATCTCATTTAAAGAAAAACTTGCCTATGGACTTGGTGACTTTGCAACGGGGTTCTCGGGTGTGACTGTGGGAACTTTTGCACTTTACTATTATACCGATATTGTAGGCGTTTCAGCGACTTTACTGGGAGCTGTGCTACTATTTTCACGTGTTTTTGATGCTGTAATTAATGTCGTTATGGGTTTTATTGTTGATAGAACAAAAAGTAAACATGGTAAAGCTCGGGCTTGGATCTTATGGTCAACAATTCCGTTTGGTTTATCATTGATAATGGTATTTAGTGCACCAGAAAATTGGAGTGAGTTTGCATTACTAATTTTTGCCGCCATTACACTTAACATCCATTGGATTATTTATACTTCAAGTAATATTCCTTATGGTACGCTAGCTGCATTAATGACACAAAACTCTTATCAACGTAGTCGTTTAAATACTTATCGTATGCTGTGCTATTTTGCAAGTATGCTGATCATTCCCTATATCACACTGCCTATGGTCGATTTTTTTGGTGGAGGTGAACGCGGTTGGCAGTTAACCATGATAATTTATGCAGCAATTTTAATTCTTACCTTTTTTTATACTTTTTTTAATACTAAAGAACGTATTAAACCGATTAATCAATTCAAATATAATGCGCCATCACTTGGTGTGTCATTAAAAACCCTGCTAGCAAATAAGTATTGGGTAACTATGTTTTTCACCATGTTAGTCAGTTTCAGTATTTTAGGACTAATCAATGGGGTGGGTGTCTATTATGCAAAATATCTTTTGGCTGACAGTCAACTCATTGGTTTAATCAATATGGCTTTTGCCTTACCGTTAGTGATGGTTTTGATGTGTTCCGCTTATATCTTAAAAATCATGAGTCGTTTAACCTTTATTATTGTCGGTATGGCAACCATTATTTTAGGTAGCGTTATTATGGCAATTGCTCCGCATGATACTTATGTTGCTATAATTGGCACTATTTTACGCGGAGCCGGTTTCGCACCGATTATGGGTAATGCGTATTCCATGTTAGCCAACACCATTGATTACGGTGAATGGAAATTTGGCATTAGAAACGATGGTTTAGTCTACAGTGGCGGAAGTTTTAGTGCCATATTAGGCAGTGGTATTGCTTCCGGTGGTATTGGCTGGGTTTTAGGTATGGCCGGCTATATTGCCACTAATGTTACTAATCAACCTGAAAGTGTACTAACTACTTTACAAGTTTTATTTATCTATTCCCCGTTAGTATTGAGTGCTATCACTATTCTATTATTACGTTTTTATACTTTAGAAAAAATTTATCCTGACATCATCAAAGATCTCGCGCAAAGAACGCACAATGTCTATTAACTAATAAAGCTGAGGGATTGATAACTTTATTATTACTCCCTCTCTTTGATTAATCTATTGTAATAACAGCGCAAATTCGAATAAATCTTCAATTACCACTGTTTACTGCAATATATGCGACAATATTAGCCATTAACAATCCGCATAAAAACTAAAACATCTCATTGATATTCTTATAGTTGCTTTAAAATATGCAAAACCGACAAGAAACAAATCAAGTTGTAAAATAAGTTAACTTGTTTTACAGCTTGAATTCACCTATAATGCCCCAATATTTTCTATAAATACCAACCACAATTGGG
>CAMLIK010000125.1 GCA_946480175.1 uncultured Gilliamella sp.
TATCTAAACCTTGTTGTTTAGCCAGATATTTAGCATTCATCATCACATCACTACGCTTACCATTTTTAAACACGACCGGATTTGCCCGCAGGGAAAAAATCAATTTCATGCCAATGGTTAATTTTGGTTGGTATGGTTTAGTTTCTACTAAAAATAGCTCATGGCTTGCTAGTGGTGCGATTTCCGATAACAGATAATATTGATAACCTTTACCAATTCTCTCTTCACGAAATAAAAAGCAACGTTTTTCTTGATTAGGAAAGAGTTGCCATAACCATTGATGAATTGCATAAGGCCTGGAATCTTGCATTTTTTGTTGCATAACATAAGGAAGTCGATTTAATTTTAAAGTAACTCGAGAAAAATACATCTATTCACGCCCTCTCAAATAACCTGAAAATTGCTGACGATCACTAAATTGCCAGCGGTGACGATTTATTGGTTGATCTTGCCGACGTTGAATATTAATTACCTCAAAGTGATCTTCTTGATTGGCCTGTTCCCAATAATATTCATCAGCAATGCCTTTTAACAATCTATCAATAACCGGATCTTGGCGATGACACTCTTGATAGTGTTTATCGGCAAAAATAAAAGCATCGCTCAATGTTCCTTGATACAAAATAGGCGATAACGGTAACGATAATGGTGAGTTTTTTCTTCCCGCGTATAATGGAAAAACAGGTTTAAGTAATGCTTGCTGAATTTGTTTTAAACTATAAGGTGCATTTTCAGTTTCAGACATGACAATTTGATAGTAAACGTCATTATAATATTCGCGCTGTGATAATAACGTCTCAAGTTCAAAAGGACCCTGTCGTATTTCATCAAAGCGAGTATAACAAACTTGTTTTTTGTTAGCCCTCGGAGCCTGTACTGTATGAAAATCTCTAGACCAACTATAGTTAGCAATAAAAGGGCGAATCGCAAAATGGTAATGCTGATTAATATGATCAATCTGATTATCATCACGACGAATGCCGAGTGCAGCCGAGACTAATCCCAATAAAGCAGAACGAGAAGGAATAATATTGCTGTGGCGAACCTCGCCAACAGCGGGTTCGCCCCAAGAAGTAAATGGGGCATAAATCTGAAAAATAAGATGGTTGATGATCATCTTGTTCGCTCTCCTATTTTTGCGCAACAAAATCTAATGCAGCACTAAGCGTTCCTTCTCCGGTTTCACTATTGAGAACATAGCGACTATCAGCACAATTACCATAAACTTTATCAAATTTATCTCGTTGCTCTTCCAATCGACTAATAGCATCATTTACCAGATCTTGACTACGAATTGGATTAAAATAAGCTACCACTAAAGAACGCGGTTGTTGACTTCCTTTTTCTATTAATAAGTATGAAGTATATGCCCGAGAAGCGAAACTATTTTGCATCCCTGTTGGTGCAACTTTGGCTGCTGATTCAGTTAGAGCTTTTAAGGTTTTTTCAACCAATGTTTCATCACCATTTAAATTTTCAAGAAGTAAATCACGACTGATACATACATAAGTGTAAAACAGTGCTGAAGCAAATCCACGTTCGCCCAAATGCGCCGAGCCAGCATCAACTTCATTATTATTTAAATCATCAACAGCAGTAAAAAAATCATCCTCAATTGTCACTGTACTTACGCCTAATGCATGAGAAACTTGGCAGGCGGCTTCGACATTAAATGCTGGACTATCAGCTAACATTCTGCCAAATAAGGCAATATCGATACTGCTATTTTCTTTACGTAATAATTTAACTTCATTATCACTAGGCTCGCGTTTCTCTCTAATTAATAAATTAACTAATTGTTTAATTGCTTGTTGTTCATTACTACTAATATGAACCAATTGTTCAATTTCTAAATTACTCAATGGAACTTTAGGTGACTTTTCATTTTTAACTTTACCAAATTGACTAGCTATTTTAATCGTACTCGCTGTTGCTACTTTTTCAGAAACACCATTATCAATCATTGCGGTATAAACCCAATCTCGAGCAAAACGACGTGAGCGGATGCCAATATGATCACTCAATGTTTGATAAAAATAGTCAGAAGTTCGCCAAGCTCTTTTCAAACTTTGTGACGAAATACGTAAGCGATCGGTATTACCCATTTTTGCGGTTTTTGGTCGGCCTAAATCATCACGGTTTAAATTTGAGGGAGCATATGCTGTTAAAAGATGTAATTGAATAAATGTAGTCATGATGATTATTCCTTAGTATTATTTTGAAGTTGAAAAGTAGTCCATCGCCCAACAAACAGAGAGGCGTGCGAATGGGTTAATATCACCAGCTAAATTATGTTCACGTGCATACCACTCTTGCATCCATAAAAAGATACCGTCGGCCAGGGAAATAAGATTAACGCCTTTTTCACCGCGTAACTTTACAGCTCGAATTAAACCCTGACAAAATTCTTCTGTGGTTTCACTAGCAAGAAGACGTTCAAATCGCAATTGAGATAAATAATTACGTTCGCCACCTTTTATTTTTTCACTTAATTGCGCTGCAAATGGTGCTTTATCATTATTTGCTTCAGCAAAAGCAGCCGCGTTAACAAATATCAGTAATGCATAATAATTAACATCAGTTTTAGCTAATTTACTATCGTTATTAATAAGCTTATTAGCTAGAATATTGTAGCCTTCTTGTAAAAGAATAAATTCGGATAATGATGTTCGACGTAATTCGGCACGTAATTTATGTCCATTATAAGTATTACCATTAAATTTACATTGCCTTGATTGCAACATGGAAAACCATTCATTAATAATCTTTCTATGGCTGTCATCTAAGATTATCGGCTTTTTGGGGATAATGTCTGACATGTTGTTCTCCTATCCTATATGCAATCAGGACGATTTATTATTTTTAATTTTTTAATATTTCTAAGTTTATTAAAATCGTTAAGCAATTTTTCTCTTGCGTTAATTTTTTGGGAACTAATTATTTGTTGATCTGGGTCAGAAAAAGCAGCTTTATCGTAAACTTGAGTAATATATTTCAATAATATATTCATCCATTTTAACAATAAATGAATGCGACTATTTGGTTTATCTTTAGTAAGTTGTTTTAATAATTGGTAAAAAGGTATTTCTGTTTCTTTCCAATAAGCAATATCAACTGAGCTGGATTGTTTATTTATACTAATCAATGCTTTACGCAGTAAGAGTAAAGCATTTTTGCTAAATTCTATTGCTAGTTCAATTAACTCTTTAATATCGCTATCTGCATCAGTTAATAAAGGATAAATAGGAAAAGTACGCTCATACCAACTACGAGCCTTCATATTGTCAAAATCATAACCAAAGCACCAAAGATGATAATTTTCTAGTGATTTCAATGTTCTATAATAATGAATAGCAACTACTTGGGCCGATTGAATTTCATTGTTAGTTTTGACCATACCTAGCCAATCCCGATAAATTAATCCTTCTGGTTGTCCTTTTATAGCGATTGGTGTACCTGTTCTACTATCATATCGATATGGTGAAAGTGGATGTCGCCAGTTTTGGTATTGGATACCATAATTTTTAGTTTTATAATGGCTGATAAGCTTAGAAGAGTTTTCACCACAAAGGTCGCAACTACCTTGTGTCATATTGTCAAAATCAAGCTCAATTCTGCGAGGCATACCCCAAAAAGCTTGACAACAATTCGCTTGTTCAGGAAATACACTTAAATTTTTTGGTGGTTCACTAGTTATTGTTTTGTTTAACCATGGAAAAACGGTTTCATCATAATTTTGAATTTTTTTGTCATCATCAATAGGTATTACATTTAACCATAACTTTTTCCATAATGGTGTTAAAGTGTTTAACTCAGGCATCATTAAAGTAGTAATCGGCCCTCCCCCTCGCAAACTAACTCTATGCCCCTGTCCTCCTGATGGAGCATTAGTTTGTAAAGAGAACAGAGCCATAACCGCACAATGCGGGCAGATAGCTTTGACAAAATCTCGCTTAATAAAATGGTCAGTATTTTTCTTTAATGTATTTTCACCAGGTGCTTCAACCAATAAACCTGATATAGGCACTTTATTACCATTTAATGGTGTAAAATCTTGCATAAAAGCAGGTTTTTTTTTACCAAATTGCATTGCAGGTTTAGCTTGTTTAAATGCTTCATCTAACTGTGACTGGCTTATACCCCCATACCAATAGCTTAACCATTCATCATTATCCCCTGGGGAAAAAGTTGTTTGCAGTAAACCGATAAGGAATTGATAAGCGGCGCCTCGAAAATCAGGTCTAAAATAGGCTAAGTCGGAAATAGTTTCATCAACTAACTGGCTGGGTTTAATTTTACTAATACAGCCATCAAAATAAATAACAGGAATCCATTTTTCATCTAAAATTGATAAAGAGAACAAAATCTCCTCCTTTCTTCCATATTTTTCGTTATTTAACTATACCGCTTATCTGTTTAACGGTAAATTATTAATTCTCTAAAATGGGATCTTGATTTGTTTTATACTTAAATGTAAATATCTATTAAACCAACGCACTTTCTGCCTAGTGTTTTTATATTAAAAACCGATATTATGCGCAACCTTAATTTGACGATTTAAATCACTTAGAGTTTATAACGCTAAATTAAATATTAGGCACTAAAAATTTTAATTACATAATAATGTTACCCACATTGAGAAAATTATGATTAAAAAAAATAATGATAAATATCCAACAAATAATAATTTAAGTAATATCAATACGCAATCCGAAATCACATCTTTACAGACAAAACAGCCGTTATTTCTGTCAATCATTGATAAATTAATGCCTTTCTCCATGATTTGGCTTAGTTTGGTGTTGATGTATGGTGTTATCTGTATGTATACAAATAGAATGGGGCAAGATGAGTTTTATCGTTTTATCTTTTTCTTACAAAGCCCTATTGTTGTAGTGCTAAACTGTATTGCATTACTACTCGCTTTATTTCATTCAATAAA
>CAMLIK010000126.1 GCA_946480175.1 uncultured Gilliamella sp.
ATACCACTAGCAAAAACAAAAGAACCATGCCTGAAAAAATGGAGATCAAAAAATACGATCCCGTTGTTCGTCAGCATGTTGTTTATAAAGAAGCTAAAATTAAATAGTTTTACTCAAAAATAAAAAAGCCCAGCTTAAACTGGGTTTTTTTATAATTAAAATAAATCATTTCCCACCACCCAAATAAAAAGTCCCTCAATTACATATTTAGCAAAAATAATCCCAGCTAAGAAGCATTACCTTTCAAAATAGACTACTATTAGTTTATTAAAAAAATTCGGTCAAATTCAGTCAAAATCAAACATGATTTTATACACCGATTTTGACCGATTGCTTTTGATTCAGATAATAATAGGAATAAAGTTGAGCAAATATTGAACTATTCAATAAGGTAATTGTGTGCTTTATCACATTTTATTATTAACAAAACAAAACAGATAACAAAACAGATTCCATACACAAAATGGTAATTTTTACAAAGTTAAAATGACAAGGCAGTTAAGGAGATATTATGTTAATACTAGAACGGCAACAAATGATCATTCAATTACTAAGTCAAAACACTAGTATGACAGTAAATGATATGGCAAAAATCTGTTGCGTATCTAAAGAAACACTACGTAGAGATTTAAGGGCGTTAGAGGAAAAGGACTTAATTCGTCGCAGCCATGGAGGCGCAGTTCTCACCTCAACTATCTCTAGTAAACCTATAGTGCCTTCCATATTAAATAATAATCGCTCATTTCGCCAACGGATTTTAGTTAACACAGAGGTAAAAACCCGCATCGCTCGAAAAGCATTGCAGTTTGTAAATAATGCAGATCGTATCGCTTTAGATAGTAGTTCTTCTTGCTGGTTTTTAGCTCGACAACTGCCAAATGTTGATATGACTGTTATTACTCATTCAATAAATGTTGTTCAGACATTAGCGGCAAAAAGTCAAATTCAAATTTTTGTTTTAGGTGGTGCCTATTTTGCTAAAAATGAAGATATGGTTGGGACATTAACCGAAAAAATGTTGGCAGAATTTACTATAGATACATTATTTATTTCTTGCGATGGATTAGATTTTGATAATGGTTTAAGTGACAACAATGAATATCATGCTCATTTGAAAAAACAGATGATTTTAACAGCAAGAAAAATCATTGTATTAGCTGATTCAACCAAATTTAATCAAAATGCCTACGCAAAAATATGTAACTTAGGCGATATTGATGTACTGATTACCGATAAAAATATCGATAAATTATTACAAAAAGAAATGGATTGGCACAGCGTCGAGGTTGTATTAGCTTAATTAAATATCTCTTCTTAACTAGATAAAAATGTGGTTCTAGTAATAAGGAGAATAATTATGCAGTATAAAATTTCCCCATCTTTGATGTGTATGGATTTAATTAATATAAAAGATCAATTAACATTTTTTAATCAACATGCTGACTTTTTGCATATCGACATCATGGATGGCCATTTTGTTAAAAATATCACACTTTCAGCTTTCTTCATTGAACAAATTAAACCTCACACGTCTATACCAATAGATGTCCATTTAATGGTGGAACACCCTACGGATTTTATTGATCAAATGGCAAATGCTGGTGCTGATTTTATCTGTCCTCATGCAGAAACAATTAATACTAATGCTTTTAGGGTAATTAATCATATTCATCAATTAAATAAAAAAGCGGGAATTGTCATAAACCCAGCAACACCTATTGAGTACATATCAGAATATATTCATCTACTTGATAAAATTACCATAATGACTGTTGATCCAGGCTATGCTGGTCAACCATTTATTCCAGAAATGCAACAAAAAATAAAAAAACTTTCTGAATTGAAAAAACATAATAATTTTAAATTTCTAATTGAGGTTGATGGTTCTTGTAATGCAAATACTTATCATCAACTGCTCTCATCAGGAGCTGAAGTATTAATTATGGGAAGCTCAGGACTATTTAAAAAGAATCTCTCTTTAGATGAAGCTTGGAAAAGAATGACGACTGATATCAATAACGCTATTAAAACTATCAAATAGTAAAAGGACAATTAAATGAAAGGAAAAGTTTGTGTTTTCGGATCTTTTAATCTTGATATAACTGCATTTTTAGAGCGTTTTCCCATGCCAGGTGAATCATTAGTTGCCAGATCAAGTAAGATTTCTGCAGGAGGAAAAGGTGCTAATCAAGCCACAGCAGCATTGAAAGCTGGGGCAAACGTACATTATATAGGGAAAATCGGAGAAGATGATTTTGGTTATTTTGCTCGCCGTCATCTCAAAGAAGTCGGGTTTAATGCTGTAACAATATTAAGTTCAAATGAGCGAGCTACAGGCAATGCATTAATTTATGTTGCTGGAAAAAATGCTGAAAATATGATTTCTGTCGATCCTGGTACAAATATGATTGTAACAGAAGAAGAAATTAAAAAATGTGAACCAGCAATAAAATGTGCAGATGTAGTATTAGTCCAACTTGAGAATAATCTTTCGGCTATCAATCAAGTAATTGATATTGCTAATAATAGCAATGCATTTACTATTTTAAATCCAGCACCATTTCAACCTGTTAGTGATAAGTTATTATCAAAAGTTGATTTGTTAACCCCCAATGAAACAGAAGCTTATCTTCTCACAGGTCAAAAAATCACTGATAAAGAAAGTGCAGAATATGCTGCTGATTATCTACACCAAAAAGGTGTTAAGAAAATCATCATCACTATGGGAGCAAAAGGTTCACTACTTTCAGATCATTCAACCAAAACTTGGATCCCTTGCTTTCCAGCAAATCCTATTGATACAACTGGTGCTGGAGATGCTTTCAACGGAGCCTTAGCTGCTCAAATTGCTAATGGACAAAATATTAAACAAGCTGCGTTATTTAGTTCTGCTTTTGCAGCCGTGAGTGTCGAATATATTGGAGCGGCATGTATGACTACCTATCAGCAGGCAATTGAACGTATGAACAGATTTAGTAGTAATTAATAAATTATTACTAATTATTTTTAGATATTAAGGTTTTATTATGAATACGACTAATAAATCATCTACTTTAGATAGTAGTGCTTATTTAACAAAAACGCCATGGGCAAAATTTATTCTAGTATGTTGTTTATTTGCACTCTGGGGAATGGCTGTTAATTTAAATGATATTTTAATTGCACAGTTTAAAAAAGGGTTTGATCTTACTGATACACAAACTGCTTTAGTACAATCAGTATTTTTTTTAGGATACTTTTTTATTGCACTACCAGCAGCAGCTATAATTAAAAAATTTTCTTACAAATTAGCAATTGTTATTGGTTTAATGTTATATGCGACTGGATGCTTTTTATTTATACCAGCAGCCTCATCAATGACCTATTATGCATTTCTTGGTTGCTTAGGCATTATCGCTTGTGGTTTGTCATTTCTTGAATCATCTTGTAATACCTATTCAAGCTTGTTAGGTCCCATAGAAACATCAACACAAAGAATTAATTTCTCACAAATTTTTAATTCCGTTGGAGTTATATTAGGTGTTCTAATCGGTCAACAATTAGTATTTGGTAAAAATGATCCTAGCCATGCTCAATTGTTGCAAATGACACCAGAAGCGGCAGATGAAGCAAGGCATCAAATGGTTGGACAGGTAGTTACCCCCTATTTAATTATCGGTTCAATATTAGTTTTAATTGCGTTGCTATTTATTTTTGTCAAATTTCCTGCATGTAAAGCTAGTTCGATAGAAAACCAAGAAAATGAAAATTTAATTCATTCTTTAAAACGACTTTTTGCTATTCCTCGTTTTACATTAGGTATCATTTCTCAGTTTTTATATGTCGGTGCGCAAGTCGGCGTCTGGAGTTTTACTATTCGCTTCGTCCAACAAGTAGAAACGGGCACATCTGAACATAATGCTACTTATTGGTTACTTATATCTCTACTTTTCTATGCATTAGGGAAAGTTGTATCTACATTTTTAATGAAAAAAATAAGTCCTGCTAAATTATTGAGTATCTTTGCTATTCTGGCAGTTATCTTATTAGCAATAGCAATAATGAGCTCTGGGATCATGGCCATTGCAACATTAACTACCATTAGTTTTTGTATGGCGCCTGGATGGCCAACTAATTTCGGATTAACCATTAAAGGAATGGGTAAAGATACTCAAACTGCAGGATCTATTGTCGTTATGTCAATTATTGGTGGTGCAGTTATTCCACTAATTATGGGAATTATTTCTGATTTAAATCAGGGAAATATGCAAATAGCATTTACCGCACCTCTATGCTGTTTTATCTACGTTGCATTTTATGGTTACTATTGTTCGAAAAAAGGTATCTAACATGAATAATTTAATTACAGGCATTGCCCATTTGGGTTTAAAAGTTAGTGACATTGATAAATCCTCATCTTTTTATCAAACGTTAGGTTTTATAGTTACAGAAAAATTTTCCAAAAAAGTTCAAAGTGGCGAAGTGCACGTAGAGTTTTTAACTTCACCAAAGCTTACATTAGAACTGTATCAATTACCTGATAATATTTATACCGATTTAACTCAAACTCACAATGGTATTGAACATTTTGCACTAGAAGTTAATGATATTGACGGAATGCTTAATAAGATAAAAGAGCTTGGTTACGAGATCAATGAGGGGCCAATTTATGAGAAAAGAGAGCATTGTGAAGTAAGCTTTTTTCTTATTAGTGGTCCTGATGGAGAAAGAATTGAATTTGATATGACAAAATATTTCTAATAATTATAAAAATAAGTTATTAAAAACAAGTTATAAAACTACCTGTCATTACAGGTAGTTTTATATTTTATAATATAATAATTACAACATTAGTTAACAACAGAATTATTTTAAATATTCTTGCTCATAGGCTCTTGCCTTTTTATCATCAAAGACATGTT
>CAMLIK010000127.1 GCA_946480175.1 uncultured Gilliamella sp.
CGTGCTGTTGTTCGCGCGATTATGGCAGCACATAATGTAGAAGGTGTATTCTAATGGCTAATATCTTATTTATTGATAATGTTGATTCGTTTACTTATAACTTGGTTGATCAGTTACGGCATAATCAACATAATGTGACAATTTATCGCAACACTATTCCAGCCGATGTGATCATTGAAAAATTATCACAAATGCAAAATCCTATTTTAATGTTATCCCCAGGACCGGGAGCACCAAGTGAAGCAGGTTCAATGCCGGAACTACTCAAACGTTTAAAAGGAAAATTACCGATCATTGGTATCTGTCTTGGACATCAAGCGATTGTCGAATCTTATGGCGGTATGATTGTGCCGGCTGGTGATATCTTGCATGGTAAAGCCTCATTAATTGAACATGATTGTCAAGCGATGTTTAAAGGTTTACCAAATCCATTACCGGTAGCACGCTATCATTCATTAAAAGCTGAAAATATACCAAAAACACTTACCGTTAATGCTATGTGTAATAATATCGTTATGGCGGTACGTAATGATGAAGATCGGGTTTGTGGTTTTCAATTTCATCCTGAATCGATTTTAACCATTCAAGGTGTAAAATTGTTAGAACAAGCCATTAATTGGGCGCTTAATCCTGCAGAAAAACAACCGCAAACTCCAAAAGAAACGATTGTTGATAAACAAGAATATAATATTCAACCGATTTTAAATAAATTGTATCTAGGACAAGTATTATCCCAAGAAGAGAGTAAAATACTGTTTAATCTCATAATTCAAGGTAAAATTGAACCAACAGTTCTGGCAACTGCGATTATTAGTATGAAAGTTCGTGGTGAAAAACCTGACGAAATCGCCGGTGCGGCGCAAGCCTTACTTGAAAATGCCGATGCTTTTGAAGTTCCTGATTATGATTTTACCGATATTGTTGGTACAGGTGGTGATGGCACTAATAGTATTAATATATCAACAGCTAGTGCTTTTGTTACTGCAGCCTTAGGGTATAAAGTTGCTAAACATGGTAATCGAGGGGTATCAAGTAAATCAGGATCTTCCGATGTACTATCTGCTTTAGGTATCAAATTAAACATGTCAGCGGAAGCCTCACGTAAAGCGCTTGATGAATTAGGAGTATGTTTCTTATTTGCTCAACAATATCATTCAGGCTTCCGTCATGCTGCACCAGTTCGTCAACAATTAAAAACACGAACAATTTTTAATGTTCTTGGGCCATTGATTAATCCATCTCGACCAAAACGTATTTTACTCGGTGTTTATCACCCTGATTTGATAAAACCGATTGCAGAAACATTAAAAATGTTAAATTATACCCATGCTTATGTGGTACACGGTGCTGGTATGGATGAAGTCGCGATTCATGGCGAAACCCAAGTTGCTGAAGTAAAAAACGGCGAAATTCGCTATTTCACCCTGACACCACAAGATTTTGGTTTACAACAATACACCTTAAAAGATATTGAAGGTGGCACGCCAGAAATGAATCGTGATTTATTGCTAGCGATTTTACAAGGACAGGGTAAACCCGCCCATGAAGCAGCGATTGCCGCAAATGTGGCGATGCTGATCAGTCTATTTGGTGAGTCAGATTTAAAACAAAATGCTCAACGCGCAATTGAATTGATGCATAGTGGCAAAGCCTATAAGCTTTTACAGAAGTTAGCAGCAAGATAATAAGTGGAGAATAAAATGGCAATTGCAGCATTAACCGAAAATGTTGAAATGGCAACAGTGTTAAAAAAGATTATTGCAGATAAACAACTATGGCTGGCTGAACAGCAAGCTAAAAATCCACTGGCTAACTTTAAAAGCAAAGTTGTACCGAGTGATCGTGATTTTTATCAAGCATTAAATCAACCGAAAACGGTATTTATCTTAGAGTGTAAAAAAGCATCGCCATCAAAAGGCTTAATTCGTGATGATTTTGATCCAGCAAAGATTGCTAAAGTTTATAAAGACTATGCCTCGGCAATTTCAGTTTTAACCGATGAAAAATATTTTCAAGGTCGGTTTGAATTTTTACCAATGGTGCGAAATGAAGTTACTCAACCGGTACTTTGCAAAGATTTTATTATCGATGGATATCAAATTTACTTAGCGCGATATTATCAGGCGGATGCTATCTTATTAATGTTATCGGTGGTAAATGATGATGAGTATCGCCATCTTAGCCAAATTGCTCATCAACTTAATATGGGGGTTTTGACTGAAGCCAGTACGGAACAAGAAGTTGAGCGAGCCATTAATCTTGGCGCCAAAGTTATTGGTATTAATAATCGTAATCTTCGTGACCTGTCAGTAGATTTAAACCGAGTAAAAACATTATCTAAATCTATCCCTGCTGATCGGATTATTATCAGTGAATCGGGTATTTACACTCATAATCAAGTTAAAGATCTTAGCCATTATGCTAACGGTTTTTTAATTGGTAGCGCGTTAATGTCTGAGTCAAATCTAAATCTAGCTATTCGTAAGGTGATGCTAGGAGAAAATAAAGTCTGTGGTTTAACCAGAGCGCAGGATGCTATCACCGTTTATCAAGCGGGAGCGGTTTATGGTGGATTAATTTTTGTGGCAAATTCACCAAGATATATCACAGTAACTAAGGCACGTAGTGTTATAGCAGCAGCTCCACTAAATTGGGTGGGGGTATTTAAAAATAGTGATATTGAGGATGTTTGTGATATAGCTAAACAACTCTCACTTTATGCGGTGCAGTTGCATGGTCATGAGGATGATAATTATATTCAAACACTTCGCCAAAAATTGCCAGCAGCCTGTCAAATCTGGAAAGCATTAAGTATCGGCAATAGTATTCCGAACCATGATAATCCATTAGTCTCTCGTTATATATTTGATAATGGCGCCGGTGGAACAGGTAAAAGTTTTAATTGGTCGCTGTTACGTGGCAAAGATTTAAGTAACGTCATTTTAGCTGGTGGTATTAATCCACAAAATGTAAGTGAAGCACTCGCTACTGATGTTATTGGTGTTGACCTTAACTCGGGTGTTGAAGTTTCACCCGGAATTAAAGATAAACAAAAAATTACAGCAGTATTTGAACGAATTTAACTAATTATATTGAAGGAATGGTTATGTCTAAATTAAATCCTTATTTTGGCGAGTTTGGCGGTCAATATGTACCGCAAATATTAATGCCAGTACTAGAACAACTTGAGGATGCTTTTATATCGGCGATACACGATCCGAGTTTTCAAAAAGAATTTAATGACCTTTTGGTGAACTATGCAGGTCGCCCGACCGCATTAACATTGTGTAAAAATCTTACTGCAGGTACCAAAACAAAACTATATTTAAAACGAGAAGATTTAGTTCATGGTGGAGCCCATAAAACTAACCAAGTCCTAGGCCAAGCATTACTAGCTAAAAGAATGGGTAAAACCGAAATTATTGCCGAAACTGGTGCTGGTCAGCACGGTGTCGCTTCAGCATTAGCTTGCGCATTATTAGGTTTAAAATGCCGAATCTACATGGGTGCAAAAGATGTTCAACGCCAAGCTCCAAATGTATTTAGAATGCGATTAATGGGGGCTACCGTCATTCCAGTTGAAACGGGTTCCGCCACGTTAAAAGATGCTTGTAATGAAGCATTACGTGATTGGTCTGGTAGTTATGAAACCGCACACTATATGTTAGGTACAGCTGCTGGACCTCATCCATTTCCGACCATTGTGCGTGAATTTCAACAAATGATTAGTCGTGAAGCAAAACAACAAATTATGGAAAAAGAAGGGCGTTTGCCTGATGCAGTAATTGCCTGTGTTGGCGGTGGTTCAAACGCAATTGGTATGTTTGCTAATTTTATTGATGATAAATCAGTTAGATTAATTGGTGTAGAGCCAGGTGGGCATGGTATTGAAAGTGGTGAACATGGTGCATCGCTAAAACATGGTAAACTCGGTATCTACTTTGGTATGAAAACACCAATGATGCAAACGGATGAAGGGCAAATTGAAGAGTCTTATTCGATTTCTGCTGGTCTTGATTTTCCAGCGGTAGGTCCACAACATGCATATTTAGATAGTATTGGTCGAGCGGAATATGTCTCTGTTACTGATGATGAGGCGCTTGAAGCCTTCAAAGCATTATCTCGTAGTGAAGGCATTATTCCTGCATTAGAGTCATCACATGCATTAGCTTATGTACTGAAAATGATTAAAGAAAATCCAAACAAAGAACAACTATTAATTGTTAATTTATCTGGTCGTGGTGATAAAGATATCTTTACGGTTTATGATATATTAAAAGCAAAAGGAGAAATAGAATGAGTCGTTATCAAAAACTGTTTGACCGCTTAACAGTCGAAAAACGAGGTGCATTTGTTCCTTTTGTTTCTGTTGGTGACCCAAATCCACAACTTTCAAGTCAAATTATTCAAACCATGATTGATGCAGGGGCTGATGCGTTAGAATTAGGTATTCCTTTTTCTGACCCAATGGCGGATGGACCAACAATTCAAAATGCTAATATTCGTGCTTTTAATGGTGGTATAAGCGTTGAGAAATGCTTCGAAATCTTAACTAACATTCGAACTAGTAATCCAGATATTCCTATTGGATTATTAATCTATGCCAATTTAGTATTTAAAAATGGTATTGATAACTTTTATGATAAATGCGCCAAAGCTGGAGTGGATTCGGTATTAATTGCTGATTTACCTGTTGAGTATGCGGAAGAATTTACTGGTGCCGCCGAACAACATGG
>CAMLIK010000128.1 GCA_946480175.1 uncultured Gilliamella sp.
GATGTGAATAGTAAAGTCCAAGCAATGGAAAAATCCTCAATTGATGAAACCCACTCTATCGTTAATATTCATGCATTAAATAATGCCATTGATTTAATTATTAATTGTCAAAAAATTGTTATATTTGGTGTTGGCAGTAGTGGCTTAGTTGGTAAAGAACTGGAATATCAACTTATCAAAATAAAGAAAGATGTCAATTGTCACTTCGATGCTCACATTACTCGAAGTCTCATTAGTACATTAGATAAAAATGATCTTGTTATTATTATTTCACACTCAGGAGAAACGCCTGATTGTGTTGAGTTATTAAAACTAGCAGGTCAATCTTCGGTTCCTTCTCTTGCTATCACTAAAATGGGACAAAGTCAGATTTCATCCTTAGCCACCATAGTGTTACATACTACATCGATGGAGCATGCTTCAAGATTAATACCAATACGATCTAAAATCTCTCAAATATCTGTAGTAAATATGCTCTTAACTAACTTATTTATTCGCCAATATGATGAACGATTACTCTTACAAACTCAAAATAGAGAAAAACGTAAATATCCAGCCAAAACAACAAAATAAACACAAAAAAGGAAAACACAAGTACTCTAGCTCTAACTCGTTAGTTATAACCATCATCTTTCTTTGCATAAATTTGATCTCGTTCACAAAATCATAAGAATTTCTTAAAAAATAGATGACTATTTGCCTCTGTAGATGTAACTTTATTACTAAATAAATAAAAATATTTAGTAATAAAATTACAAAACAAGGAAATTTCTATGCCACAACCTTTACCCATCATTCTAGCCAGTCATGGCCCATTTGCTCAAGGCGCTTTAGAGTGTGCACAAATGCTTATGGGAGAACAAGACAATGTCCATGTTATATCAGTTTTAATTGATAGTAATATCGATAATCTACGCCAAGACATGCAAAGTAGTTACAAAAAACTAAATCAAGGCAATGGCGTAATTATATTGGTGGATATTATGGGGGGAACACCCTGCAATCTAGCCACCGAACTACTCATATCACATGATGATGTATTGTTATTTTGTGGTTTTAATATTCCAGTGTTACTTGAAGTTTTAAATAATCGTGAAGGAACATTAAATGACGCCAAATTGGCTATTGAGGAAACTTTTCCCGAAAGCTGTAAAGATGTTCGGCAGATTCTAAATGTTCAACAAGAACAATCTAATGAGTTGTAAGGAGAATACCAATGCCAATAAATGTAGCAAGAATTGATGACCGCTTGATTCATGGACAAGTTATTACTACTTGGGTAAAAAACTATGACATAGAACAAGTATTAGTTATTAATGATAAAGTCGCTGGTGATAAAGTTCAGCAATCGGTACTCACTATGTCAGCACCTCCGGGGCTAAAAGTTTTAGTATTTGGGGTCCAACAATTTATCGAAATTCTAAAAAAGACCCCTATCAAAAAAAGAACCATGTTACTTTTCACGAATAGTATTGATGTTAATGCTTTAGTTGAAGGTGGACTATCGCTAGAAAAAGTGAATGTAGGCGGAATGAGAATGCAAGATGGCCGACATCAATTATCAAGAGCGGTTTCGGTAACACCAGAAGAGGAACAAGCATTCAAAAATCTTATTGCTAAGAATATTCCAGTTGAGGTGCAGATGGTTCCTAAAGATCCAATAGTCGATCTGAAATCACTACTTAACTAAATAATCTTTCGAAATATTTATTTTTAATTTGGAGGTTAACATATGTTAACACAAGCTATTCTTGTCGCCATTTGGGCGGGAATTTGTTCTTTGGATGATGTTGGTCCGCAGATGTTACGTCGCCCATTATTAACAGGTACCATTGCAGGTATTATTATGGGCGATATGGTTCAAGGGTTAGCAATTAGTGCAACACTTGAATTAATGTGGATGGGTATTGGTAATGTAGGGGCATATTCAGCACCAGACATTGTTGCCGGTGCCATTATCGGGGTTTCACTAGGTATCACCACTGGCGGAGGTATTGCTACTGGTATTGCGTTAGGCGTGCCTGTGTCATTGTTATGTCAACAATTACTCATTATATGGCGTTCATTCGCATGTTTTTTAAATCCTTGGGCAGAACGTTCTGTTTTAAATGGTAATTATAAAGCGCTGGCTAAAGTTCACTTTTTCTCAACACCAGTTTGGTTTTTAATTCGTGCAGTTCCTTGTTTTATTGCAATTTATTTTGGTAGTGATTTAGTTAAAACTATTTTAGATGCGATTCCAAAAAGCATCATTGATGGTATGGGCGTTGCTTCCAAATTAATTCCAGCAGTAGGTATTTGTATTTTATTACTGATGTTACTCAAAGGCAGAATGTGGTTCTTTTTCCTATTAGGTTTCATGCTAACTACCTATTTAAAATTACCAATTATTCCTGTTACCTTTATCGCTCTAGCTTTCGCAGTCCTATATGACATGGCGTCAACTAATAGCAGAAACAGTAATAATAATGAATCCGATAACCAAACATCAATGAATAGCAACACTGAAGAGGAATATGATCTATGAGTACTCTACATAAAATTACCAAAAAAGATCTGAATCGTATCTTTTGGAACTTACAAACAATGTCATTTTCATATAACTATGAAAAAATGCAAATGATAGGATTTGCTCATTGTATGATACCTGTACTAGATCGACTTTATAAAGATGCAGATAAAGAAACTCGTATCCGAGCAATGAAACGCCATTTAGAGTTTTTCAATACACAAATTAATGCTGGCGCTTTAATTTTGGGCGTCACCGCCGCAATGGAAGAGAAAACCAGTGAAGAAGAAAAAGATGCGGTAGTCTCTGTTAAAGCTGGCTTAATGGGACCTTTTGCAGGTTTAGGTGATAGTTTACTTAAATTCACTTGGATGCCGATTTGCGGCAGTATTGGCGCAGCATTTGCGTTGCAAGGCAATATCATTGGCCCTATATTAATGTTTTTAATTTATAACCTTGTTAATGTATTAAGCAAATATTTTTTTATTCATTATGGTTATAACAAGGGTGTAGATTTAATTGAGCAATCAAAAAATTCAAACATTATTCAAAGAATAAGTAACTTGGCTAATGTTGTTGGTGTCATGGTCTTGGGTTCGCTCATTGCATCAACGGTCAAAGTTGCTACACCACTAACAATAAATGTTGGCGAACAATCAATTAAAGTTCAAGAAATGTTCGATAAAGTCATGCCAAATTTTTTAACCTTACTTTTTGCATTAGCCACATTCTTCATCGTTAGGAAGTTTCAAGGAAAATACACAGTTAGCTTAATACTGGCGGTAATGGTGATTGGCGTAATATTTTCAATGTATGGTATTTTAAAGTAAGGAATAAATATGGTAGTTAAAATTAAAACAGCTTCATTAAATCGAAATAAGCAAGGTCAATTAACTGTCTCATTTGAAAACAATTCGAATCATCGTGTAGATTTATACTGGACAGAAGAAGCAAATGTTAATACAACAAATAAAACATTAATCAGTCAAGATATTAAATCACCATTTAGTTTTGAAGATCCTTTACAAGCAAAACGTCGTATTTATCTGATTTTACAAATTGGTAATGATTCTTCATATCTAGTTGCCGAAAGGACTTTACCAATTACAGGTCTAAATAATTTCCGTGATTTTGGTGGTTATATTGGTGCAAATGGAAAACGGGTAAAATGGGGATTATTATACCGTTCTAATCATCTTCATGGCTTAAAACCTGATGCGCAACAATATATTAAAACATTAAACATCCAAACAATTATAGATTATCGTTGTGAAAATGAGATTAAAACTAGTCCGAATTCTTCAATTGGTGAAAAACAAACCTTTAATTTTGATGCTTCAGCACAAACAGCAGAACTTGCAGCTCAATTTGCAGCCGAGCCAAGCAATGAAGATCAAGCTTTAATTGAGAGTGTGTTAAGAGATATTCCGAAAGAATTAGTCAATGGTGAAGGCACCCAAGTTCTTGAACAATATCGTAACTTTGTATTGAGTGAAAAGTCAAAAAATGCTTATCGACAAATGCTGAGAGTGGTATTAGATGGCCACAATAGTCCAAGTATTCAACACTGTCGTGGTGGTAAAGATAGGACTGGCTATGGCGTATTACTTATTCAGATAATGTTAGGTGTATCTGAGTCAGATATTATTTATGATTATATGCTAACTCATGATAACCGTTTAGAGCGCAATAAAATCAAAATGGAAGCTTATCGAAAAATAACCGATAATGAGGATGTTTTAGGATATCTGCTAAGTCTAATTGATACTCGTGAAAGTTTCGTATTAGAAATACTTAATACGATGAAAAAAGTTGCTGGAACACCAAGCAATTACATTAAACAAGAACTGGGGTTCACCGATCAAGATTTTGAAAAAATGCAGGCTATTTATTTAGAATCCTAACTTAATACCCTTAATCAAAAAGCGTAATAACCCATTACGCTTTTTTAGAACCACTTTAGTCTTTAGCCAAAGGCAAATTTTTAATCATAAATGCACTGAATCGTGATTAATTAATCTTGATTTTGTTGTAAACCTTCCAGCAATTACTTAGTTAGTTTTCCGGATAACTATATATCCAAGTAACATCTGAATA
>CAMLIK010000129.1 GCA_946480175.1 uncultured Gilliamella sp.
ATCATATCAATCTTAATTTAACCACAGCTTTTTTTGAGTCTTTTTCTGGATTAACCACCACTGGCGCCACCACTATTGTCAATTTAGATCATTTACCTAAAGCGCTACTATTTTATCGTCAATTGTTACAATGGCTTGGTGGGATGGGGATTATCGTACTTGCCGTTGCTATTTTACCATTATTAGGGGTTGGAGGAATGCAGCTTTATCGTGCCGAAATTCCTGGTCCACAAAAAGATAGCAAAATGCGCCCCCGTATTGCTGAAACAGCAAAAACACTGTGGTCAATTTATATTTTACTTACCACCTTATGTGCGATAAGTTTGTGGTTTGCAGGAATGAATATCTTTGATGCAATTTCGCATAGCTTTTCAACGATATCAATGGGTGGCTTTTCAACTCATGACAACAACTTAGCGTATTTTAATAGTCCAGCAATAAACTATATTGTTACCCTTTTCCTTATTTTGTCTGGTTGTAATTTTGCCTTACATTTTGCTGCATTAAATGGCATTTCACTCAAAGTGTATTGGCACGATCAAGAGTTTAGAACGTTTATCTTTATCCTTCTTACTTTAATTGCTATCTGTGCTTTTGTTATCTATTTTTATCAACCGCAGCGAAACCTTGGTATTGATAAAATTGTATTACAAGTCGTGTCGGTTTGTGCAACCGTCGGCTTTACGGTTGATGATATTAATAATTGGCCATCATCACTACCGATTTTTTTATTATGTGCTTCGTTTATTGGTGGCTGTGCTGGTTCTACCGGTGGTGGGCTAAAAGTTGTTCGGGTACTACTACTATTTATGCAAGGCTCACGGGAATTAAAACGGCTTATTCACCCTAATGCAATTTATACCTTAAAACTCAATAATCGGGTCGTACCGGAGCGCATTATTGAAGCGGTTTGGGGATTCTTTTCAGCTTATGCATTAGTTTTTTTAGTTAGTTTATTTATCATTATGGCGTCAGGAGTTGATGCAACTGACTCCTTTTATATTGTTGCTTCATCACTCAACAATTTAGGAGTTGGTTTGGGCAGTGTCAGTGATAATTTTGCTCACGTAAATGATATGGTGAAATGGGTGATGGTTGTTGACATGTTATTTGGGCGACTTGAAATATTTACATTATTGGTTTTGTTTACGCCAACATTCTGGCGAAGTTAACTTTTAAACTCAAATCGACGGTTAAACCTGATAATTTCTGACAAAATAGCTAAAAATATAAATATTTTATTGATTATTTAGTCAATTACCGCCAGAATTACTAAGCAGCATGTGCTGTATTCATTAGAGGTAATCACCTGACATATGGAATGGATCATGGATCCTACAATTTGGATTGGTTTATCCACTCTGGTTGTACTTGAAATCGTCCTTGGCATTGATAACATTGTTTTTATTGCCATTCTTGCCGAGAAACTTCCTCCACAAGAGCGAGATAAAGCGCGCATTACAGGCCTCGCTTTTGCATTAATTACACGAATATTATTATTAATGTTTACTGGTTGGTTAGTCACTCTCACCACTCCACTATTTTCTATATCAGCAATCAGCTTTAATGCTAGGCAATTGATTATGTTGCTTGGGGGTGTATTTTTGCTATTTAAAGCCACTATGGAGCTCAATGAGCGCCTAGAAGGTGCTGCACATGAAGATGGCAAACCCAAAAAGACTTCTCATTTTTGGACGGTTGTCGCTCAAATCGTGGTGCTTGATGCCGTATTTTCACTTGATTCAGTAATTACCGCAGTAGGGATGGTTGAGCATATTCCCGTCATGATTATCGCTGTTTGTATTGCTATTGGTATCATGATGGTTGCTAGTAAACCATTAGCCTATTTTGTTAACTCCCATCCAACTATAGTTATTTTATGTTTAAGCTTCTTATTAATGATTGGCTTTAGTTTGGTTGCCGAAGGTTTTGGTTTTATTATTCCAAAAGGCTATCTCTATGCCGCTATTGGCTTCTCTATTATGATTGAATTCTTTAACCAATTAGCCATATTTAACCGCCGAAAGGCACTAAACAAAAAACCTTTACGTGAACGTACTGCTGAAGCGATTTTACATCTACTTAAGGGCGATGCAGAAGAAGACCCTGATACTCACAATATTGATATTGTATCTGACAATAATAAGAAAACGCCTGTATTTAATCATCAAGAATTAAACATGGTTGAACGGGTATTAGGTTTAGCTAAGCGTTCAGTTAGTAGTATTATGACATCACGATTAGATGTAGATATGGTCAATATTAATGATGATCGCGAAATAATATTAAAAGAGATATTTGATAATCCTCACTCACGTTTAGTTGTGACTGATAATGCCTCAATTGATGAGCCTTTAGGTATTATTCAAGTTAATGATCTTTTAAAAGATGTTCTACAAAATAAACAACCTATTGATATCAACGCTTTAATAAAACAGCCATTAATTTTTCCAGAAACCGTCTCGTTACTTGTTGCTCTGGAACAATTCAAAAAAGCAAAAACCCACTTTGCTTTTGTGGTGGATGAATTTGGTTCAATGCAAGGGGTTGTGTCAGTAACCGATATTATTGAAACCATTGCTGGTGACTTCCCAACAGAAGAAGAGGAAATTGATGCCAAACATGACATCCAATGTATTGATGATAACAGTTGGGTGGCTAATGGCTATATTCCAGTAGAGGAGTTAGTTAGATTTGTTCCCATTCCAATAGATGATAAGCGAGAATATCATACTCTTGCTGGACTATTAATGGAAAAAGCCCAACATTTACTTAATGTTGGTGAAACCATACAAATTGGTGATTATTTATTTGAAGTTGCCGAAATTGAAAGCCATCGTATTTTAAAAGTAAAAATCACTAAAAATAAATTAGAGATATTGAATAACTAGGTTAATAATATTTCACCTCTTTTAGAGGTAAATGATAAAAATTATCTATCTATCATTCAACGATATTCTTAATATCAATAACGCTTGACCAAAATAAATTACTGGCAATAATAGCGCTGTGTTTTTTCGTTTTTTGAGATATGAAGTGATAACTTCGTATCTTTTTTATTTCTACCGCAAATCAACCTAAATTGGGCTTTAATTTATGAATTCACTATTCGAAAAAATTTTTCAATTAAAAGAGAAAAAAACTACTCCCGGTACTGAGTTTATCGCTGGTTGCACAACCTTTTTAACCATGGTCTATATCATCTTTGTCAATCCTTCAATTTTATCTTCAACAGGGATGGACAAATCAGCGGTGTTTGTTCTAACTTGTGTCGTCACCGCTTTTGCGACAATTTTGATGGGATTATTTGCTAATCTACCAATAGCCTTAGCACCAGCCATGGGGCTAAATGTCTTTTTTGCTTATGGAATATGCGGAGCTATGGGTTACTCTTGGCAAGTTGGTATGGGAGCGATATTTTGGGGGTCATTAGTCTTTTTTGCATTGTCATTATTTAAAGTCCGTCATTGGTTAATTGAACATATTCCACAATGTTTGCGCGCAGGTATTAGTGCTGGTATTGGTTTATTTATTGCTTTTATGGGATTCCAAAATATGGGGATTGTGGTCGCATCACCAGCCACATTACTAACCTTAGGCAATATTTTGTCACTCAAAGTCTTATTAGGTTCGCTTGGATTTTTCATTATCGTTATTCTTGCCACCCGCAATTTTCATGCTGCCGTGCTAGTTTCTATTCTTGTCGTTACCTTACTTGCGCTATGGCTTGATCCTAATATTAGTTATCAAGGTATTGCTTCTGTTCCACCGAGCGTTAGTAGTGTTGTTGGTCATGTTGACCTTGTTGGCTCACTGAACATTGGCATACTTGGGGTTATCTTTTCAGTTATGATTGTCAGCTTATTTGATTCATCCGGTACTATTTTGGCCTTAACCGACAAAGCAGGGCTTAGTGACGAAAAAGGACGTTTTCCTAAAATGCGCCAAGCTTTATTAATTGACAGTTTTAGTTCTTCATTAGGCGGATTATTTGGCACTTCATCGGTATTAACTTACATTGAGAGTTCTGCAGGAATTTCAGTTGGTGGACGTACGGGCCTAACAGCCATTGTGGTTGGATTATTATTTTTAATGATGACTTTCTTATCACCTCTAGCGCATTTAGTACCACCTTATGCGACATCGGGTGCACTAATTTTTGTTGGTATCTTAATGGTATCGAGTTTAATGAAAGTTAACTGGTCTGATTTAACTGATGCAACACCAGCATTTATTACCGCATTAATGATGCCATTTGCTTTTGCTATTACTGAAGGGGTCGCACTTGGTTTTATCTCTTATGTAATTTTGAAAACATTTACAGGTAAATTTAAAGAGCTAAACCTCTGTGTTATCATTTTTGCATTACTGTTTGCTTTGAAATTTATCTTTATTGATCATCACTAATTTCATCAAACTATTTCTACCATTAACATGGTAGAAATAGCTTCTTCTTCCATAAAATTATTCGCTCTCAAATTAAAAACAGATTACAACCATCATTTCACCTTCGTTAAACCCTTTATAGAATTTGATCTGCGTCACAAAAAACAAAAAACATAAAATCG
>CAMLIK010000130.1 GCA_946480175.1 uncultured Gilliamella sp.
AGCACTCGGCTTCGAACCGAGCGGTCAGGGGTTCGAATCCCTTCGGGTGCGCCATTTCGGTTGAATCCCGATATAATTCTAGTATACTAAGCTGACAAACTTCATATGTGTTATTAAGCATACTTTTTTATTTATATATTCGGTTAACTATAATAAAATAAAAGTAAATAAATAACATTGATAAACAATAATGGATTTTTTATGTTGGACCCAAATTTACTTCGAAACGAATTAGATCTTGTTGCTAGCAAACTAGCACGTCGTGGATTTAAATTAGATGTCGAAACCATTCGACAATTAGAAGAAAAGCGCAAAACGTTACAAGTTGAAACTGAAAACTTACAAGCTCAGCGTAATGCCCGCTCAAAAGCAATTGGAGAGGCTAAAGCACGCGGTGAAGACATTTCAGCTGTACGAGAAGAAGTAAACAAATTAGGCGACAAGCTTAACAGAGCTAAAGCCGAGCTTGATATTCTCCTAAATCAAATTAAAGATATAGCATCCAATATTCCAAATGTTCCTGATGACTCTGTGCCTGATGGTAAAGATGAAAACGATAATGTTGAAGTATCTCGTTTCGGAACACCAAGAACCTTTGACTTCCCAATTCAAGATCATGTCGCTTTAGGTGAACGTTTTGGTGGTCTAGATTTTGCAGCAGGTGTTAAACTTACCGGTGCACGCTTTGTGGTGATGAAATCACAATTGGCCCGTTTACATCGAGCTATTACCCAATTTATGTTAGATCTGCATACCGAGCAACATGGCTATGCGGAAATTTATGTTCCTTATCTTGTTAACCATGCCACCTTATTTGGTACAGGTCAATTACCTAAATTTGCGGGTGATCTATTCCATACAAAGCCCCTTGATGAAGAAGCTGAAAGCAGCAATTATGCCTTGATTCCAACAGCTGAAGTTCCTGTTACAAATTTAGTCCGTGATGAGATTCTTGACGAAAGCGTCTTACCAATAAAGATGACTGCACACACGCCTTGTTTTCGTTCAGAAGCCGGATCTTATGGTAAAGATACCCGTGGTTTAATTCGCATGCATCAGTTTGATAAAGTTGAATTGGTACAAATTGTCAAACCTGAAGAATCAATGAAAGCGTTAGAAGAGTTAACAGCTAACGCAGAGAAGGTTTTACAATTATTAGAACTGCCATATCGTAAAATTATCCTTTGTACTGGAGATATGGGCTTTGGTTCTTGTAAAACGTATGATCTCGAAGTTTGGGTACCAGCACAAAATACTTATCGTGAGATATCTTCATGTTCAAATATGTGGGATTTCCAAGCACGTCGTATGCAAGCTCGTTACCGCAATAAAGCTGATAATAAAACCTATTTAGTACATACACTAAATGGTTCAGGTTTAGCGGTTGGACGTACGCTGGTTGCTATAATGGAAAATTATCAACAAGCAGACGGAACAATTAAAGTACCGTCAGTATTAGTGCCATATATGAATGGTGTAGAAGTCATCGGCTAAGACAGATTTCATATATTCGTAATAGCGCTATTAATTAGCGCTATTTTTTTATTAATTTAGGTGGATAAGATGATAAAAGGCGTTGCACTATCAATACTCGCATCATGTCTTTTTGGATTGCTTTATTATTACCCGGTATTATTGCAACCATTATCAACCGTCGACATTTTTTGTTGGCGGTTATTAACATCTTTTCCCGCTATCGTCGTATTAATTTTTATTGAAAAACAATGGTCATCAATAACTGCCCTGTTTATTCGAATTAAAAATCAACCATTTCTTTTAATAGGATTGTTGTTTTCTTCATTTTTACTCACTATTCAAATGCTGATTTTTATTTGGGCACCAATAAATGGGCATGGACTATCTGCATCACTTGGCTACTTTCTATTACCATTAAGTATGGTCGTTTTTGGCCAAATTTTTTATAAAGAAAGGCTTAGTATTTTCCAAAAAATTGCTGTTATTCTAGCTAGTGTTGGCGTTATTTTAGAAATTTACATTACAGGCGCATTCTCGTGGGAAACCGCGATTATAGCCTTGGGTTACCCTATTTACTTTATGACACGCCGTAAACTACAAATAGAGGGGATTTCTGGAACCTTTTCAGATTTCTTTTTTATATTTCTCGGATGTCTCATTTATTTTATTTTACATTATTCTTTCATTCGCGTTATTAGTGATCTATCACACTTTCATATTTTTATTCCAATGTTTGGTATTATTACGGCTATCGCTTTTGCCATGTATTTTGTAGCTAGACGATTATTACCGCTTGGTTTATTTGGACTGCTAGGCTATGTAGAGCCAGTATTACTTACCCTCGTTTCAGTATTATTTTTGCATGAATCAGTATCTAAAGAACATATTGTGCCCTACGGACTAATTTGGTTATCTGTATGTGTTCTAGCCCTTGAAGGCTGTATCTATCTATTACATGCGGTAAGAAGGAAAAAGATTAAAATAGAAGGTTAGCAGGCGCTGTTATAGGCGCCCTATTTGTGTTGAAGACTTTTATTTACTAAATGTTACATATTGTCCGTAACTTTCTATAATCGTTTGAATTCGATCCAACGTCTCTTTTGGCGGAGCTTCTACCCCGTCCAACATATATTTGTCTCCGAGAGTATCCCATTTATAGGCACCAAGTTTATGGTATGGCAATAACTCTACACGTTCTATATTTTCCATACCCTGAATAAACTGACCAAGCAAATGTGCTGAATTATCATCATCAGTCCAACCCGGTACAACCACATAACGGATCCATGTTCTTTTATTAATTTTTTGTAGATACTTAGCAAACTCTAAAACTCGTTTATTAGGAACGCCAACCAATTTTTTATGTATCTCATCATTTATTTGTTTCAAATCTAGCATAACAAGGTCAGTAACTTCCATTAGAGCTTCGATAGTATGATCGAGTTGCCTTGCATATCCATTGGTATCTAAACAAGTATGAATTCCTTCTGAATGACAAGCTTTAAACCATTCAGTAATAAATTCTGCTTGTAAAGTGGCTTCACCACCTGATGCCGTCACACCGCCACCGTTAGGCATAATGAAGCTTTTATAAGTGACAATCTCTTTCATCAATTCATCAACAGTGACTTCACGCCCTGCTTTTAAATCCCATGTATCACGGTTGTGGCAGTATAAACAACGCATTAAACAGCCTTGAAAAAAGACAATAAAGCGAATGCCGGGTCCATCGACAGTCCCAAATGATTCAAAAGAATGAATACGACCTTTAATGGGTTGTTTTGTTGTCATAATAATATTTTGTTCCATAACGATTCTCTAATAGTTGCTCACATCGTTCTTCTATATATTTTAACTCACTTAAAATTAGCTTACACCAATTGCATCAATTAAATATTAGTTACTATTTATTAATTATAGCGAATTTAGTTAGGCAATATTAGATTGTTATGACAGATATATAAGAATAACACTTATAGAGTGTTATTCTTATATCAAATTTGAGGATTCGATTATGTTGAGTTTTTTTAATTATTATATACAGGCTAGTTTATGCAAGAATTAGCCATATAAATAATCATTAATTTAAACAGCAACACCATATTGTGATGCCATTGCTGATAAACCACCAGCAAATCCTTGACCAACAGCTCGGAATTTCCATTCTGAACCATGACGATAGAGTTCACCAAAAACCATTGCAGTTTCTGTTGATGCATCTTCAGATAAATCAAAACGCGCGATTTCTACTCCATTATCATTATTATATATACGAATGAAACTATTAGAAACCATGCCAAAATTTTGTTTGCGATTTTCGGCATCATAAATGGTAACGCTGAAAACTAACTTTTTAACATTATCAGGGATTTGAGATAAGTTAATTTTGATTTGTTCATCATCACCATCTCCTTCTCCTGTTCTATTATCCCCTTGATGTTCTACAGAACCACATGGACTTTTTTTATTATTAAAGAAAATAAAATGAGAATCCGATAGTACTTTATCATTTTCGTTTAACATAAATAGAGATGCATCTAAATCAAATTCTTTTCCATCAGTAACTCGTGCATCCCAGCCCAAACCAACCATTGCCACTGTCATAGTTGGTGCTTCTTTTGTTAACGATACATTCCCACCTTTTACTAGTGATACAGCCATTTTTAATTCCTTCTAACTTTAAGAGGCGTTAATACCATATTGAGCACAAACAGAAGCTAAACCACCGGCGTAGCCCTGACCAACAGCACGGAACTTCCACTCACCATTATGGCGATATAGTTCACCAAATAGCATTGCAGTTTCAGTAGAAGCGTCTTCAGTTAAATCATATCGCGCAACTTCGATCTGGTTATCATCATTAACTAATCGAATAAAAGCACCTTCTACTTGACCAAAATTTTGTCTTCTCACTGTTGCATCATGAATAGTAACGACGAAAACGAGCTTAGCGACATCAGCAGGGATTTTA
>CAMLIK010000131.1 GCA_946480175.1 uncultured Gilliamella sp.
TTGATGATTAATTTTGAGCTTCAAAAACCCCGCTCCTCAACTTTTTTACTGTAAAAAAACACGGCTTCTCAAAAATATACCTATCTCAATTGGGTGGATAGTTCATACATTACTATGCCCCAAGATCACTTTAGCTCGCTCAGTACGTTGCGACTCTGCAAAACAATAGCCATTTAGCGAGCTAACTTTTTTCTTATCTATACAAAAATCTAGCAAGGATTGAGAACCGAGAAATAAGGACTCATGGCAACCTTATCAACAAATCCTATATTTATTTATAACCACCATCTTTAACCAACAATTACTGGCTGGTCTTAGGTGTCTCAGGAATTAAAGGGCGGACACATAAACCATAAGCACCGTGTATGGCAGGGTAGTTCCAACCAACAGCACCATCGTAGGAGTAGACATCAAATGGCTTATTACCAGAATATTGAGAAATGTCACTAGTCCAATAACCGTGATTACCAAAATTAGAGTTAGTGTAATAGCTCATAAAACCCCACTCTGAAAAAAAACCTGCACCAATTATACGTCTGTAATAATTATTAAGTGAACGTGGTTCGGCACCAACTGCTCCCTTACAATATTCATTTGGACCATTTCCCGTACAAGCTGAGTTTGTTAAATCTTTAACTTGAGGTAATCGATATTTTAGTTTTTCACACCATGATTTTGTATTAGTATAGTCATAAGTTTTAGTTCCACGATTAACGTACCATTGTTTTAATACAAAACCATACTTAACCACTTCATTATTATTACTATCTCGACCGACTAATTCGAATGTCTGTGGTAAATCAGGTTTACCTATTGTATTAGGAGTATCTGATTCCCATTGCGATGATTCAACGGCAGGCCCCATCAATAAAACCCGAACAATTGAACCAGAAGCGTTAGACGTCATCATGGCTGTTATATCATTGTTAGGAGAAACCGATTCCCAAGTCAAAGAACCACTACTGGCACCTATCTCTAAATCAAAATATAAACCATTTGCACCAGTAGTTGGGAAGTTTAAATCGTAAGATGTAGTAGATTGTGGAATAAAACCTTTTGCGGGATTCCACATTGTATCTGGACCACGAAAATCATGTTTTGAACCATATTCATCTTTACCCAATTTTAAATGTGGTCTTGCAAAACAAACTAATGGCCCACCCTTTGGATTAATATAATAAGTGGTATTCCCTGCACTAAACACCTGACTGTTAGGAATACCATAATGGGTAGTTAATATCGCATCAGTACTTGTTAATGTGATTTTATAGGGGGCTTTACAAATATCTAATGTCGTATTACGTGATACAGTTTGGTTATCTTTATCGGTAATAGTTAAATTTAAGTTACCTGTTGCTGTTGGGCTTCCATCTCCGTCATCATCACCCCAATAATTGTATGGTGGTGAAATAAGTGTATTTAACGTGATTGAGTCGGAATCAATGGGTACCAACATATCAATATCTGCAAGCGTTTCGCCAGCTTTAGGCAACTCGATAGGTGTAGTTAATGAGTTGTTTGCTGCTGGAGTAATTTTCGTTCCGTCTGATAAAGTGATTTCAAACAATCCTTCCGTATTAATCACTTTTGTATGACCGCCGTCGAATGTTAAATAAGGTGCATTACCATTAATTATATTCAATGTTTGAGACGTTAAGGCTTGACTACAAAATGAAAACGACGCGATCAACAGTATTGCTAAAAACTGTCGGTATGAATATAAGTACGTCTTTAAGAGATATTTTAAAATTACATCGAAGAGAGAACTATAGTGAAATATTGAACTTTGATTACTAAAACTAGGTAAAATAAAATTATAATGCATAATGGCATTCCTATTGAGTAATTATTTGTTTTATTTAAATCTCCATATCAATTCCCTTTAATTACAACCTCTTTAGTCTTAAATCGTGTAAAAGTATAGTTTTTCAAAAAAAAAGTGCAACTTCTTTGAAATTTTAATTGTTAATTTTTGTAAAGATGAGTGCTAAAACGATTTCAAATTAATTGCTTACTATCTGTTTTATATTAAAAAAATTCTTTACAAAATTTAAAATTAACATTTAGTGATACATTTTATAAACAACTTAATAACCTTTAATAACGCGAAAATAACGTTTTTAAGATAGCTGTAAATTATTTTTATTATTGATGTTGGCAGTAACATGGATAATTGAGAATTGTTTAAGCGGATCGTTTCCTACTACTACAATTAGTCGGTATAATGCCTGCAATTTTATTGTTAAGTGGATTATGCATGAAAACGCTATTTGCCAGCACCTCTCGCGGGCTTGAAGAGTTATTAAAACAAGAGTTAGAAAATATTGGCGCGATAAATTGTAAAGTGTCGCAAGGTGGTGTCTACTTTGACGCTGATCAATCAACCATGTACCAATCATTATTATGGTCTCGTTTGGCTTCTCGGATTCTATTGCCGATTGCTGAGTTTGATATTTATAGCGATTTAGATCTCTATTCATGTGTGATGAATATCAAATGGAGCGATATTTTTGCGGTCGATAACTCATTTATTATCAACTTTGTTGGCGTTAATGACTTTATTCGCAATAGCCAATATGGAGCATTAAAGATCAAAGATGCTATTGTTGATCACTTTATGCGTCAAACTAATGAGCGCCCAAATGTTGCCAAACAAAATCCAGATATTCGTTTACATGCTTATCTAAACAAAAATCGAGTTACCTTATCGTTAGATTTAAGTGGTGAAAGCCTACATCAACGTGGTTATCGTCAACAAACTGGCCAAGCACCATTAAAAGAGAACTTAGCTGCAGCAATTATTCGCCGCTCAGGTTGGCAAACAGATGAACCTCTTATCGATCCAATGTGTGGTTCAGGAACCTTACTAATTGAAGCTGCAATGATGGCCTCTAATATTCCACCTGGACTGTTACGTAAACAGTGGGGATTTTTCGCTTGGCAAGGATTCAACCCAACACTTTGGAATGAGTTACTCTTCGCGGCCAAGCACAATGTAAAAAAAGCGACAACGCCTTTCATTGGTTATGACAATAACCCTGCGGTGTTAGAGCGCGCCAAGCAAAATGCTATCCAAGCTGGAGTTGGTGACTTAATTACTTTTGCTGTGCAGGATGTGACTCAATTAACTAATCCACTTGATCGTAATATACATGGCATGATCATCAGCAATCCGCCTTATGGTGAGCGATTAGAAAGTGAACCTGCATTGGTTGCCCTGCACTCTGCACTTGGTCGTCAAATTAAGCAACAATTTGCTGGGTGGCGATTATCGCTATTTAGTGGTGCCCCGCAGCTATTAGATTGTTTGCAAATGCGAGCCGACAAACAGTTTAAAGCCAAAAATGGGCCTTTAGATTGTGTACAAAAAAATTATACCATTGCTGATCGTCAAGTCGATAAGCCGGTTACATCCCCCAATTTACCCGCTGCCGATTTTGCCAATCGCCTACGTAAAAATTGCCAAAGATTTGCAAAATGGGCTAGCCAAGAACAACTTGAATGTTATCGCCTTTACGATGCAGATTTACCTGAATATAACGTGGCTATCGATCGTTATAAAGACAAAATTGTGATACAAGAATATGCCGCGCCTAAGAATATCGATCCGCAAAAAGCGCGACAAAGACTATTTGATATTATTAATACCACTATGTCGGTACTGGAGTTAACTGCCGACCAATTGGTACTAAAAACTCGTGAAAAACAGAAAGGTAAACAACAATATCAAAAACTCGGGCAAAAACAGGATTACTTCTTAGTCCATGAATATCCTATTAACCAGCAAAAAACGCAGTTTTGGGTTAATGTGGTCGATTATTTAGATACCGGTCTATTTTTGGATCACCGCTTAGCCAGAAAAATGATCGGCCAAATGAGCGCGGGTAAAGACTTTTTAAATCTATTTGCCTACACAGGTAGCGCAACCGTTTATGCCGGTCTTGGTGGCGCAAAATCAACCACGACCGTTGATATGTCACGCACCTATTTAGAGTGGGCTGATCGTAATTTAAAACAAAATGGCTTAACCGGAAAAAACCATCGATTGATACAAGCCGACTGCTTGCTCTATTTATCACAGGCGGATGAACAGTTTGATTTGATTTTTATCGATCCTCCAACATTTTCCAACTCAAAACGGATGAACGATACCTTTGATGTTCAGCGTGATCATCTAAAATTAATGAGTGATTTAAAACGCTTACTTAGACCAAATGGAGTAATAGTATTTTCAAACAATAAACGAGGCTTCAAAATGGATGCCGATGGTATGCAAAAACTAGGGCTAACATTTAAAGATATCACCGATAAAACCTTATCACTCGATTTTAAACGCAATAAACAGATCCACTGCTGTTTTATCGTTAAACATCAATAATAAATAAAATACCGCCGCAAGGCGGT
>CAMLIK010000132.1 GCA_946480175.1 uncultured Gilliamella sp.
AATATGCGCTTTGTAATTCATTTGGTTTTGGTGGTACCAACGGTTCAGTTTTATTCAAGAAGATCTAATCTCCTTTCTTCCCATCATGATTAAGTGATGGGAATCATCTGTTTTAATCTTTTGACAATACTTTTCATAATAAAAAATGTGGCATATACCTCATTTTTAAAAATATTTAGTAGCTTATTCATAATAAAAGCGTATGTTTGAACGTAACCACATGGATAAAAAATATTTTTCTGAATAATGGTAATAAGATTTATCTATGCAAGATTTTTTTAATTTTTAGGAGTTGTTATTATGATTACTACTGCACTTTTCCCTAATCGTTACATTCAAGGTTTTAATGCCATTGAAAATAGTTTAGGTGAAGAATTAGCAAGGTTAGGTAAAAAAGCGTTATTATTGGAAAGTCCATCAGCCAACAAAAATTTATCTAAAACTATCGAAAAATCACTATCCGGTAAGATTGAAAGTGTTGTTGATATTTTTAACCGAGAGTGTAGTGACGAAGAGATTACAAGAATAATTGAGTTAGCTAAAGCTCAAAATATTGATGTGATTGTCGGTATAGGTGGAGGGAAGGTTATTGATACCGCAAAAGCGGTAGCAGCAACTATTAATTATCCTTGCGTTGTAGTGCCAACGCTTGCTTCAACCGATGCTCCTTGTAGTGCTTTATCAGTAATTTATACCTCAACAGGTGAATTTAAACGTTATTTTGTGTTACCTAGAAATCCTGATGTTGTTTTAGTCGATTCAAAAGTTATTGCTAATGCTCCTGCAAGGTTTTTAGTTGCAGGTATGGGTGATGCTTTAGCAACCTGGTTTGAAGCTGAGGATTGTAGACAATCAAAAGCAGGGAATATGACTGGTCGACCTGGTCCAATCACTGCATTTGCACTAGCAAAATTTTGTTTTGAAATTTTGTTAAAATATGGTGTACAGGCTAAAAATGCTTGTGAACAAAAAGTAGTAACCTCTGCACTGGAACATGTGATTGAAGCTAATACGCTACTTTCTGGATTAGGATTTGAAAGTGGCGGGCTTTCAGCTGCTCATGCCATTCATAATGGATTTACGGCATTAGAAGCGACGCATCAGTATTGGCATGGTGAAAAAGTAGCGTTTGGTACCCTTGCTATGTTAATGTTAATTGATAGCGATCCGAAGATGATTGAAACTGTTTATAATTTTTGTCAGTCCGTTGGATTACCAACTACACTAGCAGAAATTGGCTTAGCTAATGTTAGCGATGATGATTTAATGCAAGTGGCAATTTTAGCTTGTGCGCAAGGTGAATCTATTCATAATTCTCCTGCTGAAATCTCTCCAGACACAGTATTTGCTGCCATAAAAGCCGCAAATGCTGAAGGGGTACGACGCAAATAACGTTTTGCATTTATCAACACAAATTCGATTAACGTCCGTTGTTTTATAACGGACGTTTTTATAATTGATTAGTTGGTATATTTTGCGATAAGCAAAGACAATAAGAATATTCATCTAGTTTATGCTATAATTGTAGCTAATTTTTTGTGTAATCATTTTGGTAAATATGACCGAACCTAAGTTTATTCATCTTCATTTGCATAGCGATTTTTCAATGGTTGACGGCATCGCTAAAGTTGGCGCCTTAGTCAATGAAATAAGCAAATTGCAAATGCCTGCTTTTGCGATTACTGATTTTACCAATCTTTGCGGACTCGTTAAGTTCTATGGTTCTGCTATGGGAAAAGGCATAAAACCCATTATTGGTGCTGACTTAGCAATTAAAAGTTCACAATTAAGTGATGATATTTATCGGTTAACTATATTAGCGGCTAATAATACTGGTTATCAAAATCTTACAATGCTAATTTCAAAAGCTTATCAGCGAGGTTATATCGATGATATGCCAGTTGTTGATCAAGGATGGTTAACGTTACATCGAGAAGGTTTAATCATATTAGCTGGCCTTGAAAGTGATATTGGTATTGGTATTATTCGTGATAATCAAGCGATTATTGATGAGGCGGTCAATTATTATTTAGATAATTTTAATCAACATTTCTATTTTGAATTAGTTCGTACAAATCGTGCTAATGAAGAGTTATTTATTCATAATGCTATTAAATTAGCTGAACAATATGCCTTACCCGTTGTGGCAACTAATGATGTACGTTTCTTGGCAGCGTCTGATTTTGAAGCGCATGAGATTCGAGTAGCTATTCATGATGGTAATACTCTTGAAGATCCAAGTAGACCAAAAAACTATTCATCCGAGCAATATCTGCGTTCAGAACAAGAAATGTGTAAATTGTTTTCTGATATTCCAGAAGCCTTGGAAAATAGTGTTGAAATAGCTAAACGATGTAATGTAACTATCCGGTTGGGTGAATATTTTTTACCTCAATTTCCTACTGGTGATATGTCAACTGAAGATTTTTTGGTGCATAAATCACGTGAAGGTTTAGAAGAACGTCTAGAGTTTCTTTTTCCTGATCCAGAAGTGCGAAAGCAGCGACGTCCTGAGTATGATGAACGACTGGAAACTGAATTAAACGTGATAAATCAAATGGGGTTCCCTGGTTACTTTCTAATCGTGATGGAATTTATCCAATGGTCAAAAGATAATGATATTCCTGTTGGTCCAGGTCGTGGTTCAGGAGCAGGTTCATTAGTTGCTTACGCTTTAAAGATAACTGATTTAGATCCATTAGCATTTGACCTGCTTTTCGAACGTTTTTTAAACCCAGAACGGGTTTCAATGCCGGATTTTGATGTCGACTTTTGTATGGAAAAGCGTGATATGGTTATTGATCACGTAGCTGATATGTATGGTCGAGATGCTGTATCGCAAATTATTACCTTTGGTACTATGGCAGCTAAAGCGGTTATCCGTGATGTAGGGCGTGTACTTGGCCATCCTTATGGATTTGTCGATCGTATATCAAAATTAATTCCTCTTGATCCGGGGATGACCTTAGCTAAGGCGTTTGAAGCTGAACCACAATTACAAGAGCTTTATGATAATAATGAAGAAGTTAAGTCTCTTATTGATATCGCAAGACAATTGGAAGGTGTGACTCGAAATGCCGGTAAACATGCCGGAGGTGTAGTAATATCCCCGACTAAAATTACAGATTTTTCACCTATTTATTGTGATCCAGAAGGCCATCATCCTGTCACACAATTTGATAAAAATGATGTGGAATATGCAGGGCTTGTCAAATTTGACTTCTTAGGACTACGTACTTTAACCATTATTGATTGGGCGATTAAAATGATTAATCAGCGTCAGTTAAGAGATGGCAAGCTAGCAGTTGATATTACTCGTATTCCATTAGATGATGAAGAATCGTTCCAATTACTACTAAAAGCTGAAACAACCGCGGTCTTCCAATTGGAATCGCGTGGTATGAAGGACTTGATCAGACGCTTAAAACCTGACTGTTTTGAAGATATGATCGCCTTAGTTGCTTTATTCCGACCAGGTCCATTACAATCTGGTATGGTAGATAATTTTATTGATCGTAAACATGGACGAGAAGAAGTATCATACCCAGATATCAAACATCAACACGAATCTCTTAAACCAATATTAGAACCAACCTATGGCATAATTTTATATCAAGAACAAGTTATGCAAATTGCCCAAACACTATCTGGTTATACGCTAGGTGGTGCAGATTTGCTTCGACGAGCGATGGGTAAGAAAAAACCAGAAGAGATGGCTAAGCAGCGCTCGGTTTTTAAAGAAGGAGCGGAAAAACAAGGTGTTGATGGTGAACTGTCCATGCACATCTTCGATCTGGTTGAAAAGTTTGCTGGATATGGTTTTAATAAATCTCACTCCGCAGCTTATGCGCTTGTTTCCTACCAGACTTTATGGTTAAAAACACATTATCCGGCTGAATTTATGGCTGCAGTAATGACAGCTGATATGGACAATACCGATAAAATTGTTGGTTTAGTTGATGAATGTCTAAGAATGGGATTGCAAGTAAATCCTCCTGATATTAATAGTGGTCTTTACCATTTTCATGTCAATGATAAAGGAGAAATTGTTTATGGCATAGGTGCAATAAAAGGTGTTGGTGAAGGCCCCATTGAGGCTATTGTAGAAGCGCGTAATAGCGGAGGTTATTTTAAAAATATCTTTGAGCTTTGTGCTCGAACTGATATGAAGAAAATTAATCGGCGTGTATTAGAGAAATTAACTATGGCTGGCGCTTTTGATAAATTAGGGCCACATAGAGCGGCTATTTTACATAGTATTAATGATGCCATGCAAGCGGCCGATCAATACGCTAAAGCGCAAAATATTGGTCAAGAAGATATGTTCGGCGTCCTTGCTGAAGAGCCAGAACAAGTTGAACATGCATATGCTGCTGTACCTGAAT
>CAMLIK010000133.1 GCA_946480175.1 uncultured Gilliamella sp.
TGTTTCGCACCACCAACTAAAAAAACAGCTTTATCATTAAGTGACATTTGCTGCTTAACTTCTGCAACAATTTGCTCTTGAGGTATATTCGATTGTCGAGTCTGATCAATGATAATTGCATAAACCCCTACACCAGATACTTCAATAATTATCGGCTTATTTTCAGAAGGGGAAACAGTTTTTGATTCTGTTGCTTCTGGAAGATCAACTTCAACACTCTGGCTTATTATTGGTGCTGTAGCCATAAAAATCAATACTAATACCAATAATACATCTAACAAAGGTACAATATTGATCTCTGATTTGGTTGAATAACGTGAACGTCTGCTCATAATTATTTCCTAACCGCTACTGCTTGACGTTGTAAAATTGAAGAAAACTCATCAATAAAATTCAAATAACTTTGTTCCATTCTACTTACTCTCAATGATAATCGATTATAAGCCAGAACAGCAGGAATCGCCGCAAATAAACCAATTGCGGTCGCAATTAACGCTTCAGCAATACCTGGTGCAACCATTTGCAGTGTTGCTTGCTTTACTTCTCCAAGGGAAATAAAAGCATGCATAATTCCCCAAACCGTACCAAATAATCCAATATAAGGGCTAATTGATCCTACCGTACCTAAAAAAGGTATATGCAATTCTAAATTATCTAATTCACGATTCATCGCTAAACGCATTGAACGAGATGCCCCATCTAATGCTGCTTCTGGCATATTTGGATTGATTTGGTATAAACGAGAAAACTCTTTGAATCCCGAATAGAAAATATGTTCTGTACCACAGATCTCTTCTTTATTGAATTTCGCTTTATCAAAAAGCACATTTAAGTCATCAGCAGACCAAAAACTATTGTCAAATTGATCAACTTGTTTTTTAGCTTTGCTTAAAATGCTGCTACGTTGAAAGATAAAAGCCCAAGACATAACAGAAAATATAAGTAACAATAGCATAACGCCTTGTACCAAAAATCCTGCTTTTAAAAATAGATCAATAATATTCACTTAAATAAACTCCAAAAATAATGACTTTGGAAGCGCACAAGGCTTCATTTTAGTCATATTGACACAAGCAATCACTACATCAGCGTTGCTGATAATTTGCTCATTCTGGTTTAAAATTGTCTGTTTAAAAATAATAGACGCCTTGCGAATTTGCTCAACTTTAGTGCTGATAGTTAGCATGTCATCTAAACGTGCTGGAAAATTGTAGCTAATATCCATCTTTTTAACAACAAATGCAATACCTTCTTGTAGTAACTTTTGTTGACTAATATCAAGTTGTCTTAGCATTTCTGTTCTAGCGCGTTCAAAAAAAGCAAGATACCGAGCATGATAAACTACCCCACCAGCATCTGTGTCTTCATAATAGACTCTTGCATTCCAATTGAATTGTTTCATATTGTTAGATCTAATTTAGACTAAAAAATTAACCACATTATATCTGAATATGAAATTCGCTGCACTATGATATAAAAATAGTTAAATGAAAACAATTATCATTTGTTAATTATTTATCTAATATGTAGATTTAAAATTAAAAAGGTGACAAATTGCCACCCCTTTATTTATTTTGATGCAGCTATTGATTAGTTTCTTTATCGTTACTTTCAACCCAAAGCCCTGTAACAACAGCAAGCATACAAGTTGCAATTAATCCGAAAAACCATAAAAAGTAATACATATTAAGTCCTTAATAAAGTGAATGTTTATTATTTTCAATATGATTTTTATCTAAACGACCAAACATTTTAACGTAACTCCATATAGTATAGAACAGAATGATTGGTAAAAAGATGACTACTACACCCAACATAATATTAAGTGTTAATTGGCTAGAAGATGCGTCCCAAATTGTCAAACTTGCATTTGGCATAATGCTTGAAGGAATAATGAATGGGAATGTCGCAATACCATATGTAAATAATACACAAGCAATGGTTAGCGTAGAAGATAAAAACACTAACCCATTTCTATTTAAACTAGAAAGTAAGATAGTTAGTAAAGGTAATAATATACCTAATACCGGTACAATCCATAATATTGGATGGTTCATATAATTTTTTAACCATGAAACATCAGTCGATACCGTTTTACTTAATGGATTTGAAACACCATTAGTATCAATAGCGCTAGTCACTTCATAACCATGGATACCGAATGCAACCCAAACTCCAGCTAATACAAAAGCAATTAACATGATTAAACTTGCTACTTGAGTTGCTTTTCTTGCTCTTAAATAAAGTTCACCAGCAGTTTTCATTTGCAACCAAGCACCACCATGAGCAACGATTAACATTAGGCTCACAATACCAGTTAATATTGCAAATGGGTTAAGTAAACCAAAGAATGAACCATCATAAAAAGCACGATAACCATTATCAAATCTAAATGGAACACCTTCTAACAAGTTTCCAAATGCGACACCGAAAACAAGCGCTGGAACAAAGCTACCTAAAAAGATTGCGATATCCCACATATTACGCCATTTAGAGTTTTCTAATTTGCTACGATAATCAAAACCAATCGGTCTAAAAAATAGCGCACATAACACTAAAATCATCGCGATATAAAAGCCAGAAAAAGAGACCGCATAAGCCATCGGCCAAGCAGCGAAAATACCTGCACCACCAGTAATTAACCAAACTTGATTGCCATCCCAGTGTGGCGCTATTGCATTTATCATAATACGACGTTCAGTATCAGTTTTACCAATAAATGGTAATAAAATACCAACACCCATATCAAAACCATCGGTGATAACAAAGCCAACTAACACAACGCCAATCAGCAACCACCAGATGGCTCGTACAATTTCATAATCAATCATTGTATATACTCCCTATGCCTTATTCTGATATCGATTGTGTTTTTTCGTAATGATAGTTGCCAGTACCTAAAGAACTTGGCCCTAATCGAGCAAACTTAAACATTAAGAACATTTCAGCAACTAAGAACATTGTATAAAGCCCACAAATAAGAACCATAGTGAATAAGACTTCACCTGGAGATAACGATGAATTAGCTACGCCTGTTGGTAAAATATCTTGAATTGCCCATGGTTGGCGACCATACTCGGCAACAAACCAACCACACTCACATGCAAGCCATGGGAATGGTAACGATAAAAGAAGTAGACGACATAACCAACGTTTTTCACCAATTTTATTTTTGTATGTTGACCATAATGCAAGACCAGTACCTAAGATCATTAATAAGCCAAAGCCAACCATTCCTCTAAAAGCCCAAAACAAAGGCCATACAGATGGGATTGAATCTTCAGTTGCGGCTTTGATATGTTCTTCAGTGGCTTCTGGAATAGTTAGATTATCTTTATCAGTAAAACGTTTAACTAAATAACCATAGCCTAAATCAACTTTATTATCTTCAAACGCTTTTAAAACCGTAGGATCTTTATCGCCTTTTTGAATTTTATCTAAGTTAGTATAAGCTAAAATACCATTACGAATTCGAGTCTCATTAGTAGCTAAAATATCTTTCAATCCAGTTACTTGAGTATCAAATGAACGCGTTGTCATAATTCCCATCACATAAGGAATTTCAATGGCAAACAAGTTCTCTTTTTTCTTTTGTGATGGAAATGCAATAACATTGAATGATGCTGGTGCTGGCTGAGTCTCCCATTCAGCTTCAATCGCCGCTAATTTAACAGGTTGTACCGTTGTAATTTCGTGACCTGCTTCATCCCCCATAATAGCGACAACAATTGACATAATAAAACCAAATACAGAAGCTACTGCAAAAGAGCGTTTAGCAAATGGTAAATCACGTTTTTTAAGTAAATAATATGAACTAATACTTAACACAAAAATAGCACCCGTTAGATAACCCGCTGCTACAGTGTGGACAAATTTATATTGAGCGACCGTATTGGTAATTAACTCAAAAAAACTTTGCATTTCCATTCTTGAGTTAATCGGGTTAAAGTCAGAACCGACCGGGAACTGCATCCATCCATTAGCAACTAAAATCCAAAGCGCTGAGAGATTAGAACCGAAAGCGACACACCAAGTGACCATCAAGTGCTTACCACGGCTTAATCTATCCCATCCAAAAAAGAATAAACCAACCATAGTTGATTCTAAGAAAAAAGCCATTAATCCTTCTATTGCTAGTGGTGCACCGAAAATATCACCTACATAATGCGAATAATGAGACCAATTGGTACCAAACTGAAATTCCATGGTTAAACCAGTTGCAACACCAACCGCGAAGTTGATACCGAATAGTTTACCCCAGAATTTAGTCATATCTTTCCAGATTTGCTTACCACTAACAACGTACACAGTTTCCATAATTGCAAGCATAAACGCCATACCCAGCGTTAATGGTACAAAAATAA
>CAMLIK010000134.1 GCA_946480175.1 uncultured Gilliamella sp.
CTTACCCATTACGTGAGCATCTAAATTTACCTGAACCAGTTTTACATAATTTAGTTTTGATGAAACTACAATCAGTAGGTCTTCGTGGCGCTGCCAATATGATGCCTTCCGAATTATCTGGTGGTATGGCTCGACGTGCAGCGTTAGCCAGAGCTATCGCTCTCGATCCGGATCTCATTATGTTTGATGAACCATTCGCTGGACAAGATCCTATATCAATGGGAGTTATCGTTAAGCTTATTGCTGAACTCAACCAATCGCTGGGCTTAACCTGTATTGTAGTTAGTCATGATGTTAATGAAGTATTAAGTATCGCCGATTATGCTTATATTGTTGCAGAGCAGCATATTATTGCTGGCGGTACTTCTGAAGAATTACGCAATAATGATGATTTACGAGTAAAACAATTTCTTGAAGGATTAGCAGATGGTCCAGTACCATTTCATTATCCTGCAATTGATTACAAATTAGACCTAAGTAGAGGTGCAAACTAATGTTAGACTTAATTGCAAAACTTGGGCGATCAATAATCAATATCATTGCTATGTTAGGTCGCTCAGGGATAATGCTATTTGGTGCACTTATTGGTAAGCCTCAATTTAGCAAACAATTCCCATTACTTGTTAAACAATTTTACTTCGTCGGTGTACAATCGCTATCCATTATCATCGTATCCGGTCTTTTCATAGGCATGGTACTAGCACTACAGGGTTACTTTATTTTAACCACCTTTGGTGCTGAAGCCAGTTTAGGGATGTTAGTTGCTCTTGCACTATTACGAGAACTCGGACCTGTAGTTGCAGGATTACTATTTGCTGGTCGTGCCGGTTCAGCTTTAACAGCTGAAATTGGTTTAATGAAAGCCACCGAACAACTATCAAGTATGGAAATGATGGCCATTGACCCGCTAAGACGAATTATTGCGCCACGATTTTGGGCTGGATTTTTCTGCATGCCGTTTTTAACCGCAATTTTTGTCGCTGTTGGCATTTTAGGTGGGGTATTAGTCGGCGTTGATTGGAAAGGTATTGATGCTGGATTTTTCTGGTCTTCCATTCAAAGCAATGTCGATTGGTGGCACGATTTAGGTAACTGTTTTATTAAGAGCTTTGCATTTGCAATCGCTAGTACTTGGATTGCACTATTTAATGGTTATGATTGCGTGCCAACATCAGAAGGAATCAGTCGGGCAACAACCAACACCGTTGTCTATTCATCATTAGTTATTTTGGGGTTAGATTTTATTTTAACCGCATTAATGTTTAGTAATTGAGGTCATTAAACATGAGTCGTAAAGTTGAAATTACAGTAGGATTATTTATGGTGCTGGTTATTTGCTCAGTACTGTTTTTATGCTTTAGAGTTACCGATCCAACATCTTTTGCTAGTCATAATTCCTACCGTGTTTATGCTGTATTTGATAATATTGGTGGATTAAAAGTAAGATCACCGATTAAAATCGGTGGCGTTGTGATTGGGCGTGTAAGTAATATTAGCCTTAAATCAGAAAATGGTGATACTTATAAACCCTATGTGACGATGGATCTAGATGCTCAATATGATAGAATTCCAAGTTCCAGCTCGCTTTCAATCAAAACCTCAGGTCTACTAGGTGAACAATTTATTGATATCAACTTTGGGTTAGATCAAAATATTGAACATGAACTTGATTCATTAGATTCTGACACCACTAATAACAGCAATAATAATAGTAAACCAGCTTATCTTCAAGACGGTTATGTTATTAACAACACCAAACCAGCTATGGTGATCGAAGATTTAATCGGACAATTTTTATATAGTACTGGTGGCTCATCAGATAAAGACAAAAAACAAGATACCAATGACAGTAAGGAGTAACTATGTTAACCAAATTTAAACAAACCCTTTTTTTAGTACTTGCATTAGTGATAAGTACTTCAGCATTCGCGAACAACCCATATAACGATATGCAAGTTGCTGCTGACAAAATTTTTAACACAATGAAAACACAATCAGCTTCAATTAAGTCAAATCCAAACAAACTTAAAGATATTGTAAGAACGGATTTATTACCGTACGTACAAGTTAAATATGCTGGCGCATTAATATTAGGTGATGCTTATAAATCAGCAACTGATGCACAACGAACAGCTTATTTCAAAGCTTTTGAAAACTATTTAGTTCAAGCTTTTGCTCAAGCGCTTTCAATGTACAACGGTCAAACTTACCAAGTTGAAGCAGCAAAAGATTTAACCAATAAATCACTTATTTCAATTCGTGTGCTTTTAAATCAGCCAGATAAAAATCAACAACCTATACGAATCGATTTCCAATGGCGAAAAAATACCGTAACTGGTGAATGGAAAGCTTATGACTTAACAGCTGAAGGGGTAAGCATGGTTACTACTAAACAAAACGAATGGGCAACTATTTTACGTCAAAATGGTATTGATGCATTAACCAAACAATTAAATGATCTATCCAATCGCAAAATTGACCCAAACGCTAAACAAAAAGGTTAGTTCATTATGTCGCCAATCCAAACAGAAAAACAACAAAATGCGCTTAATTTAATGGGTGAGCTTGATGTTCACTCTTTAAATGATCTATGGAGAACTCAAGATACGCTATTAAGTAATGTGAATCATATTGATGTATCTAGAGTAACGCGGGTTGATTCTTCTGGGCTCGCGACTCTTGTCTATTTCTGTAATCAATATAATCTAAAATTGATAGGGATAAGCTCTCAATTACAAACACTAATTGAGCTATATGATTTGCAAACCGTTATTAATCAATAGTAAATCATGCAATTTGATAGTTCAAAAAACCCCGTTCCTCAACTTTTTATAAATAGAAAATAAATACTGAGTTTCATAATGGATAAGCAAGAAATTATAGCTAAATTAAAAAATTCACTTAATCTTGACGAGGTTCATGTAATGACCGATGATGGAAGCCATTTTCAAGTTATTGCCGTTGGCGAAATGTTTGCTGAATTAAGTCGAGTAAAAAAACAACAAGCTATTTATGCACCTTTAGCCGAATTTATTAATGATAATCGAATTCATGCATTATCAATCAAAACCTATACACCGACTGAATGGCAACGTGAGCGCAAATTAATGGGTTTATAATTAAACCCAATGAACATAGAGACTTGAATTAGTTTTTTTAGCCACAACATATTGTTTTATTAAGAAACATAATCATTGCATAAGGTATCGCAGTATGACTAACCCATTATTAAGCAATTCATCATTACCCCTATTTTCCCAAATCAAACCTGAGCACGTTTTACCCACTATCAAAGAGACACTAAACAATTGTCGTAAAACAATTGAATCAGTGCTTGAACAAAACAGTGAATACACTTGGGATAACTTAATTCAACCCATTGATGAGATGGATGAAAAATTTAGCCGAGCTTGGTCACCGGTTAGTCATCTTAATTCAGTGAAAAACAGTCCTGAATTACGTGAGGCCTATGAAGCATGCTTACCATTACTCTCTGAGTACAGCACATGGGTAGGACAACATAAACCTTTATACCAAGCCTATAAACAACTTAAAGATAGCAAACACTATGATAATTTAAGCAAAGCACAAAAAAAAGTGATCGACAATGCTCTGCGTGATTTTGAATTATCAGGTATTGGATTATCGGACGATAAACAAAAACGTTATGGTGAAATCGTTGCCAAACTTTCAGAATTATCCTCTCAATATAGTAATAACGTATTAGATGCAACTATGGGTTGGTCAAAACTCATCACTAATATTGAAGATTTAGCTGGAATGCCTGAAAGTGCATTAGCTGCTGCAAAAGAACAAGCGAAAGCAAAAGATCAAGAAGGTTGGTTATTAACACTTGATATTCCGAGTTATTTACCGGTAATGACCTACTGTGATAATCGAGATTTACGCTTTGAACTTTATCAAGCATATAATACCCGCGCATCAGACCAAGGTCCTAATGCGGGTAGATGGGATAACACTGAAATCATCAAGCAAATATTATCGCTTCGTGCTGAACTTGCGCAATTACTTGGGTTTGCCACTTATGCCGACAAGTCATTAGCAACTAAAATGGCTGAAACAACGACTCAAGTTACTGAATTTCTGAGCGATTTAGCCAGCAAAGCTAAACCACAAGGCGAAAAAGAGTTAGCCGATCTTAAAAGATATGCTTATGAATACTTTGGTGCAAGTGATATTAAACCATGGGATATCGCTTATTACAGTGAAAAGCAAAAGCAACATCTTTACACCATTAATGATGAAGAGCTTCGTCCATATTTCCCAGAACAACGTGTCGTTAGTGGATTATTTGAAGTCGTGCGCCGTATTTTTGGTATTA
>CAMLIK010000135.1 GCA_946480175.1 uncultured Gilliamella sp.
GACCGGTGCTTTCAACCGCTCAGCCACACTTCCGCAATGGCTGTGAATATTAAAGGAGACGGACTTATTTGTAAATAGCTAATTTAATATTTTTCATCAACTGCTTTAATTTTCGCCAAATTAGAGTGAATTTCAGTAATTCATGATGGTTTATCCACCAAAACTAGTGTTGGAATCTTATTTATTGAGTATAATACCCCGCAAATATCAAACTATGTTTTGAAAAATGTTAAATCAAATAGAAACCGATGAAAAAGGCTACTTAAAGAACTGGCAGGATTGGACTGTTGATTTGGTGCCTCAATTAGCTATAAAAGAGTCTATAGAACTAACTGATGCTCATTGGGAAGTAATTTTATTTGTTCGTGATTTTTATTTAGAATACAAAACTTCCCCTGCAATCCGTGCCTTGGTTAAGGCAATGGAAAAAAAATTTGGTCAAGAAAAAGGTAATAGCCGATATTTATATAAATTATTCCCTGATGGTCCAGCTAAACAAGCAACTAAACTTGCAGGCTTACCTAAACCTGTTAAATGTATTTAAGTTAAGGGAACAATTAAACTCATGATTAGGTGGAAACTCCCGTTTATATTACTTCTGGTGCTAGGGTATTTGCAGTACTCATTGTGGTATGGTAAGAATAATTTTTATGATTACCAAGAAAATGTGCAAATGCTTGAAAATCTACGTAAAGAAAATGATAAGTTAAAAGCTCGTAATGAACAGATGTTTGCCGAAGTTGACGATTTACAAAAAGGTTATGAAGCAATAGAAGAACGAGCTCGAAGCCATTTGGGTATGGTTAAACCTGATGAGTATTTTTATCGAATAATTATTGATTCTAAAGCAAAACAATAAGGTATTACGTGACAAATAATAGTGATATTATCGCAATCGTTCCTGCCGCAGGAATTGGTTGTCGCATGGATAGTCAATTACCTAAGCAGTATTTAAAAATTGGTCCAATGACCATTTTAGAACACACTTTACAAAAATTATTAACTCACCCTAGTATTAACCAAGTGGTAGTGGTGATAAGCCCGGAAGATAAACTTTTTTGTACACTCGACGTCGCATCAAAAGTTAAAGTCACTTATGGTGGTGAAACTCGTGCCGATTCTGTTTTAGCTGGTTTAAATTTAGTTGCTGAAAATCAGTGGGCATTAGTCCATGATGCCGCAAGACCTTGTGTTACTCACGAAGATATCACTAAATTGATTAACAAAGTCTTACAAGAAAATAAAGGCGGAATACTAGCAACGCCTCTGAGTGATACTATTAAGCAAGCTTACACTAATAATCCAAATATCATTAACTACTCCGTTGATCGCACTTATTTATGGGGAGCTGCGACACCTCAGCTATTCAACGCAGGTGAACTTAAAGCATGTTTAAGTAAAGCCTTAAACAATCATGTCCCAATTACTGATGAAGCATCAGCGATTGAGTATTGTGGAGGCCATCCATTATTGATTGAGTGCCGTCGAGATAACATAAAAATCACTCGTCCAGAAGATTTAAGTTTGGCATCATTTTATTTAACTAATCAAATTTAATATAGGTAGATTATGCGCATAGGTCATGGATTTGATGTACACAAATTTGGTGGTGAAGGACCAATTATCTTAGCTGGAGTAGTAATTCCTTATCAATATGGACTTATTGCTCATTCTGATGGCGATGTAGTATTACACGCCATTTGTGATGCTTTAATTGGCGCATTGGCTTTGGGTGATATTGGTAAACTATTCCCTGATAGCGATGCAAAATACGAAGGTATAAACAGCCGATTATTATTGCAAGAAGTCTACCGAATTGTTCAATCTAAAGGTTTTGAGTTAGTTAATTTAGATACAACTATTATTGCTCAAGAACCTAAAATGAGACCTCATATAGATCAAATGCGGGTTAATATTGCTGAAGATTTGAAAGTACATTTTGATCAAATCAGTGTTAAAGCAACCACCACAGAACAACTAGGTTTTACTGGTCGTAAAGAAGGTATAGCTTGTGAAGCGGTAGTACTATTAGCAAAAAAGTGAATATAAAACAGATGATAGGCTTAAAAAGTGTTAACAGAACTTAATTATTTTTATGGTAAACCTACAACTCATGGTTTATATAAACAGCAATATGAAGATTTCATGGTTATTGAAGAACTTGGTTTTGAGTTAACTGGTGAAGGTGAACATGTTTTAGTTTATTTAGAAAAGAAAGATTACAACACGATCTTTGTCGCCGAGCAGCTAGCTAAGTATGTTGGTATTTCAGCAAAAAATGTTAGTTATGCCGGCCTTAAAGATCGCCAAGCTATCACCCAGCAATGGTTCAGTTTACATTTGCCTGGTAAAGAAACCCCCGATTTTACACAATTTAATTTAACGGGTTGTCGTATATTACAAATTAATCGGCACAATAAAAAATTGAAAATAGGCGCTTTAAAAGGAAATCGCTTTAAAATTGTTTTAAGAAACATAAGTGATAAACAAGCAATTGAATCAAAATTAAATTTAATTAAAAAACATGGTGTTCCTAATTATTTTGGCGAACAACGATTTGGACGAGATCAAAATAACATCACCCAAGCAATAAAATGGGCAAGTGGTGAAATTTCAGTTAAAGACCGTAAAAAAAGGAGTTTTTATCTTTCAGCTGCTCGTAGTGTAATTTTTAATCAAATAGTAAGCCAAAGAATTGAACAAAATATTGAACAAACAGTCCTTGATGGTGATATATTACAATTATCTAAAAGTAATAGTTGGTTTTTATCTAAAACTGAGGAGCTATTACTTTTACAACAACGTTTGCAAAATGGTGAAATTAATATTACAGCGCCAATGGTCGGGGATTCACCATTGAGCACCACATCAATTGCTTTAGAATTTGAAACAAATTGTTTAAAACGTTGGTCTTGTTTTGAACAATTATTTAAAAAAGAACGAATGGAAACAAGTAGGCGCTCAATATTATTACGCCCCGAAGAGTTAAAATGGCAATGGGTTCGTGATAATAATATAGAGATCAGTTTTTATTTGCCTTCTGGTTGTTATGCTACAAGTGTTTTACGCGAATTAATAATTGGAAATTAGTAATGCAAAGTTCAAAAATGCAGGTTTTGATAAAGTTATTGCGCCAACAGGGAATAAAAGATGATCGAGTTTTAGATGCTATAGCTTCAATACCGCGTGAAAATTTTGTTGATGAAGCGCTTTCTCATCAAGCTTATGATGATCGTTCATTACCAATAGGTAGTGGTCAAACTATTTCTCAACCTTATATTGTTGCAAAAATGACTGAATTATTAAGGTTAACACCGAACGCTAAAGTCCTTGAAATTGGTACTGGTTCAGGATACCAAACCGCTGTACTAGCTAAGCTTGTTGATCATGTTTGCTCAGTAGAAAGAATAAAAAGCTTACAATGGAACACTAAGCGACGTTTAAAGCAGCTAGATATTCATAATATTTCAACTCGCCATGGAAATGGTTGGCAAGGTTGGCCAGAACGTGGTCCATTTGATGGCATAATTGTTACAGCAGCGGCTTCAGAAGTACCAAAAAGCCTTCTAGCACAGCTAGCTGATAAAGGGCGATTAGTATTACCTGTGGGTAAAAATAAACAAATGTTACAGTTAATTGAACGTAATGGTGGCAATTTTATTACCAAAAATATGGGTGAAGTAAAATTTGTGCCACTTATTGATGGGGATGTAGAATAAATTCAAAAAATAGAAAATAATACATTATTTTCTATTTTTTGATTAAATGACTTTTATGATTAACTTTCTAATTGTTTTACCTTGTCTTCAGAAAGCTTCCATTCACAAATACCGTAAATTGCATTAAATAGGTAAATTAAATATTGGGTTGCAATCACAATATTGTCAGTATAAATATTCAAGCCGATAACTAACACATTTAATAAAACCCACAAATACCAATTGAATGCATATCTCATCATTAATAATAGTTGAGCAACAACACCCAAGCCGAATATAAAGCAGTTAGTAATAAGTTGATATGAAGTATTTGTCGCACCAATTTCGTTTGTTAGATAAATATTAAAAAATGCTGCAACGATTAAGAATATTAACGCATATAAAAATGCATTTTCATTTAAGGAACGAACTTTAACACTTTTATTATTATCTAGATTTTTTTGCCAAGTGAATAATCCATAAATATGTGAACCAAAATAATAAAAAGTTGGTAAACCTGCACCAATATTGCCACCAAGAAAATTAGCACAACATTCAGCGATTACTGCAAGCATACCGAGCACATTACCTAAATTTTTTC
>CAMLIK010000136.1 GCA_946480175.1 uncultured Gilliamella sp.
ATTGTATGATCTAAAGATGACGTTGGCTCATCTAAAATTAATAGTTCCGGTTGCAATATTAAGGCTCGAGCAATCGCTATTCTTTGCCGTTGTCCCCCAGAAAATTCATTTGGATAACGAAAGCGCATTTCAGGGTCCAAACCAACCTCTAGCATAATATCAATTACCGCTTGCTCTTGCTCTGTTTTAGTCAATTTTTTATGCGTCATTAGACCTTCACTGATGATTTGCTCAACATTGAAGCGCGGATTGAGTGATGAAAATGGATCTTGAAATACAACCTGAATTCGACTACGGAATGGTAATAACTTCTTACCTGATAAATTCTGGATAGGATGACTATCAAATAGGATATCACCTTTTGATTTGATTAAACGTAAAATAGCTAGTATGGTGGTACTTTTACCTGAGCCTGATTCACCGACAATACCAACTGTCTCACCTTGATATACCGCAAAACCAATATTATCAACAATTTTTTTCTTTTTGCTGTTAAATAATCGCTTTTGAGTGACGACCTCAACATTAAGATGATTCACATTCAGCAATATGCCGGGAGTATCAGGTAAAGGAACCGGTTCACCACTAGGCTGAGAATTTAATAATGTTTGAGTATATTCATGCTGTGGACGCAAAAAGATGCGTTGTTTATTATTGAATTCAACAAGTTGGCCATCTCGCATTACCGCTACTTTATCTGCCAATTTTTTTACTATTCCCAAATTATGTGAAATAAATAACATGCTCATATTAAGCTCTTTCTTGAGCTCTTTGAGTAGTTCAATAATTTGCCCCTGAACAGAAACATCTAAAGCAGTAGTTGGTTCATCAGCAATTAATAATTTTGGATGAGTTAAAATGGCCATGGCAATCATTACTCGTTGCCTCTCACCGCCAGATAACTGATGAGGATAAGAAGCCAGTTTGCTTTTAGGATCTTTAATGCCAACCCGATCGAGATATTGTAAGATTTCACTTCGAGCCTCATTACGTCGCATACCCCGATGTAAAGATAAGACTTCATAAAGTTGTTTTTCAACGGTATGCAATGGATTAAGTGATACCATTGGCTCTTGAAATATCATACTAATTTCATTACCGCGGATTTTACGCAATTCTTTTTCAGAGGCATGTAATAATGATTTATCTTCGAAAATAATATCTCCTGAAGGATAAATCACTCGCTCTTTTGATAACAGCCTTAATATTGACAGTGCTGTTACACTTTTACCAGAGCCTGACTCACCGACTAATGCCACTGTTTCTTGTTCATTAATATCAAAACTAATGGCGTCAACAACTTGATTTTGTGAATGCTGGCCAGTTTTAAAGGCAATACTTAAATCAATGATAGATAATAAAGGAGAACTCATTTATATACTCCTTTGTTTGGATCGAATGCATCTCTAATTGCTTCACCAATAAAAATTAACAGTGACAATAAGATGGAAATAACTAAAAAAGAACTAATTCCTAACCAAGGCGCTTGCAAGTTATTTTTACCTTGGAGTAATAATCGCCCTAAAGATGGTGAATCAATTGGTAAACCAAAGCCAAGAAAATCAAGTGCCGTTAGTGTTGAAATTGAACCACAAAGAATAAATGGTAAAAATGTTAATGTTGCCACCATCGCATTTGGTAGCATATGCCGTAACATAATTTTACTATCGCTTACGCCCATAGCTTTAGCGGCTCGAATATAATCGAAGTTACGGGTTCGGAAGAATTCTGCTCGAACAACACCGACCAATGCCATCCAGCCAAATAACACCGTAATACCTAATAACCACCAAAAATTAAGCGGTAAGATACTGGCAAGTAGAATTATCACAAATAGCTCAGGTAAACCACTCCAAATCTCAATAAATCGCTGTCCTAATAGATCAACTTTTCCGCCATAATAACCTTGAATTGCGCCAATTAGCACGCCGATAATGGAGGTGAAAAAGGTAAGAAATAAGGCAAAAAACATTGATACTCTAAAACCATAGGCAATGTTTGCTAAAACATCAAATCCAGCATCAGTGGTGCCAAGCAGATGGTTTTTTGATGGTGGTGTAGGAAACGTGCTGGTTGTGTCATGAATCACAGTGTTATGAGTATAACGAAATGGAGGCCAAAGTATCCAACCATCAGACTCAATCTTATTTTGTACCGCCGGATCTAAATAATTAGTTTGTGTTTGAAATTGTCCACCAAATTCAGTTTCCGGATAAAAATGGAATATGGGCGAATAATAGTTATTTTGATACTTGATAAATATTGGTCGATCATTAAATATAAAATCAGAAAATAGGCTGATTATAAATAATATTGAAAATAACCATAATGAATAATACCCACGTCGATTTCGTTTAAATCGTTGCCAACGTAGCTGATTAATTGAATAGTGCGTTGTCATCAGTTGCGAGCCTCAAAGTCAATACGTGGATCGATTATCATATAAGATAAATCTGATAAGAGTTTGGTAATAAGCCCAATCAATGTAAATATATACAATGAACCAAAAATAACCGGGTAATCACGCTGAATAATTGCTTCATAACCGAGAAGACCCAATCCATTAAGCGAAAAAATAGCTTCAATCAATACGGAACCGGTAAATAAAATGCCAACAAATGCCGCAGGAAAACCCGATACAATAAGCAAGGTTGCATTACGAAAAACATGCTTATACAGAATTTGCCTTTCACTTAACCCTTTCGCTCTGGCAGTAACAACATATTGTTTACGAATCTCATCTAAGAATGAGTTTTTGGTTAGCATGGTTAGTGTGGCAAAACCACTTACTACCATAGCAATAGTCGGTAAGCAAATATGCCACGCATAATCTTTTACTTTGCCCCAAAAATCTAATTGTTCAAAATTATTAGAAATCAATCCGCGTAGCGGGAAAATATCCCAATAACTGCCACCTGCGAACAAAACAATTAATAATACGGCTAATAAAAAAGCGGGTATTGCATAACCAATGATAATTAACGTACTTGACCAAAAATCAAATCTTGAACCATCTTTAACCGCTTTACGAATTCCTAATGGGATTGAGATTAAATAAATGATTAATGTACTCCATAATCCCAATGAAATAGAAACAGGTAAACTTTTGGCAATTAAACTTAATACTGATTCACTTTTAAAAAAACTGTTACCAAAATCAAACTGGATATATTGCTTTAACGTATTGATATAGCGTTCCCAAAGCGGTTTATCAAATCCATACTGTTTTTCAATCATTGCCACAATTTCTGGATCTAAACCGCGAGCACCACGATAATTTGATTCATTTTTTGGTTCGGTCAGCTTAGCAGGGCTATTTTCACTGCCAGGCAGCAACACTTGCCCTGCTTGGGGACCATTCTCTATCATAGCTAAAGCTTGATCGACGGGGCCACCTGGTGCAATTTGCACAATAAAAAAGTTGATAGTCAAAATGATTAATAAGGTTGGTATAATTAGCAATAATCGACGGATAAAATAATTCAACATATTAGCGTACTCTATTCTTTGTCAAACTAGCTGCTTTGTTAGCATCATACCACCAGCTATCAATACCTATTGCATAAGTTGGCTGTATGGCTGGTTGCCCAAATTTGTTCCAATATGCATAATAAGTTTTGCTGTTATACCACATTGGAATCATCGGATATTCTTGAGTTAAAATACGATCGAGCGCTCTTCCTAGTGAAATTAACTCTCTTTGATTACCTACATTTTTGATTATTTCAGCAATAATCGAATCAATTGCCTGATTATGTAATCCTGAACCATTATAAGAAGAATTTAAATATTCACTTCCCCAAAAAATCATTAAATCTGAGGATGGATAATCTATTGCACTATAATTACGTGGCATCATGTCATAATCACGCTCACGCATTCTGCGCGTCAATTGGGCATAATCTAATGAAGTTATTTTCATTGTAATACCTAAACGAGCTAAATTTTGCTGAAATGGAATCGCATATTTAATGTCATCTCCTAGATAAGTCAACAATTCAAATGCAAAAGGTTGCTCAGTTTTAGCATTAATTAACTTACCATCTTTAATAATCCAACCCGCTTCTTCTAACAATTTAGCTGCAGTTAATAAGTTATTGCGGTTAAAACCTTGTCCATCACTTTTCGCAATAGTATAGGCTTCACTAAAGGCTTGCTCGGGAATAATATCTTTATATGGTGTTAACCATTTAAGTTCTTTTTTACTAGGTTTACCTTTTGCAGCATAAATAGTATTTTCAAAAAAGCTAAACGGTCTTTTATAACTATCATAATAAAA
>CAMLIK010000137.1 GCA_946480175.1 uncultured Gilliamella sp.
CATAGGATGAGAAGTAATGAGATAGCGTTGGCGATTGAAATTCCCCCTAATTTTGGCCGTGATATTCAACGCGGTGATCCAGTTAATATCGGTATCTGGATTGATGGCGCCATGCCATTACGTGCCGACACAATTAAAGGATATGTACAAGGTATGCACCTTGCGTGGTTAAGTGACAAAATAAAAACCACTACCGGCACCGCATCTAGCTCATTGGCAAATATTGAGACCCGCTATCGTTATAATCCGGATATTAAAAGTTTGCAAGCGATGGTTCCTGCGGTCATTCCTATTTTGCTCTTAATGATTCCGTCAATGTTAGCGGCATTATCCGTAGTGCGTGAAAAAGAGATGGGGTCAATAATTAACTTATATGTAACACCTGTTACTCGAACAGAGTTTTTACTAGGTAAACAGGTTCCTTATATTGTTATTTCGATGCTTAGCTTCTTATTACTGTTGCTTATGGCGGTTACGATATTTGGCGTACCGATAAAAGGCAGTTTGCTAACTTTATGTTTAGCTGGATTGGCTTATTGTATTATTGCGACAGGCTTTGGTTTGCTTGCCTCAACTGTCACACGTAGTCAAATTGCGGTTATCTTTTTAACCTGTGTTGGTACTATGTTACCAGCGATACAATTTTCGGGGTTACTCAATCCTGTAGCATCATTAGAAGGGAGTGGGCGATATATTGGTGAAGTCTATCCAACTACCCATATGCTTATTATTGCTCGGGGTGTTTTCAATAAGGCATTAGGATTTTTTGATTTACATAACTCGATATTTACCTTACTGATTACTATTCCGATTATACTTGGTGCAAGTATATTCCTCCTCAAGAAACAAGAAGGATAGATATTATGCAAAGTTTTATTAATATTTATCGCTTAGGTATTAAAGAGTTATGGGGATTGATTCGTGATCCAATCATGTTATTGTTAATCGCCTACTGCTTTACGCTGGATATTTATACCGCCGCTACCGCAACTTCAGACTCGCTTCATCATGCTTCAATTGCGGTGGTTGATGAAGATGATTCACCGTTATCTAGGCAAATTATCGCAGCGCTTTATCCGCCAATGTTTAATAAGCCAGTTAAATTAAATTCAATGGATGAAGTTGATCGCGGAATGGATACCGATAGTTATACTTTTGCATTAAATATACCACCTAATTTTCAACGTGATGTGTTAAATAACCAAAGTCCAGAAATTCAACTGAATATTGATGCAACCCGAATGGGGCAAGCTTTTGTAGGTAATGGTTATATTACGCAAATTGTCACTAGTGAAATAACTAAATACTTTAATCAAATTGATAAACCAACCAGTTTGCCAGTTAATATTGAGGTTCATGCAGCCTTTAATCCTAATTTAACCCGTTCTTGGTTTGGTTCTGTCATGGAGATTATTAATATAGTTACCACATTGTCGATTATTTTAACCGGTGCAGCGTTAATGAAAGAGCGCGAGCATGGTACTATCGATCACTTGCTATCAATGCCTGTGACACCATTTCAAATCATGATTTCTAAAGTTTGGTCTATGGGGCTAGTGGTACTTGTTTCAACGTGGGGTGCACTGTTAGTCGTTGTTCATGGTTGGTTAAATGTGCCAATTGAGGGCTCGATTACCTTATTTTTAATTGGTGCTGCTTTGCATTTATTCGTGACAACGTCACTCGGTATCTTTATGGCGACGGTGGCTAAATCAACCGCACAATTTGCGATGCTATTTATTTTGATCCTTCTACCGTTACAGATGCTTTCAGGTGGTAGTACGCCAAGAGAAAGTATGCCGGAAGTGGTGCAAAATATTATGTTATTTGCACCAACCACCCATTTTGTCGAATTAGGGCAGGCAATTTTATATCGAGGGGCTGGTTTAAGTGTGGTTTGGACCTCGTATGCGTGGTTATTAGGAATTGGTAGTGTATTTTTCCTTATTGCACTGAAACGTTTTCGTAGTTCAATTGTTAATATGGGCTCTTAATTTTATGAATAATAAAATGTGCAAAAATTAACTTTATTTGTACTTAAAAATTTGAATTATTGAGGTTTTTTATGAAAAAAATTCGTTTACTAAAATATATCATTGCAATTTTAACTGTTATTACTATTCCTTTTGCACAGGCTCATGTTGTGATTTACAATGAAATTGATAATAAGGCGGCTGAATTTATAGCCACCTATAATCAAGAACATCATACTAATTTACATACAATTGAAGTAAGTAGAAAATATTACGCACCTAGATGCCTTTTACCATTAAAGGTAAAGTGGCATAAAATACACTTAGGCTTAAAAAATCTTCCTCACAGATATGGGCTTTCAATTTCTTGTGAAAAATCTATCTCTAGTAATCATAGAAAATGGAAAGTATATGTTGATGTAAGAAATGAACAAGGTAATTCAATTCAATCAATTGATTAAATTATTATCTTAGCGGTTAATCCTTTATCTATTTTACCAAAGGTAACTCATCCCAACGAGTCGTATACCGTTGGCTAAGTCGCTCTCGCTTGATTTGCCATGCTGCAGTTTGTCTGATACCACCTAAGTGAATAGTGTTTTTTCCCATTTTCTGATTAATGTCATCCATGGTTTTCATTAATTGTTCACTTTTGTGTTTTTCAGTTGCTGATGTTTCAGCGGTAAATAAATCCGATTGGCAATAATTATCTTTAGTTTTTAAATCAAGTAACATCACACCTGATTTCATAAATAAGAAACCCGGTTTATAAATGGATCGTAATCCTTTTTGGGCCGCATGAATAATAAGTCGTGAATCATCGGTCGCCGATAATAATGGCACTACAATTGACGGATTATATTGTACTAATTCAGGTCGAAATCGATTAGTTTTTAAAAATACCAGTACGGCATTAGCAACTGATTTTTGCTTTCTCAATTTTTCTGCGCCACGGCTTGCATGCACACGAATTGCTTCTTGTATATCAAATAGATCATTGGTTAAATGGCCAAAACTACGTGATGTCATAATATTTTTTTTAGCGGTATGTAGATCATCTAATTCAATACAATTTATACCACGTAGCTCAAGTATGGTACGCTCAAGGACAACTGAAAATGACTGCCTAATTTGTTTTATATCTGCTTGATATAAATCCCAAGCGGTATGAATGCCTCGTTCTTTTAATCTTTGCGCAATTCGCCAACCAATGCCCCATATATCTGCAACTGAGAATTGCTTTAAGATAGTTATTTTTTCTTCCTGATCCGTCGGAAAACAATAAACACCTTGATGAATAGGGTGTTTTTTGGCGATATGATTAGCTAACTTTGCTAGGGTGCGAGTTGCGGCAATCCCGATACTGACTGGGATACCTGTATCACGTTTTACTATTGCTTTTAAATTTTGACAATGATTTAAAGCATGGCTAAACCCGTTTAGATGAATGAAAGCTTCATCGATCGAATAGAGTTCGATATCCGCAGCATAATGACGAACGGTATCAAATACTCGCTGACTCATATCACCATAAAGTTCATAATTAGAGCTTAATAAGGTAATTTTTTTTTGAATATGGGAGGGGATTTGATAGGCCGGCATGCCCATCGCGACTAACGGTTTGAGTTCATTAGAGCGTGCTATTACACAACCATCATTATTTGAAAGAATACCAATTGGTTTTCCTTCTAATTTTGGATTAAATACCCGCTCACAAGATGCGTAAAAATTATTACAATCAATTAAGCCAATCATCAGTGTCCTCGTTTACGTAGGGAATGAATGGTATGTATTACCACTCCCCAAATATGCACGTCTTTGCCGACTAATGAAATCGGTGGGTAAAGTTTATTGCCAGACAATAAATGATGTTCGCCATTAATAAAACTTAAACATTTACAGGTTAATTCACCGTCCACAGCAGCAACAACAATATCATCTATTTTCGGTTGTAAAGAACGGTCGACAACAAGGAGATCACCACTATAAATGCCATAATCAATCATTGAGTCACCAATCGCTTTAATATAGTAAGTTGCACTAGGATGCTTCACTAAATGACTGGTTAGATCCAGTTTTGTTTCTAAATAATCATCAGCAGGCGATGGAAATCCAGCTCTTACTGGTGTATCAACTAAAGGTAAATAAACAGTGAGCGAACTATTAGCTTGCCCAAGGACAACACAATATTTATTCAAGAAAAGACTCCGAAAAATTAATAAAAACGAAT
>CAMLIK010000138.1 GCA_946480175.1 uncultured Gilliamella sp.
ATTCTACTTATTGAAAAAGAGATGGCTTAATATGTGCGAATTATTGGGTATGAGTGCCAATGTGCCGACTGATATTTGTTTTAGTTTTACCAGCTTAATCAAACGTGGGGGCGATAAAGGCCCTCATAAAGATGGCTGGGGTATAACATTTTATGAAGGTAAAGGATGTCGAACGTTTAAAGATCCGCAGCCTTGTAGTTTTTCACCTATCGCCAAATTGGTTCAACAATACCCAATAAAATCAACAGCAGTAATTGCTCATATTCGTCAAGCTAACCGAGGCGGGGTTGCTTTAGAAAATACTCATCCTTTCACTCGCGAACTATGGGGCAAAAATTGGACATTCGCCCACAATGGGCAATTAACTGACTATCAAACATTAGATACAGGAATTTTTGAGCCTGTCGGATTAACGGATAGTGAGTATGCTTTTTGTTATTTAATCAATCAATTACATAAAAAATACCCCCAAAAACCGACCAATGATATCGAGCTATTTGATTATATTCGAGAGTGTGCGATTAAATTAACCAAACTTGGTATTTTCAATATGTTACTTTCAGATGGTGAATATGTATTTGCCTATTGTTCAACTAATTTGCACTGGATCACTCGTAAAGCACCATTTGGTAAGGCTAAATTAATTGATGAAGATGTTGAGATAGATTTTCAAAAACATACTACTCCAAATGACATCGTAACCATTATTTCAACCATGCCGTTAACTTCAAACGAAGTATGGACTAAATTAGCTGTTGGAGAAGCTATTTTATTTAAAAATGGAGAAATCAGCCAATCTTTCTCATCTTAACTTTGGTCATGGGTGGTTCATTTTTAAATAAATATTCTAAATAGCCTAAAGTTAATAAACCAACTAAAGTTAGTACAATCCAAGGTAAATGTGGTAAACCAATTTGAATAGCCATATCATAAAGCCAACCTGCACCAGTATAGCCAATAAATCCACCTAAAGCAAGCCCTAATCGACTAAAGCCCATATAACTACCTTTTGCTTTCGGGTTAGTCAAAACAGTGGCTAAGGTCTCTCTAGCTAGCTCTGCAATAATAGCCCCTAGGTAAAAAAGTGCGATGAGAGATAATAAAATAGACAATTGTGTTGTAAAGCCAATAATTATAAAAGCAAATGACATCAATAATAAACCAAATTTAAGGCGTTGATCCAACCTAAAATATTTTTCACTAAAACGTGCCAGGGGATAAAGCAGAATCAATGAAATGGTCGCTTGGATAGCGTACATCCATTTTACATAACTTGGACTACCTGAGACATTAGTTATGGTTAAAGGTAACATCAACATGATTTGTACCCAAAGCACATAATAACCAGTTAAGGTAAGCACATAATGGGTAAATTTTCTATCTTTCAAAACCATTTTCATGCCATTAATAATCGAAGCTTTACCTATTGCAATGTGATAAGCCGGTAAAAACATCAGATTAAAAACACCACATAGAAAGAAGATAAAAGCACCACACCAACAAACTAGCTGAAAATCATAATCTATTAAGATACCCCCAATAAGTGCACCAATAACGGCACCTGCATTATCTTGTATCATTAATAGCGAAATGAACTTGCCTCGTTCGTGAGGTCTGGTGAATTTAATTGTTAATCCCATTCGAGGCGGATCAAATAACAAACCGCCCAATGCTGAGAGCAAACAAGAAACTAATAGCAACCAGTGTTCAGTTGCTAATGCCATTGAAATAAATCCAATTGACCGCAAAAACATACCGGTTATAATCATTGGTTTTGCACCAAAGCGGTCGGCGATTGCGCCACCAATTAAACCAAATCCTTGTTGAACAAATTGGCGAAAACCTAAAGCAAAACCCACGAATAGTGCACTCCAGCCAACTTGACTAACAAAGTGTGTGGAAACCAACGGAAATACAACATAAAATCCCAATACAATAAACAAATTATCTAGTAATAATATATATCTACCCGTTTTACGAACTTGTGAAGGAATTGGCATTTATTGTATTCTTTTAATCAGATAACCTTGATAATCGGGAATTTCAATTTCAACTTCTTTTGTAAAGACTGAGGATTGTATCAGTGCATTAGCAGTAGCTTGATTAGTGGCAACAGGAATGTTCCAAACCGTTGATAAACGTAGCAGTGCTTTTACATCTGGATCATGAGGAACGGCATTTAAAGGATCCCAAAAGAATATAAGAATATCTATTTTACCTTCTGCAATTAGCGCACCGATTTGCTGATCTCCGCCCATTGGGCCACTAAGCATTGGCGTAATATCTAACCCAGTCTCTTTTTTAATTAATGTGCCCGTAGTCCCTGTTCCACATAAGTTATGATGTGAAAGCTCTTCACGATTTTTTATGCACCAATTTAATAATGCTTCTTTTAGGTGATCATGTGCCACTAAAGCAATATTTTTTTTCGCAGGTAATTTTCGAGTAATATAATGCATCAAAATAGTCCTAATTGATTATTATTTATTTATTTTTATCAGACTATTTATTAAAGCGCAAGCGATATTTGATGAAAAAAAGGACAGCAAAAAAGGCACCTAAGTGCCTTTTATTAAATTTAAAGATAATTAGAATTGATAAATTAATCCTAATGCTACAGTATCTTTAGCGGTTGCTTTAATTTGTGATTTAGTGAATGAACCATCTTCATATAAAGCACGACGTGCACCAATATCATCCTTATCTAACAAGTTGATTTTATAATCAACAATCGCTGATAGGTTTTTATTGAAGTCATAAGTTAAACCAACATCAATATATTTAGCTAAATCATTACCTTTAAGACCAGCATCATTAGTTAAACTAGATGCATCTTTAACTTTGTGTTGAATATACGCAACAGAAGGCGTTAAACGACCAATATCAAAATCAATACCATATTGCGCAACTAATTCAAAACCTTTGGTTTTTAAATCATCAGCCTTACGGGTAGTTGAGGCATTGTCCCAACCGGCTTTTTGTTTACCTTGAATATAAAGTGCTGCTAAATAAAGATTGTCGTTATCATATTTAACACCTGCTGACCATGCTTTAGCATCTTTATGACCACCTGTTTGTGCATAACCGGCACCGATTGATAAACCTGTATCTAATACATCCCAATCAATTACCGAACCCCAAGCTTCAGCACTGTCATGACCAGTACGTTCGTGATGATTTAGATATTGAGTTGAACTATTGTCCCCATTATCTGCATATTGAACAGCAAAACGTAGACCGTTAACTAAACCAAAGAAATCTGAGTTACGATAAGTCGCTACAGCTTTGGTTCTTGCAGTTAATGCATAGATATCATTATTTGAAGCATCACCACCAAACTCAGGTAAAACGTCAGTATATGAAGTTAGGGTTTTTAATACACCGTCGTTACGACCATAATCAAATGAACCGAAGTCACCAAAATTTAGGCCTGCATAAGCATAACGAGTTTCGTTATCAGCATCTGATCCGGTTTTTGCTTCATATTCCCAACGACCATAACCACTCAAACTATCAGAGATTTGTGTTTGCCCTGACATCCCTAAGCGAGCGGTAGTTTTGTCACCTTCGCCAGTTTGATTATTACGATCTGTAAGATAGTTTAACGCATAAACTCGACCATAAAAGTCAACTTTATTACCATCTTTGTTCCACACTTCAATAGAAGCGCTAGCTGTACCTGCAATTAATAAAGCAGGAATAGCAATTGCTAATAGATTACGTTTCATTTAATTACCCTCTTAGGTATTTTATTATAAAAAAGATACAAACTATTTTGTTCTTGGTCTAATAAATAGCTGCTATTAACTAGCAACTAAATTATTACTGGGATATCTATTATTATTGTTAAATACTAGATTTTTATTGCAAATATTATGGATTAATAACGTTTGTAAGACATTATTCTGCGAACTATGACTATTTTATGACTTAAAATAATATTTTTTTAAGCATAAAATGTTTTTTTAGATAATATGACGTTCAATAGATGAAAAAAAAGGCACCTAAGTGCCTTTTATTGATATTTAAGATATCAAGCGATTAGAATTGGTAAATTAAACCAACACCTAACACATCTTTAGTACCTGGTTTATAATATTCATGACCACGTGAATTCGTAGTATTCAGAGCAGCACCAAGATCTTTACGATCTAACAAGTTGAATTTATATTCAACAATTGCACT
>CAMLIK010000139.1 GCA_946480175.1 uncultured Gilliamella sp.
CACCACCAGATAGACCTAACAATACTTTATCTTGACCAACTTTCTCTTTAATACGTGCCACTGCATCAGTAATAATTGAAGAAGGTGTCCATAATTTTTCACACTGACAAATATCAATTACAAAACGTTTTAGTAACTCTAATCCTTTAATAGTATGCGTTACCTCTGGATGAAACTGTACACCATAAAACTGTTTTTCATCATTTGCCATAATGGCAAATGGACATGTTTCTGTTTGGCCTATTACGGTAAACGAGTCAGGTAGTGAAGTGACTTTGTCACCATGACTCATCCAAACATCGAGTTGATTAACACCAGCATCATTTGTGCTATCTAAAATACCTTCAGTTAATTTGGATTTTGCAACAATATCAACTTTAGCATAACCAAACTCACGTTGATTAGATGCAGTAACTTGCCCGCCTTGACCTATTTGGATTGCCATAGTTTGCATACCGTAGCAGATACCTAACACAGGCACGCCAGCTTTAAATACATATTCAGGTGCTCTAGGACTATTTTGCTCGGTAGTACTTTCCGGACCACCTGAAAGAATAATACCTTTAGGATTAAACTGTTTAATTTTCTCTTCCGAAACATCCCACGGCCACAGTTCACAATACACACCGATTTCACGAACTCTTCGAGCAATTAATTGCGTTACTTGTGAACCAAAATCCAAAATTAATATTCGCTGCTGGTGGATGTCTTTATTCATCAATTTTAATTCCTAAAATGTGGGCTAATATAAAAATTGGAAACTATTGTATCATCTAATCATTATGCTTAAATAGCAAATCAGTATTTTTTCATATTTTCCAGTTATAAAAAATAGCTGCTTGTAACTCAAATGATTGCTGTAACGATGGACTGACTATTACCTTGATTAATTGAACTCAATTATGAAGTAAAAGTAACAAGACAGATGATTTAACTATAAAAGTTTTATTAAAAGAAGCTTAGGTCATTCGAGGAGATATTATTATTGAATAGTTCCCTCCCACGATAAAGGTATATTACGACCTTTTGTATCTGGATAAAGATATCAATTATAAGTACTTGTTATGGTAAAGTTTCAATCAGAGAGTGATTGAGTTACAACATAAGTTAAAAAATCCCCATGTTAGATCGAAAATTAACCAGTGTAATTACCCGTATTTTAAGCCATATAGTACTAGTAGCAAAGAGGGAGTACAGATCTAAGATTGATATAATAATTGCATTTCTAGCAATAAAATTACTGATATTAAGAGCATTATAAATATCGTTTCTATTTAACTTATACTAGTTAATGTAAACCTTTAAAATTAATTAGAAACTGTTGGTAGATCATTACAAAATGCAATCTGAACCATTTTTGAAAAATGGTTCCACCAAAGTTACTAGAGACATTAATCATTATTTCCATCATATAGACTCAAAAAATTATAAATTTGTCATGTAAATAAACTTAACTGATTTAAGCAAATATTGGTGTTAATGACATGTCGATATCGACAAAAATCTGCACTACAATTATAAAATCTGTTATTTTACCCATGAAAAATGAATTTGAAGCAAAAAAACCCCTTTCCTCAACTTTTTTTAACTTATTTTTTTATTCGCTTTTTTAAAACATAATTTCATTTTTGTCAGATAAAAGCGCTATAATAACCCCAATTTTTATATGAAATTTTAGGTCATAAATTGGATTTTTTAAGTCGATTGAAGAATCTTCAACTTTATAAAAAGCGACGTTCTAATAATGTGCTGTTTTGGCGCGAAATATATCCTTTAGCAATGCCAATTTTGATTGAGAATTTGTCAGTCATTTTAATGGGTATTTTTAGTACGTTTTTAGTAAGTTGGATTGGTAAGGCCGAAATGGCGGCAGTTGGTTTAGCGGAAAGCTTCAATATGATTGTAATGTCATTTTTTATGGCCGTTGCGCTAGGAACGTCGGTCGTTGTGGCATTTAGTTTGGGGCGACATAATCGTAAAAAAGCCGTAGTGGCAGCAAGACAGTCCATTACGTTATTAGTGATAATTTCGATTTTACTGTTTTTGTTTGTCGAGTTTTCCGGATATTGGATTGTCGAAATTATTGCTGGTAAAGCTGATCTTGAAGTTAAGGAACTAACTCTCACCTTTCTAAGATTAACCGTTTTAGGTTACCCAGCCCTTGCGTTTATTCTAGTTGGCTGTGGTGCCCTGCGTGGCGCTGGCAATACTAAGTTGCCGATGTATTTAAACATCATTATGAATATTTTGAACCTGTCGATTAGTTATGTGCTAATTTATGGCGCTTTTGGTTGGCATGGTTTTGGATTTATTGGGGCCGGCATTGGCTTAACGACATCTCGTTACTGTGGGATGTTTTTTATTTTATTGGTATTAACCATTAAGCCAAGTCGAGCGTTATTTATTCCTCTCCGTAGTTATTTTCATTCGTTTAATGGTAAAATTTTGATTGATATTTTAAGTATCGGAATTCCTGCTAGTGTGGAATCGGTAATGTTTAATATCGGAAAATTACTAACGCAAACCTTTGTTGCTGGTATGGGAACATCAACGATTGCCGCGAATTTTATTGCATTTTCAATTGCTGGGTTACTTAATTTACCCGGTGGTACCCTCGGCGCAACCTCGACAATTATAGTTGGTAAGCGTATTGGTATGGGTCAAATCTATCAACCAACTAGGCAACTTAAGTTTATCTTTCATTTAACTAGCTTATTACTCTGCTTTTTAGCGTTTGTATCGATTCCGTTTGCAGGGCTCTTAAGTTCACTTTATACCAATGATCATGAAGTTATCGAGATTTCCAAACATTTGCTTTGGTTTAATGCGTTGTTTACCCCTTTTTGGGCTTCATCCTTTGTTTTACCATATGGCTTTAAAGGCGCTAAAGATGCCAGTTATACCATGTGGGTCGCCATAGGGAGTATGTGGATGTGTCGTATTGTGGTCGGTTATATTTTCGGAGTCTATTTTGGCTATGGGGTAATTGGAGTTTGGTTTGGTATGTTCTTAGATTGGATTGTTCGAAGCTTCTTCTTTTATCATCGACTTATTAGCGGTAAATGGCTATGGCGTCATCAAAAGCGAATTTGAGTTAAATTGATTAATGAACTCTTAATCAATTGCTCAATAAACCTATAATTATTACATCTGTAAATCCTTACAACACCGTATCATTGCTAATATTATGGTGCTAGAATATCCTCGATATCTTTTAGTACCTCATTCCTTTATTGCTTCATATTAAAAACGGCATGTTAATTAACCGCACATGTTGCAAGCAGTTGATATAAGTATAATAAGGAGACAAAAATGAGAGTATCATCAATTGTTATGCTCCTCACCTTTGGATTAACTAGCTCTGCCGCTTTGGCACATAGTGCCAACCAAATTATTATCCGCGGCGGTCCTGCTTATGTTCATCCTCAAGATAAAAGTGATCATGTCAAAATTGGCGGCGCAAAAAGCGATCTTAAAACCAAAGCTGATAATGACACGCAGCTTGGACTTAATTTTCAATATATGATTACCGATAATCTCGCTATTGAATTATTAGGTGCAACACCTTTTAGCCATCAAGTGAAACTTAGTGGAGGCAACGCTACTGGATTAGCTGGTGCCCATTTAGGCAAGATTAAACATTTACCACCAACATTAAGTGCACTTTGGTATCCATTTGATAGTAGTTGTGAGTTTCAACCTTATGTTGGACTTGGCATAAATTACACCTTCTTTTTTGATGAAAAAGTGAGTGGTAAAGCTAAAAAAACAGGTTTTCATGGTTTTGATTTGGACAGTTCTTGGGGCTGGGCAGCGCAAGTGGGAACTGATTATTCAATAGATGAAAATTGGTTAATTAATGCGCAAATCCGTTATATCGATATTCAAACTAAAGCTAGAACGCATTTAGGTAATACTAAAGTTACGGCAAAATATGATCTTGATCCATGGGTAGTAATGTTAGGTGTCGGTTACAAGTTTTAATCATTCAAAAAACCTCTCAATAAAGTGACCCCATTTGGAAACTTTTATTAAGCGGCTTATAAGGCCTGATTTCGATATTCAACCGGCGTCAGGCCTTTTTATTATGATCTTTAAAGACTTCTTATTGCCGCATACTGCTCTTGCAATTTGGCTTTGTCAGCAATATAGCCTTGTTGTTTTTCTT
>CAMLIK010000140.1 GCA_946480175.1 uncultured Gilliamella sp.
GGTAATCGTCGGCAAATTGCCAATACTTTTTGTTTAACCGCTTGAATAGCTTGTTCATCATCAATGTTATCTAACACATCACAAATCCAGTTAGCTAATTCGCGAGACTCTTCTTCTTTAAAACCTCGACGAGTCACAGCTGGGGTACCAATCCGCACACCAGATGTTACAAATGGACTTTGCGGATCATTTGGCACACTATTTTTATTCACGGTAATATTAGCGCTACCTAAAGCAGCATCAGCTTCTTTACCGGTGATATTTTTATCAACTAAATCTATCAAGAATAGATGATTTTTTGTTTCACCAGATACCACTTTATAACCACGTTTGATGATCACATCAACCATCGCTTGAGCATTTTTCACGACTTGTTGTTGATATTCTTTATAAGCTGGCTCCATCGCCTCTTTTAAGGCAACAGCTTTGGCAGCAATGACATGCATCAACGGACCACCTTGCGCACCAGGAAAGACAGCAGAATTTAATTTTTTATACAGTTCTTCACTGCCACCTTTGGCTAAAATAAGTCCACCACGTGGTCCGCCGAGGGTTTTATGCGTCGTTGTTGTCACGACATGAGCAAATGGTACTGGGTTTGGATAAACACCGGCCGCCACTAAACCAGCCACATGCGCCATATCCACAAATAAGAAGGCTCCTACACTATCAGCTATTTCGCGCATCCGTTGCCAATCAACTACGCCAGAATAAGCAGAAAAACCACCTATAATCATTTTTGGTTTTGAATCTAAGGCTATTTTGGCTAATTGCTCATAATCAATATGTCCCGTTTCGTCGACGCCGTAAGCAACCACATTATACAGCTTACCAGAAAAACTGACCGGTGAACCATGAGTTAAATGGCCACCTTGAGACAAATTCATGCCTAGCACCGTATCACCCGGTTTTAACAATGCCATATAAACAGCAAAATTGGCTTGTGAGCCTGAGTGTGGTTGCACATTGGCATAATCTGCAGCAAATAACTGTTTAGCACGTTCAATCGCTAATTGCTCAACAATATCAACATATTCACAACCACCGTAATAACGCTTACCGGGATAACCTTCCGCATATTTGTTAGTTAATTGCGTACCTTGCGCCTGCATCACTCTTGGGCTGGTATAGTTTTCCGATGCGATAAGTTCTAAGTGATCTTCTTGGCGTTGTTCTTCGCCTTTAATGGCATTCCACAATTCTTGATCATATTCAGCAATGGTCATTTGTTTACTAAACATATTGGCTCCTTGTAAGCAATTACATCAACGTAACGACTTCAGTATTTAATTAGCACAAAAAAACATCATGAGCTACTATCCTTACTTAATCGACCTTTAATTTCAATCTTTTTTTGAAGTTATAAATAATATTTATAGATAGTTAGAATAATAATTAAAATGCTTTACAGCACAATATCATTTAGCCTACTAAAAACCCCTTTCCTCAAAATTTTTAAAACCATTATCATTGATAAATTATCTAGTTTGATAATGCAAACAATGTATTAGAGAATAATAATTTTATAAATCATAATAGCTAGCTTAATTGCAATTGAGTATCTGGAATATCTTGGTAAAATAGCCAAAAATTTTGTTTGGTTTATTATGCAACTTCATTTAGTGGTCAATACCTTCGGTTCCGATTTACAACGTCGCTATGGCGAAAAAATCTATAAGCTCACTTTACACGGTGGTTTTAGCTGCCCCAATCGTGATGGTACCATTGGTCAGGGTGGCTGTACCTTTTGCAATGTAGCGTCAATCATTGATGAGTCTATTCAGATTAAATCAATTTCAGATCAGCTTTTGTCCCAAGCAAAGCAAATGAAAAAATCGAAACGGTACCTTGCTTATTTTCAGGCTTATACCAGTACCTATGCTGAAGTTGAAATTCTTAAAAATATGTATCAAGAAGCGCTGAACAGTGCCGACATTGTTGGTCTTTGTGTTGGTACACGTCCTGATTGTGTACCCCAAGAAGCATTAGATTTGCTTGCTGATTATCAAAATCAAGGTTACGAAGTTTGGTTAGAACTTGGATTACAGACCGCTCATGACAATACATTACACCATATTAATCGAGGTCATACCTTTGCGGATTATCACCAAACGGTACAAAAAGCACGACAATTAGGTATTAAAGTGTGTACTCACCTTATTATTGGCTTACCCAAAGAGACTAAACCAGACAATCTCATCACTTTAAACAAAGTATTAGACAGTGGCGTTGATGGTTTAAAAATTCATCCGTTACATATTGTTGAAGGCAGTATTATGGCCAAAGCATGGCGAGCTGGGCGGATCAATGTGTTATCTCTTGAAGATTATGTCGATATTGCCGGTGATATTATTCGACAAACACCAGCCAATATTTTATACCATAGGATTTCAGCCAATGCCAGAAAACCAACCTTACTGGCACCTGATTGGTGTGAAAACCATTGGCAATCAATGAATGCAGTTGATCATAATTTACGCCAATTTGGTGCTCAAGGTAGTGCTGTTGGTGATACTTACTCTTTCAAACAATAAAATACCATCAACATGACAAAAATTTTGAGGAACGCCTATTTTTAGTCCTTATAATTGCGATAACAATTACATTTGTTAACTAAATTATATAAATTTCCACTTCAAAAACCCCTCTCCTCAAATTTTTTAGCCAACATATTTACTCGTTAGATATTGAACTTATAAATTCATCTGAACACGTTTTAATAAATTAAAATATAGCTATGTATTAGGAATAATAGGCTATTTAATCTAGAATTTTTCGTTTCGTTACTGTTAAAACAATAGGTTTATTGTATATTGCTACATAGCAATATGTTTGAAATAATCATTAACATCTGGGTATTTTTGTACCTTTGTTAACAACAAGTATATAATGATGTTTTATTATTTGAGATAATCTGCATGCAACTAGCTTTTTGTATTTATAAATTTTTCCCTTTTGGCGGTTTGCAACGCGATTTTTTGCAAATTGCTACTGCTTGCCAAGCTCAAGGTCATCAAATCCGTGTTTATGTATTGGATTGGCAAGGCGATAAACCGGCTGGCTTTGATATTATAATCGTTCCTAAAAAAGGATTATCTAACCATAGCCGTAATCAAGCTTATTATCATTGGGTAAAGGCTCACTTACAAAGCTATCCTGTAGATTGTGTGGTAGGTTTTAACAAAATGCCGGGCTTAGATGTCTATTTTGCTGGCGATACTTGTTTTGCTGAAAAAGCTGCCCATAAAGGCTTTTTTTATAAACTATCAAAACGTTGTAAACACTATTTGGCATTTGAACAAGCGGTATTTGCTCCTAGTTCGTCCACCAAAATCATGGTGTTAACAAAGCAACAAATTGAAGATTTTAAAAATCATTATCATACTCAAGATGAACGATTCTTTTTATTACCACCCGGCATTGCGTTAGATCGAAAATATAGCGTTGATTCACCTCAAAAACGTCAACAATTTCGATTAGCTAATCAAATTAGTCTTGATGATTTTGTGATTGTGCAAATTGGCTCAGATTTTAAACGTAAAGGCGTTGATCGCACATTGAAAGCAATTGCGGCTTTACCTAATGACCTCAAGCAAAAAGTTACCTATTTGGTGGTTGGCCAAGATAAACCAGAGGCATATCTAAAGTTAGCCGATGAATTAGCTATTGCTAAACAGGTGAGATTCTTTTCTGGTCGTAATGATATTCCTGATTTTTTATTTTCCGCCGATCTATTGTTGCATCCGGCTAGACAAGAAGCCGCTGGCATGGTTTTGATTGAAGCGTTAGCGGCAGGCGTGCCAGTGATCGTATCAGGTATTTCCGGATATGCTTATCACATTAGCCAAGCTAATGCCGGTATTGTATTATCAGAACCTTATAAGCAAAACATTTTAGATCAAGCGTTAGAACAATCAATTAGAGATAAAGAGCAATGGCTTAATTGGCATAACAATGCCATTGCTTATGGTAATAGTGAAGATTTATATCATTTAGCCCAACGAGCAGCAGACATTATTTTAGGATGTCATTATGAATGAGATTAAACTTAAATCACCCTTTCAACAATTATGGCAAGGTAAAGATCC
>CAMLIK010000141.1 GCA_946480175.1 uncultured Gilliamella sp.
TTTTATAATGACAGAAATAGTACAAGAAAGTATTGATCTAAAGCCAGAAACGATTACTAAAAAAGATATCACATTTGCATGGTTACGTTGGTATTATGCCAATGAAATTCCACACTCATTTGACCGTTACCTTGCGGCATCATTAATGTGGGGATTAATGCCAATTCTTAAAAAGTTATATAAATCAAAAAGTGAATTAGCTGCTGCTTATCAACGACATTTGTTATTTTTTAATACTCAAATTACGTGGGGTGGTGGAACTATTTCAGGAATTATGGCTTCACTAGAAGCAGTACGTGCTGATGAAGTTTATCAAAACAAACCAATTAGTATTGACAATGATGTGCTTTATAACACTAAAGCCGGTTTAATGGGAGCCTTGGCCGGTATCGGGGATGCGATTGACTCGGGTACTATACAATATATTTTTATTGCCATCGCATTACCATGGGCGCAAGAAGGATTAGCGATAGGTGCGTTATTCCCATTTGTTGCATTTGTTTTATATCAACTATTTGTTGGTTACTATTTTGCCCAATTAGGATTTAAATTAGGTCGAAATGCGGCAACAGAAGTCGTTGGTAATAAGATGCAGATGATAATCGAAGCCTTATCTATTTTAGGCCTGTTTATGATGGGTATTTTAGCTGCTAGCTACATCAAAGTTTCATCTAGCTTGAAATTTACCTTATCTGGTAAGGATTTCATTATACAAGATACATTGGATAAAATCTTACCTGGTGTTTTACCGCTTGTTGTTGTAATGGGACTGTACTTTTATTTTTCTAAGAAAGGTTTGAAAGTAACAAAAGCATTAATTGGGCTAACTGTTATTCTTGGTGTTTTAGCCGCAATTGGTATTTTATAAAAATAATTAAATATAAATAATAATAGAGGTTTTAAATTATGGGAAAAGTTGTTTTAGCTAGGGTTGATAGCCGTCTTATTCATGGTCAAGTTGCAACAAATGTTTCTAAAGCGGCCGGCGCTAATGCTTTATTTGTTGCTGATGATTATTCAGCTAATGATGAGTTTACCAAAAATATTATTCTTGGCGCCGGTGCCAGCACTGGTCATAAAATTAGAGTATTAAAAGAAGATGGTGCGGTTAGGTATTGGAACGATCGTCAATATGATGATTTTAACGTTATTTTAATTACTAAAAATATTGAAGTAATGTATAAAATTATTAAATCTGGCGTACCTGTAACTAATCTTAATATTGGCGGTTTACCACTGGTTCCAGGGGCAACCTCAATCATTAAAGAAGTATCGATTAATAAAGAGCAACTCGATTTATTAATTGATTTACAAAATAGTTTTCCGAATATGGATATTTATTGCCAAGCAACGCCTTCATTAAAGAAAGTACCTTTAAGTGAAGTAATTAAAATGTTTGAATAATATAGGATTAATAACATGATCGGTGTTTTATTAGTTAGCCATGGAAGTATGGCGGCGGGAATAAAAGACAGTGTGAAAATGATTGTTGGAGAACAAAGCCAATTTGAATCATTATCACTTAATCCTGGGCAAGATATAAATCAGTTAAAAACTGATTTATTCAATTGTTCAAAATCGTTAGATTCTGGCGATGGTGTTCTTATATTTGTCGACCTTTATGGCGCATCTCCATATAATGCTTCGATGCAATGCGTTCCACAATGGAATGAGCTTGGTATGAATGTTCGAGTCATTACTGGTATGAGTCTGCCTATGGTAATTAATGCAGTATGTAATAGGGATTCTGTGTCCTTGAATGATCTTACTGCCGAATGTATCGAGGCAGGGCATGAAAATATTCAAGATGCCATTGCCAACATATCTCAATCAAACAACAATGAAAATGATGATGACTATTAATGTAATAACTAATTTAATGTTATTAGGTTAATTTTTATCTTAATCTATTTATAGTTAATATGATTTTAAAAATCATATTAACTATATTGTCTAACTTTATATAAAAATAGTTTATTAATAATGGAAATATTGAAAGATCTGATTTTACGATATGGCATCATATTTGGTAAAAGGTTTAATCCAAAAGAGAAAATCTCTTTTTTAAGGGTAATATCTAAGGAATTAGCGCCATTAGGTTATCAAGTGGATGCGAAACTATCTAAATTAAAATTAGCAACTAGACGTTATCAAAATTATTATAATGCTTATATCGGCGATCTTAATAAAGCAGAGGTCGTTATTTGTACTAATTACGATACAGGCATCAATAATTTTAATTTGCAGAAAACGTATGCTTTTCAATCACAATTTAGTAAGCTGACTTACTTTATTAGTGTTGCCCCGTTTATATTTTTATTCATTGCATCATTAATATTAAATTACCTCGTTTTTTTACCAGATATCCGAATTAGTGGCTTTTTCAGTATTTCTGGCATTTCAGCTATAGTTTCAACAGTGCTATTGTTTTTCTTAATTGCCAAATTTAAAAGTGGCATTCCAAACACTAAAAATTTCGTTTGTAATTCATCAAGTATTATTACTATTATTAATCTTATTAATAAGTTAGATAAAAAAGAAAAGAAAAAAATTGCTTTTGTTCTTTATGATGGCGGCAATAGTGGCCAATATGGTTTAAAAATGTTAGAAAGCTATGCTAAACAAATCAAAGATAAAAAATTTATTTTCTTGGATAGTATTGCGAATGGAGATGATTTGGTTTTTTTAAAGCCGCAAGGATCTGCTCTAAATATAAAGGATATTCATTTTCATCATGGGAGTATCGAAATTCAATTATCTAATTACATTATGATCACATCAGGTCATATAAATGAAGATAATAAAATTCTAATAAAAAATGCTCACTCGTCTAAAGATAATTATTTATCTGATGAAAGATTAGAAAAACATACACAATCACTGCGAGATGTATGCCGATCATTGATGAATGGAAAATGATAATGCATTGTTTAGGAAAAGGACTTGATACCTACCGACAGAATTGGGTAGGTATCTGAATTGTGATGAACTAATGTGTAGCGTCTTTTACTGCACCGATAGGTAGAATTGTACGCCCATATTGTTCATTTAACACTTCAGCCATAGCAAGGTAAATTGCACTTGCACCACAAATAATGCCTTCAAAGCCGGCAATATGAATAATGTCATGGTTACCAGAGATGTTACCGATTGCTAATAAAGCAAATAAAACCGTTAAGCTAGCAAAAACAAATTGCAATGCACGATTTGCTTTTAAAGTGCCGATAAACATAAAGGCGGTAAAAATTCCCCACAGTGCTAGAAAAATACCTAAAAAAGTTGCATCCGTGTTTACCGTTGCTGATGAAGTGGGTAAATACCAAATACCGACTAATGCTATCCAGAAAAAACCATATGAAGTAAAAGCTGTGGTGCCAAAGGTATTGCCTTTACGGAATTCTAAAATTCCGGCGATCACTTGAGCCAGTCCACCATAAAAAATACCCATAGCAACAATGGCTGTGGTAACCGAAAAAAAGCCTGCATTATGAATATTTAATAAAATTGTTGTCATACCAAATCCCATAAGCCCCAATGGTCCCGGATTGGCAAGTTTAGTTTGCTGCATATATTTCCTATTGTTAAACACAATGATAAAAATGGATTGCAATAATAAGAGGTGAGATTATTGCAATCAAGTTCTATAAAAAAATTATTTTTATTTGCCCCCTTGATATTAACAATAATGTTCCCATTTATGTGAAAACAATTACATATCTTTGTCAAAATAAGGGCTTGAAATTGAATATTTAAGACTTATGTACAGAGAATAAAATACAGGTTTGAGGAGAAACGATTATGGGTAAAATTATTGGTATCGACTTAGGTACAACAAATTCATGTGTTGCAGTAATGGATAACGGCCAAGCAAAAGTATTAGAAAATGCCGAGGGTGATCGCACAACCCCATCGATTATTGCTTACACACAAGATGGCGAAATTCTAGTTGGTCAACCAGCTAAACGTCAGGCAGTAACAAATCCACAAAATACATTATTTGCAATTAAACGTTTAATCGGTCGTCGTTATGAAGATGC
>CAMLIK010000142.1 GCA_946480175.1 uncultured Gilliamella sp.
CTTTCGCTCGTATCCGTGATAAAGATACAGTAAAAAAATTATTTTCAGATTTAGGCCCACGTTTTGCTACCCGTCCAGGTGGCTATGTTCGTATTTTAAAATGTGGTTTCCGTGATGGGGATAATGCTCCAATGGCTTATATTGAATTAGTTGATCGCCCTGCAGTAGAAGCAGAAGCAGCAGCTGAATAAATAAAATAGTTAAAGCTCAGTATAAAAACCGGCTAATAAGCCGGTTTTTTTATTAGCTAAATATTGTTAATCTTAATTTAACTATCAGGTGTATTTTTATATATCTTTAAATGATGAGATAATTTATTATTCATATCTATTCATCTAAATTATAAATTTAAAATTACCAATCTCAGTTTTACATAAATTAACTAAGTGTATGCTCAACTTAAGATAGATATATATCTGACCATTAGGTTATTATACAAATATTTGGATTTGAAGAAACCAATCATAAATAAAAATAAGTTAAAATTGCTAAAGAAGCCATGACTGGCTGTTAAATCACTATTGTTTCCTACATAAATATAGTAATCATCACTATCCGTAACTGTTTCGGTTGTTTGTATATTTCTTCAAATAACCATTACTTTGGTTTAGGTAATGGACTTGTAAAAATAATTGAGGAGTCTATACCACGTTACTCATTTTTCATGATTTGCGAAATTGAGATGTTGATATAGTTTTATACAACTTTGATGAATTTGCCCAAGCGAATTTATGTTTAACCTTTTGAACGATTAATATTGGTTTAATAATGCGGCGGTGGTGTTTCTTCAGATAAATTAGCAATATTTGAAGTTTGCGTTGCTTGTAATTTTTGTGACAATAGCATTAGTTGTTCTTTAAGTTTGCTAATATCGGCTTGTAGATTAACCACCATTTGATTTAATTCTTCAATGGTCATCTCTTGAAATGCAACTTTTGTTTCTAATAATTCTAATTGTTGGTTCATAGTCTTTTACTTAATGGCTAGTTGACTTTATATTGTAAGTAAAAGTCATTATAAAATCCATCCTCGTTCGGCAAAAGAAACATATTCACCTTTACCAATGACGAGATGATCGACAATACGAACATCTATTAATTCACAAACTTGTTCGATTTTTTTCGTTATTACCCGATCAGCTTGACTTGGTTCAGCTAGGCCTGAAGGATGATTATGTGCTAAAATTAATGCTGCTGCATTATATTGTAATGCTCGTCTGGCTACTTCTCTAGGATGTACTTCCACACAATTATATGTTCCGACAAACATCTCCTCAGAATTAATCACATGATTTTGGTTATCTAAAAATATCACCATAAAAATTTCACGATCTTTATCCATTAAGCGATTGGCTAAATAGTGATGAGTTAATGTTGGCGAAGTAAGGTAATTTTCATTAGTCACTTTAACTTTTAAATACCGGTGAGACAGTTCAACTACCGCTTTTAATTGGGTATATTTTGCTGTTCCAAGTCCTTGCTTTTTACAAAACTCATCATAGCTTGCATTTATTAAGTTGTAAAAGGAACCGAATTCGTTTAATAATTTTTGGGATAATTTTAATACCGGTAAATTACGGGTACCTGTACGCAAAAAAAGCGCAAGCAATTCAGCATCTGACAATGCTTCAACACCAAATTGTAATAATTTTTCTCGGGGCATTAAAGATGTAGTTTGTGTTGACATAATTAGAGTATACTCATTAACTAAAAAATGAGATTATTGATTAATTTTTATTAATTCATAATCAAAAAGGTGAAAAGTTGTGAAATGACTCGCAAAGATGATGGCTTTTTTACAAAAAATAAAAAAGCGCTAATCAGCGCTTTTGAAATTATGATATATCTAAATTTTAATGGCATCCGCAACTGCCGTGACCACCACCACAACAACCACTATCTTCTTCATCTTCATGATCGTGTCCATGACCACCACATCCACAGCCACCATGTCCATGATCGTGTGCACCATGAATATGACCATGAGATATTTCATCAGGTGTTGCTTCACGAATTGCTAACACTTCAACATTAAAGTTTAGATCTTGGCCTGCTAGCATATGATTACCATCAATAGTGATGGTATCGCCATCAATTGCAGTGATTTCAACAGGTAATGACCCTTGGTCTGTATCAGCAAAAAAACGCATACCGACTTCAAGATCATCAACGCCGACAAAAACGTCACGAGATACATTTTGTACAAGTGAATCGTTAAAATCACCATAAGGATTAACTAATTCAACATCAAATTTATCACCAACTTGATGGCCTTCTAAGGCATTTTCAAGATCTTGTAATAAGTTTCCCGCACCTTGTAAATATTCAAGTGGTGCAACGGTCGTTGCTTCATCAACTAAGACACCATCTTTGGTGCGAACTTTATACGCTAAACTTACCACTGTATTTTTTGCTATTTTCATGTTTTCTCCAACAAACTGTTACTGAGCAAATAATGCTAAATTTTAACGGAAAAAAATGCATCTGTATGCTATTTTCTTTGTAATTTAGAAAGTTTTAATATTGTCTTATTATCTACTGTGATTTTGGTTTAAAAGATAGCTTTAATTATAAATAAAGGTTGGATAGCTAATTGAAATCAATTAAGCTTGTGATGCATAGTTTTGGTATATAACGCTCTTTTAATGCATATAAAAAATTTTGAGGAAAGGAGTTTTTATGTTGAAAATTAATGAATATTTTGATGGAAAAGTGAAGTCGATAGGCTTTGAAAATAGCTCTACAGGTAATGTTTCTGTTGGTGTAATGATGCCGGGTGAATATGTTTTTAGCACCAATAACCCAGAAGAAATGACCGTTATTACCGGTTCTTTCAAAGTTTTGTTACCTACCGCAACTGACTGGCAAATTTTCGAAGCGGGGCAAGTTTTTCATGTCGCTAAAGAGAGTCAATTTGATGTGCAAGTAGTCGAACCAACGGCTTATTTGTGTCGTTATTTAGTAAAATAGAAATGAATTTAATATTCAAAAAATATCATTATTCATACATCAGCATTTATGCAACAAAAAGGGCTAATTTCACAATTAGCCCTTTATTAAAAAATGTTCTAAACGATTATTTAAGTTCTAATTCATTCATCGCCGCGATGCTAAATCCGCCATCAACATGAATGACTTCACCAGTAATACCTGAAGATAAGTTTGAGCATAAAAATGCAGCTGAATTACCTACGTCTTCGATCGTTACTGTACGACGAATAGGGGTAACTGACTCGCAATGTGATAACATCTTTTTAAAATCTTTGATACCTGATGCTGCTAAGGTTCGAATAGGGCCGGCAGAAATTGCATTTACTCGGATACCTTCTGGGCCCATAGCATTTGCCATATAACGTACATTTGCTTCTAAAGATGCTTTAGCAAGACCCATAACATTATAGTTAGGAATTGCACGCTCAGCACCTAAGTAAGAAAGCGTAACTAAAGCTGAATCAGGATTAAGCATTGAACGACATGCTTTAGCCATCGCAACAAAGCTATAAGAGCTAATATCGTGGGCAATAGCAAAACCTTCACGAGTTACCGCATTAACATAATCACCATCTAATTGATCTCCAGGAGCAAAAGCAATAGCGTGTACAAAACCATCGAATTTATCCCACGTTTTAGCAAGTTCGGTAAATAATGCTGTGATGCTTTCATCATGTCCAACATCGCACGGTAAAACGATTTTAGAATTAAAATCAGCAGCAAACTCTTCAACACGGCCTTTTAATTTTTCGCTTTGGTAAGTAAAAGCTAATTCTGCGCCTTCACGGTGCATCGCTTTTGCAATACCGTAAGCAATAGAACGATTACTTGCAACGCCGGTAACTAGTATGCGTTTACCTGTTAAAAATCCCATAAATTATTCCTCTAATATTTTTACCATATAGCCTAGAATGTTGATGATTATATGTTGATATAGTTAACTTCGCTACTATAAATTCAT
>CAMLIK010000143.1 GCA_946480175.1 uncultured Gilliamella sp.
CCAGTATGAGGTAAAGCAACAATTCTAACATGATCTGGTTTATGCCAATTAAATCCACTTCCCTGAACTAACAGTACTTTTTCTTGTAACAAAAAGTCTAAAACTAATTTTTGATCGTTATGAATATTAAATTTTTTCTGATCCAGCTTAGGGAATAGATATAAAGCACCCTGTGGTTTAGTACAAGAAACGCCGGGAATATCATTTAATAAACGCCATGCCAACATACATTGATCATAGAGTCGACCGCCAGGCACAATAAATTCGTTAATACTTTGATAGCCACCTAATGCTCCTTGAATTGCATGTTGCAGTGGTACATTGGCACATAAACGCATTGAAGCTAACATATTTAGACCTTCTATATAGCCTTTAACATGTTGTTTTGGCCCACACAGTGCCATCCAACCTTGCCTAAAACCAGCAACTCGATAAGTTTTCGATAAACCACTCATAGTAATAACAAATAGATCTGGCGCTAAAGATGCTATTGAATGATGTACTGCATCATCATATAAAATTTTATCGTAAATTTCGTCAGCAAAAATAATTAAATTATTTTGACGTGCGATTTCCGCTATTTCGAGTAAAACTTCTTTACTATAAACTGCGCCAGTAGGATTATTAGGATTAATAATCACGATCCCTTTGGTTTTAGGGGTAATTTTTTGTTTGATATCTTGTAAATCAGGTGACCAATTAGCTTCTTCATCACAAACATAGTGAACTGCATTGCCACCAGATAAGCTAACTGCAGCAGTCCAAAGTGGATAATCAGGCATTGGTACTAGTATTTCATCACCACTATTGAGTAATGCTTGCATGGATTGAACAATTAACTCTGAAACACCATTACCAATATAGATATCTTCTACATCTAAATTAGTAATTCCTCTGGATTGATAATGTTGCATTACTGCTTTTCGAGCCGAATAGAGGCCTTTTGAATCACAGTATCCTTGTGATGTCGGTAGGTTGCGAATAACATCCACTAATAGTTCATCTGGAGCAGTAAAACCGAAAGGGGCGGGATTTCCAATATTAAGTTTAAGAATGGTTTGACCTTCTTCTTCAAGCTTTTTTGCATGATCAAGAATTGGTCCACGAATGTCATAACAAACATGATCCAATTTATTGGATTTTTGAAAATTCACCATAATAACGCCCTTTCATTTTATCTTTTTGTTTTTTATTTTGATTAAAAAAACAATCTACTCCTATTTCGATAATTTTTGAAGGTGTTATTATAAACAACTCAATAAATATTTTTTCAAATGTATAAAATTTGTGCGGAGTATGTGATGAAAACAATTTTAACGGTAATAGGAAAAGACCAAACTGGAATTATTGCAGGTGTAAGTCAAAAATTGTATGAGTTAAATATTAATATTTTAGATGTTAGTCAAACAATAATGGACGAGTATTTCACCATGATTATGTTACTTGATTTATCAAAAATTAATGTGTCGTTTGATGAAGTTAAAAATACTTTAGTACATACCGGTGAGCAGTTAAAAGTTAAAGTGAATATACAACGAGAAGAAATTTTTGATGCAATGCATCGTTTATAAGCTCAATTTCATATTTTTACGAAAGGATAGAACTAATGGAAACAAAACAGATCCTCGAAACAATTAAAATGATAGAGGAAGAAAAACTTGATATCCGCACAATAACCATGGGTATATCTCTTCTTGATTGTATTGATAGTGATGGTGCAAAAGCGCGTCAAAAAATCTACGATAAAATTACGCGATTAGCGAAAGATTTAGTTAAAGTTGGTGATCAAATTACTTCTGAATTTGGTATCCCTATTATTAATAAACGTATTTCAGTTACGCCTATATCATTGATTGCAGGTGCAAGTGACGATAAAAACTATGTTGCTTTTGCTAAAACACTCGATGAAGCAGCTAAAGCGGTTGGTGTTAATTTTATAGGTGGATTTTCTGCATTAGTGCAAAAAGGTTACCATAAAGGCGATGAAATTCTTATTAAATCAATCCCACAAGCATTAGCACAAACCGAACGAGTTTGTTCATCAGTTAATGTCGGCTCTACTCAAACTGGTATTAATATGGATGCAGTAAAGCAAATGGGACAAATTATTAAAGAAGCGGCCACATTAACCGCCGATAATAGTAGTATGGCTTGTGCAAAATTAGTGGTATTTGCTAATGCAGTTGAAGATAATCCATTTATGGCTGGTGCCTTTCATGGTGTTGGTGAAGCTGACTGTGTGATTAATGTCGGTGTGAGTGGGCCGGGTGTAGTTAAGCGAGCATTGGAAAAAGTTAAAGGTCAGCCTTTTGATGTTGTTGCTGAAACCATTAAAAAAACAGCCTTTAAAATAACTCGTATGGGGCAATTGGTAGGTAAAGAAGCGTCAGAACGGTTAGGGGTTAAATTTGGGATTGTTGATTTATCATTAGCGCCAACTCCTGCCATCGGTGACTCAGTAGCACATATTTTAGAAGAAATGGGACTAGAAGTTGTTGGAACACATGGAACTACCGCTGCGCTAGCGATGCTGAATGATGCCGTGAAAAAAGGTGGCGTAATGGCTTGTGGCCATGTAGGTGGATTAAGTGGTGCATTTATTCCTGTCTCAGAAGATGCAGGTATGATTGATGCGGTAAACAATGGGGCACTAAACCTTGAAAAATTAGAGGCCATGACTTGCGTTTGCTCAGTGGGGCTAGATATGATTGCTATTCCTGGTGATACACCAGCTGAAACTATTTCAGCAATTATTGCTGATGAAGCAGCAATTGGCGTAATTAATCATAAAACTACGGCGGTCAGAATTATCCCTGCGGTAGGGTTGAAAGTAGGCGATAATATTGAATTTGGTGGTTTACTTGGCCATGCGCCAGTAATGCCTGTAAATAAATTTAGTTCATGTGATTTTATTAGTCGTGGTGGGCGTATTCCAGCTCCAATTCACTCCTTCAAAAATTAATTTATTGTGACTCTGTCGATAATACTTATTTTTATGGCAGAGTCATAAATTATTTCTCATTATAAAGCATATCGATAACATAGATTCAATGTGTAGTATGCTTATTCTAAATTATTCATATATGCAATATTATTTGCTAATTAATTCTCGCTCTTGATTTATATTATAAAAAAACAATTAGTTAAACCAAATACCATCAGGTTATTGTCAATTATAGGGATGCCAATTAATATCAATAATTCTAAACAAATTAATGTTTCACTCTTGAAAAGGTATAATAGGAATAATATTAATGGATAAGTTATCAATAAAAGAGAATAAATATTCTCATCTAAAAAGGTTTGAGGAGTATATGGTGTTTAAACATAAACACTATCAGTAAATAATGATGAAAACAGAACTCTATTTTCAACGCTTTAGTGGTATCGCTAGACTTTATGGTGAACAGGCATTACAACGTTTCTCTCAAGCTCATGTCTGTGTCATTGGTATTGGTGGTGTGGGGTCTTGGGTCGCTGAATCGCTTGCTCGAAGTGGTATTGGACAAATTACTTTGATAGATATGGATGATGTTTGTATTACCAATACTAATCGTCAAATTCATGCTTTAAAATCTAATATAGGTAAAGCAAAAACCTCGGTGATGGCAGAGCGGATCTTACAGATTAATCCTGAATGTATTGTTAATGAAATAGATGATTTTATTAATGCCGATAACGTTAATGATTATTTGGGTTCTAAACAACATCCTCGTTATAACTATATTATCGACGCAATTGACAGCGTCAAAGATAAAGCTGCTGTTTTGGCTTATTGTAAGCGACAAAAATTAAAGGTCATTACAATCGGGGGCGCGGGGGGGCAAAAAGATCCTACACAAATTAAAATCGCTGATTTAGCGAAAACAATTCAAGA
>CAMLIK010000144.1 GCA_946480175.1 uncultured Gilliamella sp.
TTTAGATTGCATTTTTATGCAAAAAAAAGTAATATTTAGTCAATTAAAATTTAAACAATTTATCTAATACTAATGAATATTGAATTAAGCCATATTAACTGTTTTTATGGTACACATCAGGCATTGAACGATGTTTCTTTATGTTACCCTTTAGGTGAAACAATTGTTTTACTTGGTCAGAGCGGCGCAGGCAAAAGTTCTTTGTTGAAAGTTTTTAATTTACTTGAAATTCCTACATCAGGTGAAATGACGATTGCTGATTCGCATTTCGATTTTTCGCAAAAAATAAGTGAATCAACAATTCGAACATTACGTAAAAATGTCGGTATGGTTTTTCAAAATTACAACCTATGGCCACATTTGACCGTTTTGGAAAATTTGATTGAAGCGCCATGCCAAGTATTAAAATTATCAAAACAAGAAGCTAGTGATAAAGCTATGTCAATCTTAGCTCGTCTACAAATTGATGAAATGGCGCATCGCTACCCTCTCCATCTTTCTGGAGGCCAACAGCAACGAGTTGCTATTGCTAGAGCATTAATGATGGAGCCGAAAATTTTGTTATTTGATGAACCAACAGCGGCATTAGATCCAGCAATTACATCACAAATTGCCGAGATTATTAATGAACTGTCACAAACCGGAATTACACAAATTATTGTTACTCATGAAGTCGATTTTGCACGTAAAGTTGCTTCACAAGTGATTTACATGGAACAAGGTAAGATTATTGAACAGGGACAACTTGAGTGTTTTGCTCATCCAAAAACCGAAGGGTTTAAAGCTTACTTATCACATTAACATTAATTAAAACCAGATTGGGTGGAAATATGAAAAAAACATTACTAGCTATTTTACTTGCAGGCTCTGCTTTTGCAGCTCAAGCAGCAGAAACATTAACTATTGGTACCGAAGCAACCTATGCGCCTTTCGAATTTACTAATGATAAAAATGAAATTGTTGGTTTCGATATTGACGTTATGAATAAGCTTTGTGAAGAAATGAAAGTATCTTGCAAAATTGTTAACCAATCATTCGATGGTTTAATTCCTAGCCTGAAAACTCGTCGCATTGATGCGGCAATTGCTGGTATTGATGTTACTCCAGAGCGTCAAAAACAAGTTGCGTTCACTAAAATCTACTATGATGACAGCTCAATTCAATTTATTACTTTGAAAGACTCATTAACCAGTCTTGATCAATTGAAAGGTAAAAAAGTTGGTATTCAAAAAGGTACAACGTATTCAAAATACTTAAATGAAAAGTACCCTGATGTTAAAGCAGTAAGTTATGACAGCTATCAATTCGCTTTTCTAGATTTAAAAGCAAAACGTATTGATGCCATTGTTTCAAGCTCATTTGTTGCTGGAGAATGGTTAGGTAAGGATGCTGAGATTGTTGCTTTGGGTGACAAAATTACCGATCATGAATTCTTTGGTGAAGGTTTAGGTATCGCTTTACGTCAAGGAAATGATCAATTACTTGAACAATTCAACCAAGCAATTGATAAATTAAAAGCAAATGGTGAATTAGATATTATTTATAAAAAATGGTTTAGTAAATAATATTATTTACTAAAATCTGTTCTTTGAGATCTCGCCGCATACTCTGCGGCGAGTTTATTTTTTAATTTAATTACGGTTTTTTTATGTCAGACTTTTTTGCACACGGTATCGACTGGTTACTCTCTTCTATGGATGGGTATATTTTGCCGCTAACTAAAGCAACCGCAATAACGTTATCATTAGCATTTGTATCGTTAATTGTCGGCATGTTTTTTGCGTTCATTTTTACTATTTTAGAATCAGTACCCTTCAAACCCGTTGCATGGTTAATGTCACTATTTAATTTAACTATTCGAGCGTTACCCGAATTATTAATTGTGGTGGCAATCTATACCGGTTTACCGCTGTTATTGATGGCATTAGATGATGGTTTTACCATTCCATTTGGCTTTACATCATTTACCGTAAAAATGAATATTGAAAATACTCAACCAGATCCATTTTTATGCGGTGTTTTTGCTTTATCCTTACTTTATGCCGTTTATGCATCACAAACCTTACGTGGAGCATTTAAAGCGATACCAAGTGGACAAAAACAAGCAGCTCAAGTATTGGGACTTAGTAAATCCCGTACTTTTTTCCGCATAATAATGCCGCAAATGTGGCGCCATGCATTACCTGGTTTGAGTAATCAATGGTTAATTTTATTAAAAGATACCGCCCTTGTATCTGCAATAGCGATTGATGATTTAATGATGCAAACCAAAACAATTGTCGCAAGAACCAACCAACCTTTCTTATGGTATTTTATTGCTATGCTTGTTTATTTAGTAATATCAGTTTTAAGTCAATGCGTTATTGCTCATATTGAAAAACGCTCTACCAAATTTGAACAACCGTCATCAGCTAATAGTCAGTAAGGTCATTTTATGTCTGATAATTTTATTTACTATCTAAAAATCATTCTTCAAGGTCTACCTGATACTTTAAGTTTAAGTATCGCTGGCATATTATCAGCTGGTTTTTTAGCTATCGTTTTTTCTTGCCTTTTATCTTTAAATTCAAAGTTTTTAACTAAAACGATACGTGGGTATATTGTTATTTTTACTGGTTCACCTTTATTGGTACAACTTTTTTTAATCTATTATGGACCTTCACAATTTGGCGAAATTTTAAGTAAAGTACCCGCTTTTTATGAATTTATTTCATCGCCATGGTTTTGCGCTTATTTAGCATTAACACTTAATAGTGCAGCTTACACTACTCAAATTTTCTATGGTGCTTTAAAAGCTGTTCCACAAGGACAATGGCAAGCATGTAGTGCATTAGGCATGAATAAAAGACAAACACTCAAAATTGTAATGCCATATGCATTAAAACGAGCACTGTCTACTTACTCTAATGAAGTTGTCTTCGTGGTTAAAGGAACTGCACTAGCATCAATGATTCCTGTTATGGATCTCATGGGATATAGTAATACACTAAATGGTGAATACTATGATTTCTCAATTTTTGTTGTTGCTGGGCTCATCTACCTCTTGATAAATGGTATTTTAAGCACCATTATGAGGATAATAGAGAAAAAAGCCCTCACCTTTGAAAACTAATATGAGCCAATTTGATTCTATTTCTTTCTTAAAAACTGTCCCACATAAACCAGGTATCTATCAAATGTTTAATGATAAAGATACCATCATTTATGTGGGAAAAGCGAAAGACCTCAATAATCGTTTAAAAAGTTACTTTAATAGTAGTAAAAAAACCATCAAAACCGATCGATTGGTGAGTCATATTCATCGAGTAGAATTTACCATCACCAATACCGAAACCGAAGCTCTTTTGCTTGAACAGACTTATATCAAAAAATATCAACCACGATATAATGTTTTACTTAAAGATGACAAAAGCTATCCGTTTATTAAATTAAGTAAAGAACGCCACCCACAATTATCTTTATACCGTGGAGCCGTTAATCGTAAAAAAGATGAGTTTTTTGGCCCTTACCCGAGTGGCTATGCAGTTAAACAAATTCTTGCATTATTACAAAAGACCTTTCCGATAAGGCAATGTCTTAATAGTACTTATCGTAATCGAACACGTCCTTGTTTGCAGTACCAAATTAAACGTTGTTTAGGCCCTTGTGTACCCGGTTTAGTTAGCGATGAAGATTACAATGAACAAGTTAATTATGTTAGATTATTTTTATCTGGACAATCAGATGAAATCTTAAAAAAAATTACTGCTGATATGTTAAAAGCCAGTAGTGAGCTTAATTTTGAAAAAGCAGCAGCGCTACGTGATCAGTTACAAGCAATCAAACACATTAATGAAAAACAAGCTATCTACAATAATAATGATAATTT
>CAMLIK010000145.1 GCA_946480175.1 uncultured Gilliamella sp.
AAAACCTCAAAATTGATATATTGCCATTATATATGATAATGAGAATCATTATCAATTAAAATAATCATTTTAGGTGTTTTTAAAAATTATGATCGGGATAATGTGTATTATTTAGATTTAAAGGCGTATATTATTTAACCGTAATTAGTCTATAAATCGGTATGTCGACATCTAACCATTATGACTGATTAAAGCTATATTAGTCCACCCCAAAAGTAATGCTGAGCAAACAAATTTTGTTTTAAACGAATATACGATAAAACGTCCTACCCAATTTAGGTAGAACTTAGATAGAACACAATTTATTTATATTATTGGCTATTTAATTTCAATTCTATTAAATATAGTAAGGAATAACTTCAATGTTTGGAAATAAAACAAATCGTCAAATTATCATCTGGACAACAATTATTGGTGGTTTTATCAGTTCATTAGTCAAGTGGGGGATCTGAGGTTAATATGCCTCCTCGTGTTCCCGGTGAAATTTCACCACCAGCGGCACATATTGATGCTTGGCTTGGTTGGTTGGGTATTAATTCGCACTCCCTTGATTATGTTTATCAAGGAACCCGTGTTTTAGGTGCCGTAACACTTTATCACTGGCTATTTAGTTTTGCTTTTGCCTTTATTTATGTATTTATTGCTTTTTTTTGGAATAAAATTCGACTTTGGTATGGTGCTTTTTATGGTCTGATTATTACTGTTGTTATGCATGGTTTTTTTATTCCATTATTAGGCTTCCGTAATCCTGTTTATGATCCAGAGGGTACTGTTGGCTGGTTATGGAATTTAAACGGTTATGAATTATGGAGTGAAATCTTAGGCCATATTTATTGGGGCGTATCAATCGAGATCTGTATGATTGCTGTGCTAGCTCACTTTTCAAGACCGATCTATGGTGAATGGCGTGAATAATTAACCTATTCTACAACCCTTCTATTCTAATAAAAAATAGAAGGATTGCTAATCTTAAGTATATTAATTATATTTTTTAACATTTATTTAGGTTAAACATCCAGATTAACCTAGCCATGCTGTCAGCACTGATAACATTATTTTTTGTTCAACCCGTGCTGAGCAATGATATTTTTATTTAATTGCAATAATAATATTGTTAATGGGTACAAAAAGAATAACTGAAAATAATAATGCAATCCCAATATAATCAATTCGTTGCTTGTTCGATTTAAATATACAGTAATATAAATTCACCACACAGTTAAAAGCAAAAATAATGGTAATAATAATATTGTGAATTATTTTTGAAGATAAGACGACATTATTGTTATCACCCAACATAGGAAAAATTAAAATAACTTCAAGAATAAAAAGACAATATATAAATTTCATTCTTATACTTCCTGTAAAGAAACAGTTTTTATACTATACTGCTATCATTAAAATCATCAACTAATTATTAGTTATAACAATAAAAAAACAATTGGATATAGTTAAAATCTATATCAATCAATAAAAAACTAGAATTATTCAATAGCATTTTTTTTTGTTATCTTTCCTATTATTAACCAAATGTGATGAAAGGAAAATAAAATGAATACTGCTGTTATTGGATATCCCCGTGTTGGTAAGCTTCGAGAATTAAAATTTGCCACCGAAGCTTATTTTAAAGGCAACAAAAGCCAAACTGAATTATTGAGTGAGGCAAAAGCACTGCGTGCTGAACATCTACAACAACAAGCTTCGCAAAAAATCGCATTTATCTCATCAAATGATTTTTCATTTTATGATGCCGTACTTGATACTGCATGTTTACTTAATGTTATTCCAAAACGTTATCAGGATTTAGGTTTACCTGAGCTCGACCGCTATTTTGCTATGGCGCGAGGTTATCAAGGCGATAAAGGAGATGTGCGTGCGTTAGCAATGAAAAAATGGTTTAACACCAATTACCACTACTTAGTGCCTGAAATTGAAGATTCACTACAAATTAAAATCGCCAGTACAAAACCTTTTGATGAATACCAAGAGGCTAAGGCGTTAGGTATCCAAACCAAACCGGTTATTATTGGGGCATTAACCTTTTTCAAATTAGCCCAATATTTAGGTAGCAAACAGCTAGTTGATTTTAAAGCAGACATTATTAAAGCCTATCAAGAAATCATCCAAAAATTCACTACACTCGGTGCTGATTGGATCCAAATTGATGAACCAATTTTAGTCACTGATCTTACCCAACAAGATATCGCACTATTTAACGAACTTTATCAAGCTATCTTATCAGTTAAAGGCAAAACCAAAGTTGTGTTGCAAACCTATTTTGGTGATGTCCGTGACTGCTATAAAGAACTTGTTGCATTACCGTTTGATGGTATCGGTCTGGATTTTGTAGAAGGTAAGCAAACATTAACTTTACTTGAAAATAATGGCTTCCCTCCTGATAAAGTCTTATTTGCTGGTGTCGTTAATGGTAAAAATATCTGGAAAAATGATTACAAAAAAACCTTGGCATTATTAACCAAAATCAAACAACAAGCAGTCAACGTGGTAGTTAACACTTCATGTTCTTTATTGCATGTGCCTTACACATTACAAAATGAGACCAAATTGACTATTCAACAACGTGCTTATTTTGCTTTCGCTCAAGAAAAGCTGCAAGAACTTGCTGAACTAGGTCAATTAATTAATGAAACCAATCGAGATAACAACGCAGCTTACAAAGCTAACCAAACTCTGTTTACTCGCGAACGTGAAGGGGCTAACCAAGCGGTTCGCCAAAAAGTGACAGCACTTAAAGAGTCTGATTTTACCCGTCTACCTGAGTTTTCCGTGCGTGAAGCTGCACAGAAGAAAGCCTTTAATCTGCCATTATTACCAACTACCACCATTGGTTCATTCCCACAAACACCGGATGTACGTTTAAATCGTGCTAAATTCAAAAAAGGCGAAATTTGCCTAAATGAATACACTGAATTTAATAAGAAAAAAATTGCTGAATGTATCAAATTACAAGAAAAGATCGGTATTGATGTATTAGTTCACGGTGAATTTGAACGTAATGACATGGTGGAATACTTCGGTGAAAGCTTAAATGGCTTTGTCTTTACTGAAAAAGCATGGGTACAATCTTATGGTACACGTTGCGTTAAGCCACCAATTGTTTGGGGTGATATTTCCCGTTCTAAACCAATTACGGTTGAATATTCAAAATATGCGCAAAGTTTAACTGATAAACCTGTTAAAGGCATGTTAACTGGCCCTGTGACTATCTTAAACTGGTCATTCCCTCGTGAAGATATTTCACAAAAAGAATCGGTATTCCAAATTGGGTTAGCGATCAGTGATGAAGTATTAGATCTTGAAGCAGCTGGCATTAAAGTCATCCAAATTGACGAAGCGGCATTAAAAGAAAAATTACCATTACGTAAAGCTGATTGGAATAGTGAATATCTAGATTGGGCAATTCCGGCATTTAGATTGGTTCACAGCAAAGTACAAGCCGATACCCAAATTCATACTCATATGTGTTATAGCGAATTTGCTGACATCATCAAAGATATCGATGCGATGGATGCCGATGTCATTTCATTTGAAGCATCACGCTCTAATTTACAGTTAATTGATGTACTTAAAGCCAATAACTTCAAAACAGAAGTAGGTCCAGGTGTATATGATATCCACTCACCACGTGTACCGCCAGTTGCGGAAATCAAAGCAACCATTGAAAAATTAGTGGCCAAAATTGATAAGCAAAAATTGTGGATTAATCCAGATTGTGGTTTAAAAACTCG
>CAMLIK010000146.1 GCA_946480175.1 uncultured Gilliamella sp.
CCAAATCCACGTTTATATTCTTCACGAACTTCTGTTCCTGGGCATTTTGGCGCAACCATAACAACAGTAATATCTGGACGGATTTTTTCACCAACTTCAACGATATTAAAACCATGTGAATAACCTAATGCCGCACCTTTTTTCATTAATGGTTGTACAGCTTGTACTACAGCAGAATGTTGTTTATCAGGTGTAAGGTTGATAACCAAATCAGCGGTAGGAATTAATTCTTCATAAGTCCCGACTTTAAAACCGTTTTCAGTAGCTTTTTTCCATGATGCTCTTTTTTCTACAATAGCTTCTTTACGTAGTGCGTAAGCAATATCTAAACCAGAATCACGCATATTTAACCCTTGGTTAAGGCCTTGAGCACCACAACCTACGATGACAATTTTTTTGCCTTTTAAAAAATTAGCTTCTGATGCAAATTCATCACGCGCCATAAAACGACATTGGCCTAGCTGTTCTAATTTTTCGCGTAAATTTAGTGTATTAAAATAGTTGGACATTATTCTCTCCATGAGTTGAATTATAAATAATCAAGTTTTTAGCACTATAACGTAAAATTATAATTGCGAAAATTGATATATATAAAATACTATATTGCATAAATTGCAATATACTTGCTAAGTTAAACACTTTCTTTTACTCTAAGCCACCCCAAATTAATTAACCATTTATTTAATATGGATACTCGTTACAAGCAGGCTAATAAAGAAGCAAAGCTATCATTATTACTCACTCTCATCTACTTCGCTGCATGGGTAATCAGTGCTTATACCGTAAAAGATCAAACTGGATTTATGGGTTTACCATTATGGTTTGAACTCTCATGTATAATGGTGCCGTTTGGTTTTATCTTGTTATGTTATATTGTGGTAAAAAAACAATTCAAAAATATTCCATTAGAATAGGTCTCTAAAACGTGCAACTAGATATTATTCTTCCGCTTATTATTTATCTTATGTTTGTATTTGCGTTATCGATTTATGCATATACAAAAAGAAAAAAAGTAAACCAATTTACTGACTATTTTATTGGTAATCGTACCATGGGCGGTTTTTTATTGGCGATGACTTTAGCTGCGACTTATATTAGTGCCAGTTCATTTATTGGCGGGCCGGGTGCCGCTTATAAATATGGCCTTGGTTGGGTGCTTTTATCCATGATCCAAGTTCCTACTGTACTACTTTCACTTGGTATTTTAGGAAAAAAATTCGCTATTTTAGCGCGTAAATATAATGCTATTACGCTAAGTGATATGCTCTATTCTCACTATAAAAGTAAAATGATTGTATGGTTTGCAAGTATTGCTCTAATTACTGCTTTTATCGGTGCGATGACAGTACAATTTGTAGGTGGAGCCCGTTTATTAGAGTCGTCTGTCGGTATTCCCTATGACGATGGATTGATTATCTTTGGATTTGGTACTGTTATATATACGGCTTTTGGTGGATTTCGAGCTAGTATTTTAAATGATGCCTTCCAAGGCTTAGTTATGATTATAGGCGCTATTTTACTTTTAGTTGCCATTATTTACGCTGGTGGCGGGATTACAAATATAATTGATCGTTTATATACAATTGATCCGGCCTTATTGACACCACAAGGTCCTAACAACTTTATGGACTTCCCCTTTATGGCTTCATTCTGGGTTTTAGTCTGCTTTGGCGTTGTTGGTTTACCACATACAGCTGTTCGTTGTATGGCGTATAAAGACAGTAAAGCCGTGCACCAAGGGATTATTATTGGAACTGCAGTTGTGACAATCATTATGTTGACCATGCATTTATCTGGTGCGCTTGGCCGCGCCATAGTCAGCGATTTAACTATTCCAGATCAAATTGTACCGACATTAATTATAAAAGTTATGCCGCCTTTAGCTGCTGGGATCTTTTTGGCTGCACCTCTCTCAGCAATAATGTCAACGATCAATGCCCAATTACTCCAAGTATCATCCGTTATTATTAAAGATCTATTCCTAACGATGAGACCAAATACCAAATTTAGCGATAAAATGCTAACGCGATTATCGGTTACCATTACCTATTTCTTCGGTGGATTATTAATTTTAGCCGCATGGAAGCCACCCGAAATGATTATATGGCTTAACCTATTAGCATTTGGTGGGCTTGAAGCAGTATTTTTATGGCCATTAGTACTAGGGTTATATTGGAAAAAAGCGAATGCTACAGGAGCATTTTGTTCAATGTTTACTGGGGCAATAAGTTATACAACTCTTGCAATTTATAACATTAAAATCTATTCTTTGCATCCAATCATACCGTCTTTACTGATCGGATTAGTTGTATTTATCATTGCCAATCTATTTGGCCAAACAGGAAAAAAATATGCCTTGGATTCAACTCAGAATTAACACTACCAATGATTTAGCCGAACAAATCAGCGAACAGCTAGAAGAATCAGGTGCGGTATCGGTCACTTTTCAAGACACTTATGACACCCCTGTGTTTGAACCTCTGCCGGGTGAAACCAAACTTTGGGGGAATACTGACGTTGTAGGGCTTTATGATGCTCAAATAGATGTTGATGAATTAAAAGCAATATTACATCTTGATCAATATTCTCATAAAATAGAACAGTTAGAGGATAAAGATTGGGAAAGAGAATGGATGGATAACTTTCATCCAATGCAATTTGGTAAAAGATTGTGGATATGTCCTAGTTGGCGAGACATTCCGGATCCTAATGCGGTCAACGTGATGTTAGATCCAGGCCTAGCATTTGGAACTGGAACGCACCCTACTACAGCGTTATGCTTAACTTGGCTCGATGGCCTTGATCTAAACAATAAGATTGTTATTGACTATGGTTGTGGTTCAGGTATTTTAGCCATCGCAGCATTAAAATTAGGGGCAATGCGAGTAATTGGCATCGACATTGATCCTCAAGCGATCCAAGCAAGCCTCGACAATGCTGAACGAAATAATGTTAGTGAGAAAATTGAATTATATTTAGCAAAAGATCTTCCTGATAATTTACAAGCTGATGTTGTAGTCGCTAACATATTAGCTGGCCCTTTAAAGGATCTTGCTCCTCAGATTAGTAAATTAGTTAAAACTGACGGAAAATTAGGATTATCTGGTATTTTAGCTAATCAATCTCAAAGTGTATGCAAAGCATATCAAGCTCAATTTGAACTTGATCCTGTTATTGAACAAGAAGAGTGGTGCCGGATCACTGGTAAAAAAAAATAAAAATTTAACATTACCCCCTTTTAACTTCGAGGAAAAATGCGTAATATAGCCGACCTTAATTTGCTTAGCATCGGCAAAGTTACATTAAAAAACAATTTAATTGCTGCGCCGATGGCAGGAATAAGCGATAAGCCATTTAGAAATTTATGTCATCGCTTCGGCGCAGGCATGACTGTTTCTGAAATGTTTTTAGCGAATTGTGATGTATGGCATACAGATAAATCAACGTTAAGAATGATTTCAACTAATGATGTTGGTATACGTGCAGTTCAAATTGTTGGCTCAGATCCAGATGAAATGGCTAGAGCAGCTGAATTTAATGTTAAACATGGTGCTCAATTAATTGATATTAATATGGGATGCCCTGCTAAAAAAGTGAATAAAAAATTAGCTGGTTCTGCATTAATGCAGTATCCAGATTTGATAAAAACTATTTTGCAAAAAGTTGTTGGTTCAGTTGATGTGCCAGTAACACTAAAAACTCGGACTGGATGGGATAAAAATAATAGAAATTGCATTGAAATCGCACA
>CAMLIK010000147.1 GCA_946480175.1 uncultured Gilliamella sp.
CAAGGTACTATAGTTGGATATAAGAAAATAATAAGTAACTTGAATTTTAAAAAATACTGGAAAGAATAGGATAATAAGTTAGATGCCCGATGCCCGATTAAGTATACATTTTAGCATATTTTCAGTAATCCTTGCTGAAATTTACATTTAATTTACAATAAAAACAATAAGATAAGTATTAAACATTACATTTGTTAGTTTAGTAATCCATCAAACTAAAATCACAAAAAATGCACATAGAATATTAATCTAAAATTGATGATATGTAATATTTTTTTATGTAAACATTTGTTAAGCAATATATTAAGCAATAATAAAAATGTTGCGAAACAGCTTTTTTGAGTGAGTTATTGTTCCGATTTTATAATTACTTACGATTCAAGCAACTTTAACAAATATTGCTTGCTAATAGCAAAGCCATTACAATGAAGCACAATTAACCATAACTCTTTTATTCCTATGATTACTTATGTTAATGCCACTTTAGATGATTTACCTTTTATTGTTGATGTTTATAATTCAACCATTGCTAGCCGTCAAATTACCGCCGACTTACAACCTGTTTCAGTCGAAAGTCGCTATGCTTGGTTTGAGCAACATAATCCGCAAAAACGTCCGCTTTGGTTAATCAAATATCAAAATCAACCTTGTGGCTGGGTCAGTTTGTCATCTTTTTATGGTCGTCCAGCTTATGATAAAACAGTTGAAATCAGTCTATATCTTCATCAAGATTTCCGAGGTAAGAAAATTGGCCAAACCACGGTGGCACAGATTGAAGCTTTTGCCAAACAAGCGGGTATTGATGCTATATTGAGCTATGTTTTTGGCCATAATATTCCAAGTATTAAATTATTCGAAAAAATGCATTATCGACAATGGGCATTACTGCCTAAAATTGCTGAACTTGATGGTATCAAACGTGATTTAGTTATTTTAGGTAAACGATTTGATTAAACTAACCATCTAATTTAATGTGATTTTTTCAACGGAAACCTTAGCATATGTCTATCTTAAAAAATGTTCAACCGCTCTATAATCAAGCGAAAATTACCAGTATTTTAATACTGATTAATATTGCCTGTTTTTTTATTTCTCGACTACTTGATGAGCGGGGATTCTCAACATTCAGTCAAAATAGATTCCTGATTGATTGGGGTGCTGATATTGCTCAATTAACTTTTTCTGGGCAATATTGGCGCTTATTTACTAATATTTTCATGCATGTTAGCTTAACTCATCTTGCCATGAATATGTTAGCATTGTGGAGTATTGGCACTATTCTAGAACGCTTGCTACCACCATTAGCATTTATTGGCATTTATCTATTATCAGGATTATTTGGTAGTTTAGCCAGTGATGTTGCCACTATTAATTATAATGTCATTAGTTGTGGCGCATCAGGTGCAATTTTAGGGATTATTACCGCATTACTTGCTTATAGCTTAATTAATCGTACTGACTTACAAGAGATGCCTATCAAATCAATCGTAGTCAGTTTATTACTGACCTTTGGTTTAGGGTTGCTACCTTCTATTGATAATATGGCGCATATTGGTGGAGCAATCACAGGGCTTATTTTAGGCGGATTAATTAGCTTTTGTTTAGAAAAATTCCGCAATCGAAAACAGATCTGCACAATATTAATTATCACGATATTAATAGTTTCATCTTTACTTTTATATTGGGGCTATCAGCATTATCAATTGATAAGTGGCTATCAATATTATTAAAAATAAGGCGCAAATCAGATATTGCGCCTTGTTTATATTCTGTTTAATTGTAAATTAATAACTACTTAACACTCTGGCCGGATCGATTTTACAAGCTCTTTGCGCTGGATAATAGCTGGCAATCAAACTTAGCAACATAGCCGTAATAAATACCAAGATGACATCCAAAAGATGAATTTCTGATGGTAAAAAATCAACAAAATAGATATTGCTGTTTAAAAATTTGTGCCCCACTATTGATTCAACCACTCCCATAATATTGGAAAGTTGCCATGCCAAAATAGATCCAAGCAATACACCAATCACACTACCAATTAATCCAGAAAGCACACCATACCAAATAAAAATGCGTTTTATTAGACGATTCGTCGCCCCGAGTGTTTTAAGAATAGCAATATCACGTTGTTTATCTTTTACCGCAATAACCAGCGTCGATACAATATTAAAACAAGCCACACCAATAACCACAATCATCGCTAAATACATAATTTGCCTAATCATTTGAATATCACGATACATGAAGCCAAAGGTATGTTCCCAACTGTTAAAACTAAGATCTTCTTCCAGATTCAATATTGCATGGCCAATAATAGCACTAGCTTGATAGACATTATCAACATTAAGCATCAACCCCGTGACACCGTCACCAATAGCGAGTAACTTTTGTGAATCAGCTAATGGCAATAAAGCAACATTGTTACTTAACGAACCACTTAAATCTAAAATACCGTGTACTTGCAAACGAACACGACGAGGAGGCTTAAGTTGCTCTGGATTGTTTGATACAGGAATAAGTAAGGTAACCCACTGCCCTTCATTAACGGCTAACGATTTAGCTAATCCTGCTCCTAAAATGATCTGCTGACTATCAACTTTAAAATCTTGCCATTTATTATTAAGTACATAATTAGGTAGTGCACTGATCTTCTTTTCTTGCTCAGGATCAAGCCCTTGCACTTCAACTGCACCAAGTTTACTGCCGTTTTCAATCAATCCTGTAAAACTAACAAAAGGTATAGCTGACAAAATACGTTCATTCTCTTGTAATTCAGTTTGAACATGCTGCCAATTATCCAAATTGCCCATGTGAGAATAAATTTGACCATGTGGCACCACCGATAAGACACGACCATTTAATTCTCGCTCAAAACCATTCATAGCACTTAAGCCAATAATTAGTGCAGCAATACCAATAGCGATACTCAAAGTTGAAATGATTGATATCAACGAAACCATACCGCTTTTACGGCGCCCTTTACGGAACTTTATGGCAGTGATTAATGATAAACTCATAGTTAATTATCCATTTACCTTCAATTCGCCGAATTATTATGAGATAACTTACCATCACTCATAATCAATTGTTTATCGAGTTTTTTTGCTAAAGCAAGATCATGTGTTACTACTAAAAATGCCGTACCGTGCTCACGATTGAGTTTTAATAATAAATCAAAAATTGAATCGGCTGTTGATTTATCTAAGTTACCCGTAGGTTCATCAGCCATTACTAAAGCAGGATTATTAATCAAAGCTCGACCAATGGCGACACGTTGACGTTCACCACCTGATAATTCAGCAGGACGATGATTGGCGCGTTTAACCAGATTCACAGACTCTAACATTTCCATTGCACGTTTTTTGGCATCACTTGATGAAATGCCACCAATTAACAAAGGCATCGCTATATTTTCAAGGGCAGTAAAATCAGGTAATAAATGGTGAAATTGATAAACAAAACCTATTTCTTGATTACGTAAACGTGCTTTTTCTTGCTCAGATAAGCGATTAAGTTGTTGAGATTTGAACATGATTTCGCCTGAAGTCGGTTTATCTAAACCACCTAGCAGGTGTAATAAAGTACTTTTACCAGAGCCTGAACTACCGATAATTGCAAGCAGTGATTTTGGATAGATATCAAACGACACGTCTTTTAATACCTCGGTCACCATTTTGCCTTCTTTATAGGTTTTATAAAGATTTTTAGCTGAAAGAAGTGGCT
>CAMLIK010000148.1 GCA_946480175.1 uncultured Gilliamella sp.
AAACAAGCAAGGATTAACAAAATTTTACTTTTTTAGATTTTTTATTGAATATTTTAGGGATACTAGAATGCTACAGAATCAACAGTCGCAACAAGCATAACTATGTGTTCTAACATTATATGGATGAAATTGCTGATTCTATGGTTTTTAATAAGACGATAGAACATTACGCATAAGAAATTAATAACAGATTTTCTCTATTTTAGTGCAAAATATCTAATTTTTAAGTGGTATATTATGTTTTTCTTATCTAAATTATTCCAATCATACAAATCAAAAACAGTTAATAAATGGTTAGACGAATATGTAAAAATCTTAGCTGAACGAGAATTAAAACCTAAAACTAGAGAAATAAAGGCTTATCTTATTAAAGTTATTCGTCGAGAAATTGGCGACAAATTAATAAAGGAAATAACACCTGCCAATATAACTAAAATTATTAAAATCTATACAGATCAAGACAAGGCCCCTTCTGGTAAAAATATGTATCATCTTTTAACGGATGTGTTTAGGGAAGCCTACGCCCAAGGTTGGAATGATAAAAATCCTGTCGATCCAATTAAATGCCCAAAAGTTGTGGTGAAACGATCGCGTATGACCTTAAATGAGTTTAAAAAAATATTAAACGAGGCAGAAAAAACAGGTAACAAGGTTATGCATAAAGCAATGATGCTAGCATTAGTAACGGGTCAACGCCGTTCTGATATAGCTGTAATGAAAAAATCGAATGTAAAACGAAACCACTTATTAATTGACCAATACAAAACTGGCGCAAAAATAGCATTACCAGTTAAATTAGAGTGCAAAAAAATGGGCATGTCATTACGGGATATTATCGATTCATATAAATGGCAATACTGTTGTTTTAAGACGGGCAGACGGACTTATTATTCAATATTTTACGGCAATGTATTACGGTTGTGATGCAGGAAACGGGACTATAGCAACATTACCAGTCTCATTTCCAAATAATTTTTATTTTGCGCTAGCAAATGACGGAGCGGACGGTTGTCATACTGTTACAGTATTACCTCACACACTGTCAACAGCTAAGATATGGGGGAAAGTTGGCGATATTCATATTGATTCTTTTCTTCAAATAATTGCAATCGGGAGATAAATAACATGATCTATTATAATCCAAAGAATAACTGCTTTTATGATTCAAATATTAATGACGTTCCAACAAACTCAGTCGAGATATCCAATAAAGATCATGCTGAATTGTTAGAAAAACAGTCGAAGGGATTTGTAATTAAATCTGATATAAATGGGCGTCCTGTTGCTATTGAACGCGTTTTTACTAACGATGAAATAAAATTACAAAATGAATCACTGCAACAACAATTGATAAATCTTGCCAATGAACAAATAATCATTTTAGAGCGGGCCATAAAATATAATCGTGCGTCGGATGCAGACAAACTTCTACTTGAACAACTTGAACTATTTACAATCGATGTATCGCAAGCCGATTTGTCTGATCATGACTTAACATTTCCTGAACTACCTAAAAAAGCCCTTTAGGGCTTTTCAGGAATAACAACATCGGGGTTACTTAAATCGAGTTCATATAAATCAATTGAGTAATTTTCTAATAACGCTAATCTTTTTTTGTCTGCGTCAGTCGCTCGACGTAGACGAACTGATCTATTCAATATGTCAATTTCTGCATTTGCAACATTTAATAATTGTTGCTGTTTTGATGTATTAACCATCATTATTTCATCTGCGGTCAAAACAGATTCGACGGCAACTGGATAACCATTTGCATCAGATTTAATTACAAATCCTTGAGATTGTTTTTCTAATAACTCAAAATGATATTTACTACTAATTTTAATAGAATCTGATGAAACTTCATTAATATTTGAATCATAAAAACAATTATTTTTTGAATTATAATAAATAGACATAATTAATAACCTATTGATAACCAATTTATTGCGACTACTCGCTCTGAAATTACTACACCAGAAACAGAATACGGAGACAAATGTATCTGAGTCTTTAGATTAGCTATTTTAGCTGTGTCAACTGATACAAATGATCCTCCAACATCGTTCGATGTAGCAAAAGAACACAAATAATTATTGGGGAATGAAATCGGATATGTAAAATAACGCGGACCGTATGCCACACTACTACCCCATTGGACAATTAAAAACTTAATTGTTCCTTCAATAGATAACGGTATTTGAGCATATCCATTCTGAGATAAAAATCCATTTCCTAACATGTTTTGCTTTTTAAAGGTTGGTAAAACATAAAAATTAACCTCTTTTAGGAAATTTAGGAAGTTACCTACCTCATAAGTAGGTGCCCCAGCCTGCATTTTTTTTATTGCCGGCAGAGCGTTAATATCATTAGCGGTTAAAGTAACATTGGATTTCAACTCATAACCATTAATTTGAGTTATTTTCGGAACCAGCTTGTTTAACTCTTTTTGTAGTTCTTGCTGAGTATTCGCCTTGTGATTTTGCATCGTAGTTGATAATAAATCATCGACATATTTACGAGTAGCGAGTATAACAGATGGATCTATTTTTAACGCTACAGAATCAACATTATCAACAATAATAATCATTCTGATAACCTGCGTTCGGCCACTGCCTTCGGATAGTTGTGGTTTATAAGTTGCCGGGCAATTACCAACAGCGACTAAAGTATTATTCTCATCATATAAACCTATTTCATGAATAAACCAACCACCTTGTGTTTCAGGAATAACTAATTCAGCAATAATTTGATTGGGATTTTTTTCATCAGTTGTTAATGAATTAAGTGGTGCTTTATAGACTTCATGAATAAGGTTGGTTTGAGTGGCATTTGGTGTAGTCGCACTACCATTTCCATCCCCAACGGCCATCTTAGTTAATTTGAGCGGAGTACTTAAAGCAGCCGCATTTGCTAGTAATGCCGCCCCTTGTTGGGTAATTAATGTATAAAATTTTTGACTCATATTTTCATCCTATAAATAAAAAATCGAATCGCCAATAAAGCGATCGAATGAGCTGATTGTGTTTGTTTTAAATATCCAATTTATGAATAAATTATCAAAATGCATTGAATTTGCATTCCATAAAATGGCTTGCTAAAGATAATGACACAATTAAAAAGAGTGAGTTAATGAATAGATTTGTAACCCAAATTATTACAAACCGCTAAGGAAACTACTTGCTAGGAATATAAGATATGAAAACACTTCCAAGAAATTAGTAAATTTTTTGTTTATTAGTTAACTCTATTTTGGTTAGTTTGAACATTAAATATTTAGTGCTGGTTGTACATCAACATGATTAATAAATACTCGATATTTTTTCAATATTTTAGTTTTTCTTCATAAACATTTAGTAATATTAGGAGATCAATTGCATCTTGTAGTATTGATATTTTATCATTACCTACTTTTAATAGCTGACATCTTAGAGTTAATTAATCATCTAATAGTATAAAAGTAAGATAAGTTAAGAATTAACCAGAGTTAACTTGCCGTTTTCGCATTCCAAGGCATTAGTTCCCCTGTTTGTTCTTATTGAAAAGACGAATGAGTTTTTTGTTAAGTATATGTGTCAACTATAACGTCACCATTTGCTTGTAATATACCATCAAATTAATATTTGAGGATGAATAAAGCACTCTCGTTTGGGTGACTATGGATAAAGCGGTTAGCTATGCTTAAGGCTCATTTTAACTAAAACTATTACCTAAATAGACATACTACTA
>CAMLIK010000149.1 GCA_946480175.1 uncultured Gilliamella sp.
ATCATAATTTTATGATTTATTGTCAATAATTACTTAAGTAAAAATTAGTGCTAGGAGATAACTAATGAAAATTCGTCCATTGCATGATCGTGTGATCATCAAACGTAAAGAAGTAGAATCAAAATCAGCTGGCGGTATTGTGTTAACTGGTTCAGCTGCTGGTAAATCAACACGTGGTGAAGTTTTAGCTGTTGGTAATGGTCGCATTTTAGAAAATGGTCAAGTTCAGCCACTAGATGTTAAAGTTGGTGATATCGTAATCTTTAATGAAGGATATGGCGTTAAAACCGAAAAAATCGATAATGAAGAAGTGCTTATCCTATCAGAAACTGATATTTTAGCCATTGTTGAAGCATAATTGGCAGATAATTTAACTTATATACAGAATTTAGGAGATATACGAAGATGGCAGCTAAAGATGTAAAATTTGGAAATGACGCTCGCGTTAAAATGCTTAAAGGCGTTAATGTATTAGCTGATGCAGTTAAAGTAACGCTAGGTCCAAAAGGGCGTAATGTAGTTTTAGATAAATCTTTTGGTGCACCAACTATTACTAAAGATGGTGTTTCAGTTGCTCGTGAAATCGAATTAGAAGATAAATTCGAAAACATGGGTGCGCAAATGGTTAAAGAAGTTGCTTCAAAAGCAAACGATGCAGCTGGTGACGGTACCACTACTGCAACTGTACTTGCTCAAGCTATCGTTAACGAAGGTTTAAAAGCCGTTGCTGCGGGTATGAATCCAATGGATTTAAAACGTGGTATTGATAAAGCAGTCGTTGCAGCTGTTGAAGAGCTTAAAAAGTTATCGTCACCATGTGCTGATTATAAAGCGATTGCACAAGTTGGTACTATTTCGGCAAACTCTGATGAAACTGTTGGTACTTTAATTGCTCAAGCAATGGAAAAAGTAGGTAAAGAAGGTGTTATCACTGTTGAAGATGGTACTGGTTTACAAGACGAGCTTGATGTTGTTGAAGGTATGCAGTTTGACCGTGGTTATTTATCACCATATTTCATCAACAAACCAGAAACTGCGACTGTTGAATTAGATAGTCCATATATTTTATTAGCAGATAAAAAAATCTCTAATATCCGTGAATTATTACCAGTATTAGAAGCTGTTGCTAAAGCAGGTAAATCACTATTAATTATCGCTGAAGATGTAGAAGGCGAAGCATTAGCAACGTTAGTTGTCAATACTATGCGTGGTATCGTTAAAGTTGCAGCGGTTAAAGCACCTGGTTTTGGTGATCGTCGTAAAGCTATGTTACAAGATATTGCAATCTTAACTGCTGGTACTGTGATTTCAGAAGAAATTGGTTTAGAACTTGAAAAAGCAACACTTGAAGATTTAGGTCAAGCAAAACGTGTGGTTATCAATAAAGATAACACCACTATCATCGACGGTGTTGGTGAAGAATCATTAATTAATGCACGTGTTGAACAAATTCGTAAACAAATCGAAGAATCAACTTCTGATTACGATAAAGAAAAACTTCAAGAACGTGTAGCTAAATTAGCTGGTGGTGTTGCAGTAATTAAAGTTGGTGCGGCAACTGAAGTTGAAATGAAAGAGAAAAAAGCACGTGTTGAAGATGCATTACATGCAACTCGCGCAGCAGTTGAAGAAGGTGTTGTTGCTGGTGGTGGTGTTGCGTTAGTTCGTGCAGCAGCTGCAATTTTAGACCTTAAAGGTGCAAACGAAGATCAAAACGTGGGTATTAAAGTAGCGCTTCGTGCGATGGAAGCACCATTACGTCAAATAGTAACTAACTGTGGTGAAGAAGCTTCTGTTGTGGTTAATGCGGTTAAAGGCGGTGAAGGTAACTATGGTTACAATGCCTCAACTGAAGAGTATGGCGACATGATTGCTATGGGTATTTTAGATCCAACTAAAGTAACTCGTAGCGCATTGCAATATGCTGCATCAGTAGCTGGTCTTATGATCACAACTGAATGTATGGTTACTGATTTACCTAAAGATGATAAAGCTGATTTAGGTGCTGCTGGTGGTATGGGCGGCATGGGAGGAATGGGCGGAATGATGTAATTCTCCTATTTATTCAATAAAAATAAAAAACCACTCAAATATGTGAGTGGTTTTTTTATCTAAAGTGAATATTAGCTTATTAAATGTTGGTAAAGTGTTATTGAACCAATAATAATTAGAACAATGCCACCAATAAATGATGCTTGTTTGCCAATTAAACAGCCGAGTTTTTTCCCTAATAACAATCCTAGTGTAACCATAATACAGGTTGCTAATCCAATCATTGTAGATGCAAGATAAATGTTGACACTGGCAAGCGCTAATCCGATGCCAACTGCAAATGCATCGATGCTGGTCGAAACTGCCGTAAGAATCAATATTAAAAATGATTTTTTTGTTGAGGAACAGGGTTTTTGATCGTCATTTTCATCGTTTTCTTCTTTAAAACTATGATAAATCATGTTAATACCTAAAAATAACATGACGGTAAAAACAATCCAGTGATCCCATTTTTCAATATATTGAAGTGCAATATAACCAATTAACCAGCCTAATATCGGGGTAATGGCTTCAACAAAACCAAATAATATCCCCACTTTCAATGCCCCTAGAAATGGTGTCGATTTGAGTGAGACACCTCGACAAATCGCTACCGCGAAGGCATCAGTAGACATGGCTAATGCTAATAATAAAATAGCCAAAAAACTCATGATATTTACTCTTGCTTCTAATGAATGATATTTCTTTTAATTTTTATAGTTTATTTCTTTAATATTAAAAAAAGATAGTTAGCTATCTTTTTATCGCCTTTATTTTTATAAAGTTCTGCCGTTTTTATCACGTTGTTTCGACGGCTTGAATCATATGCGAAAAGTTGTTTAAACATAAGATCTGCGGTTTTCTTATCGCCATTTTGGATAGCACAATAACCATATTGCTCGTAGGCATCCGCCTTCCATCGATGGCGATCGAGTTCTAAACTTTTACTAAATTGTTCTTTGGCTTCTTGATAACGATTTCTGCCACATAAAAAGGAGCCGTAGTGAATATGAAATAGGCCATTACCTGGTTGCATTAAGGTGATACGTTTATAAATCATTTCCGCTTCATTATATTCACCAACATGTTGGTCAAACATTGCCATTGCTAGCATCACCTGTGGATTTTTAGGTGAATATTGAGCAGCTAATTTTAGATTGTAATGTGCGGCTTTGACATTATCCTCAGATTCATTGGCTTTAGCTAAATAGCCTAACCCCAACCGCATTCTTGCTAATGCCGCGGCTTCAGGATCAAATTCTTCTCGGGCACTCGTCTGGCAACCTGCTAGCATGAGTATGATTAAACCACTTAATGCTATTAATGCACCTTTCATGCATCACTCCTTCACTATTTTATGCTGTTTGTTGAATAAGATTCTGCTTTTTGTACAGTGTTCGTTTAGTACGATCAACGACTTCCCCTGCCAGTTGGCCACAGGCTGCATCAATATCGTCACCACGTGTCTTACGAACAATTACCGTAAATCCATAGCCCATTAATGTTTTCATAAACCGATCAATTCGGGTATTTGAACAACGAGAATAAGGTGCTCCAGGGAAAGGGTTCCATGGAATTAAATTGATTTTACTTGGTACATTTTTCAGGAATTTAGCCAGTTCATGGGCATGTTCGACACTATCATTGATTTGGTTGAGTAATACATATTCGA
>CAMLIK010000150.1 GCA_946480175.1 uncultured Gilliamella sp.
CCTTCGAAACCTTGTACTCGTTCTTGTAGGTGTAAATCACAATGTTGTTTTAGGTTTTCTTCAATTATCTGGGTAAGTTCCGGATCGAAGGCGTCGACCAATACTCTTTCATCTAATTGAATTAGTTTTACATTTTTGTTTAATGCGACTAAAGATTCGGTTATTTCAAGCCCGATATAGCCGCCACCTATGACCACAATATTGCTGTTTTGCCGATTGGTTAAGGCATTTTTTATAGCTAAACCATCATACATATTGCGTAAAGTGAAAATATTTTCCAGTTGGTGATTTTCTAACGGTGGAATTATTGGTGTAGCGCCAACCGCAATAAGTAATTTGTCATAATCATCATCAAAACAATGATTGCTTTTGATATCCCTAATGGTAATTTTTTTCAATCTTGGGTCAATAGCGATAACTTCATGTAACGTTTTGATTTCAATCCCATCTTTAGCAAATTGTTCTGGTGTTCTCGATATCATTTCATTTTCATCACCAAAGTGGTTGCCAATAAAGTAAGGTAAGCCACACGCTCCAAATGAAACAATATCTGATTTTTCATAGATGCGAATGGTCGCATTGGGGTCCCTTCTTTTGGCTTTTGCCGCAGCACTTGCGCCAGCTGCTTGAGCGCCAATGATGATTATTTTCATCGATTATTCTCCTTTGAGCGCTAATAATTTTTAATTATCATCCTAACACAGGTTAATCATGCAGGTTAAATTAGTTGGTTATTTAGCTTTAATATTAATCAATTTTACGTTTAGCAAATTTTATTTTGAATAGTCGATTATTGTTAAAATAAACCTTAATTAGTTAAAAAAGTTGAGGAACGGGGTTTTTGCAGTATATTTTTGATTAATTCGACCTGTAGTGGCGTATCGTTTAAGGCTGGAATGTAATAAAACAGTTTACCACCAGCATTTAAAAATATTTCTCGATTTTGTTCGTCAATTTCATAAAGCGTTTCAATGCAATCTGCCGAAAAACCTGGACAGATAACCTGCACATGTTCAGTACCGGTTTTAGCCAAGTTTGCTAATATATCGCTAGTGTTGGGTTCAACCCATTTCCCTTTACCAAATTTTGATTGATAAGCCATTTTTATGGCTAAGTTGATGCCATTTTCTTGACATTTGTTTGTCAATAATTTAGTGGTTAACTGGCATCTTTGCACATAGTCGTCTTGGCGTTTATCAATATAGCGTTCAGGAATACCATGATAGGAAAGGAGCAACACATCAGGTTGCCCTTGGGTTGAAAACGCTTGCTGGACTTGTGAATAAAGAGCATCAATATAACTTGGGTGGTCGGCATAATCACGAATATAGCTAAGGTTAATTTTGATATTATTGTCAATAATAAGTTGCTTTACTTTATCTAATACCGCTTGAGTTGTCGTTGTAGAATACTGTGGAAATAACGGTAATAATGTAATTTGTTCACATGACTTTAAGTTATTTAACGCCGAGAGTAAGTTTGGTTCACCATAGGTCATAGCTAATTCACATTGCATATTAGGTAATGCTAATTGTAATTGATTAATTAAGCGTTTACTGTAATGAAGTAATGGTGATTCACTCTCAATCCATATCTTTTGATAATGGTTGATGATATAGGGGACGCGTTTAGGTAGTACAAGGTATTTTAAAATTGGATACCAAATAAAAGCAGGCAGGTCGACAACATGGCGATCGAGTAAAAACTCGGTCAAGTAACAACGAATCGCCATTGGTGTTACGGCACTTGGTGTGCCTAAATTAACTAGCAATAACCCCTGTTTTTTATTCACAAGCCATCCTTATGATTTTTCAAGATAGTGATGGATAACCTCAAGAAGGCGGTTTAGCGCGCCTTGGTTATTTTTTAAAATTTGATAGGCATTTTCGCCAATTTGCTGACAACGACTTTCATCATTTAATAAGCTGTTAATGGTGGAATAGAGCGAATCAGCAGAACTATCACATACCAGCATGCCATTAGCTTCAATTAACTGTTCACCAATAACTTTAAAGTTAAAAAAATGTGTACCGCTTATAATGGGAATATGGTGTAGAGCCGGTTCCAGGGGGTTATGTCCGCCATGCTCAATTAAACTACCGCCAACAAAAGCAATATTAGCCAAACCATAAAGTTCCAGTAATTCTCCCATGGTATCACCCAAAATCACTTGTGTCTGATCTGTAGGGGGTTGTTTACTACTGCGTGTAATATAATTCAAGCCATTATCGGCAATTAGCTTTTCAACGGTTTTAAAACGTTCAGGGTGACGAGGGACTAAAATAAGTAATAAGTTGCCATGATTTTTAAGAAGCTGTTGAAATGCTGATAAAATGATTTCATCTTCACCTGAATGCGTGCTGGCAGCGATTAGTACTGGTCGATGTAATTGCCATTGCTGTTTTAACTGCGCAAGATTCTGTTGTTGCTTGGCCGTGAGTTCAATATCAAACTTAATACTACCCGTTACCGCTAAATGATCTACCGGTAGACCCAATGAGATAAATCTATCACCGTCTTGTCTATTTTGGGCGGCAACCGTGCTGATTTTAGCTAATAGTTTACTAATCGCTTGTCCTAGTTTATGGTATCTTTTGGCTGAACGTTCTGATAAGCGGGCATTAGCAATGATCAATGGAATTTTTTTGCTATCACATTGGCTAATTAAGTTTGGCCAAAGCTCTGTTTCCATAATTATAACTAATTTGGGCTGAACTGTTTTTAGAAAGCGATGTATTGCACAAGGCAGATCATAAGGCAAGTAGACATGACTAACACTTTCTTTGAGTATGGATTTAACTTGTTTAGAGCCAGTGGGTGTCATGGTCGTCACCGTAATCGGTAACTGTGGATATTGGCTTTGCAGCGCTTTGATCAATGGAATTGCGGCTAACGTTTCGCCGACAGAAACCGCATGTACTAAAATTCCACCTGATTTGACTTTATTTTTGCAAAATCCATAACGTTCTAACCATCGCTTACGGTAATCTGGCGCTTTATGGCTACGCCAAAGTAGTCTTATCCAGACAAACGGTTGAATTAAATAAAGTAAAATCGTGTATAAAATACTCATGATCATTCATTAGTAAGATTAAAAAAGTGTTGTCGGTAATAAACTAATTCGGCAATTGAATCACGAATATCATCCAACGCTTGGTGCGAACTCTGTTTACTGATACCTTTTAATATTTCTGGTTTCCAACGTCTGGCTAATTCTTTAATCGTACTAACATCTAGATAACGGTAATGAAAATACTTCTCTAAATTTGGCATGTAATTAAATAGAAAACGGCGATCTTGACCAATGGTATTACCACAGATTGGTGAACAGTTTTCAGGCACCCATTGTTTTAAAAATTCAATGGTTTGTTGTTCTGCTTGTTGTTCGCAAATGGTACTTTGACGTACACGATCAATTAATCCGGATTTGCCATGCGTTCTTTGATTCCAATCATCCATAAGCGCAAGTTGTTCATCTGATTGATGGATAGCAATGACTGGGCCTTCAGCGAGGATATTTAAATTAGAATCAGTTACGATGGTAGCGATTTCGATAATCCGATCGCTATTTGGATCAAGGCCTGTCATTTCAAGGTCAATCCAGATAAGATTACTACTGTTTATATTTACTTGTGTCGTCATAATTTTCGAGATAAATTTTCTTTTTAATACCGAGTAGTGTAGCATAAGTAC
>CAMLIK010000151.1 GCA_946480175.1 uncultured Gilliamella sp.
GTTATATGCATCCAAGTGATAAACCAGGTTTAGGAATCGATTTTGATGAAAAACTGGCGGCAAAATATCCATATAACCCTGCTTATTTACCAATCGCGCGTTTAGAAGATGGCACTTTGTGGAATTGGTAAAATTTGCTAGAAGAAGTATTGCCTTAAACTAATAGATATAGATAACCGTTTTACATGCGTAATGTAAAACGGTTATTTTTTTCACTTGATCATTGTTTTCTTTATCTTGTGGTAGATTAAAACTACCTGAGCGAATAGACAATTATATCCAATGGTAACTATTTATAACTATGGACGATATCAAACTGTCAGCTGTTTTTATCCCCATTATCTACTTTTAACTATCCCTTATTCGTTGCCTACTCTCAAAAGTTTTTCTCTTAGTTTTTTGTGATAAAGTTCACAAAACAAATTAAACCTACTTGTATGGTAGTATATTTTATTATATTTTTCCTACATTCAATCAGTATTGACTCTATTTAATAAAAATCACAATAGACGTTTTATGAATCTTTTTAGATTGAATTATTAAACTCATCAAAACTAAATATTAATAAAAGCGTTAACCGGCTGTTTTTTAAGGATACAAAAATGCAAAAAGTAACATTTCAGGATATGAAAGTGACCATCAAAAAAGCATTTCTTAATGCAGGATTATCAGAACAACAAGCGGAAATATGTGCACAAATACACACCGAATCTACTTCTGACGGGGTTTACTCCCATGGATTGAATCGAGTAGCGCGTTTTGTTGATTATGTTAATAAAGGTTGGGTAGATATTAAAGCTCAGCCTAGTCTAGTTAAATCACTAGGCGCACTTGAAGTTTATGATGGGAATCAAGGGATCGGAATAACAAATGCACTATTTGCTTTAGATAAAGCAATTGAATTAGCTAAAAAACATGCTGTTGGTATTATTGGATTACGTAATACAACTCATTGGATGCGTGGTGGAACTTACGGTTGGAAAGCGGTAGAAAAAGGATTTGCTGCAATTTGTTGGACGAATACCGAATCATGTATGCCGGCATGGGGCGCAAAAAATACCCGATTAGGTAATAACCCATTCGTGATGGCAGTGCCAAGTTTAGATGGTTCAATCGTTGTAGATATGGCGATGTCACAATATGCCTATGGTAAGCTTCAAGTTACTCGCTTAAAAGGTGAGAAACTTCCGTTTCCTGGTGGTTATGACAAAGATGGCAATTTAACTGATGAGCCAGGGCCAATAGAAGAATCAATGCGAATTCTACCAACTGGATATTGGAAAGGGTCAAGTATGGCTATCGTACTAGATGCAATGGCGGCACTTTTATCGATGGGTAATCCAACTAATGAAATTGATAAGATTCAAAAAGGGAGTTGTACCGGCGCTAGTCAAATTTTTATGGTATTTGACCCTTCTCAATTGGGAGGAAAAGAATTTAATGAACAGATGGTAACTAGTATTACTCAATATGTTAATACCTCAACACCGGCTGAAGGGCAAAAAGCTGTTTTTTATCCAGGTGAATTAGAAATAAACACTCGTAAAGATCATTTAACCAATGGTATACCTGTTGATAGTGAAGTGTGGCGTGAAGTTGTTTCATTAGCAAATTAACTACAATCAAACTTAATAATTAAAAAAACAATTAATTATTAAGTTTTTGCTAATCCAAGAATTCATTAAAAAGGAAAAAATATGAATAACGCGGTTAATAAAAAGAAAAAAGTAACGATTCCAATCGCTATCGGCTATGGTCTAACGGATATTATGGGCGGTGGTGCTTTTACCATCATAGGGGCATGGTTACTCTTTTTCTATACCACCTTTGTAGGATTAACACCTATTGAAGCGGCATCTATTGTGGCAATTGCGCGAATAGTTGATGCGATTGTCAGCCTTTTTATGGGCAGTTTCACCGATAACTTTTATAAATATAAGTTAGGACAAAAATTTGGAAGAAGACGGTTTTTCTTACTAATTGGCTCTCCTCTTATGTTGCTTTATGTTTTACTTTGGGTAACCGGGATGAATTATTGGTTTTATTTAACGGTATATTTAGTCTTCGAAATCGTTGCCGCTATTGTGTTGATTCCTTGGGAAACATTACCGTCAGAAATGACCAAAGATTATAATGATAGAACCAAATTATCTACTGGTAGGATGTTTTTATCTGCTAGCGGGACTTTTTTAGCAACATTAGTACCAGGTATTTTAATTCACTATTTTGGTGAAAATAATGCTTATGCCTATTTTATTAATGGACTTTTCTTCTCGGTTATTTTTGCTGTCTGTGTATTTATTTCATATAAAGTGACGTGGGAAAGAGAACTAACTCCAGTAATGTTAAAGCATCAACAGCAAGGCGTGAACAAAAAAAGTTTTTCTGAAAAAGTGATGGTTGTAAAAAATCTAGTTAAAGATTATTTATCCACATTTAATATTCGAGCTTTCCGTAGACATTTAGCTATCTATTTATTCTCATTTACGGCAAAAGATATTTTTAACACTGTATTTGTCTTTTTTTGTGTCTATTGTTTATGTGTCTCTTCGTCATTTGCCGGTGGATTGTTATCGTTAAGTATTATCGGATTACCAATAACATTATTGGCTGGTGTTGCAATGGTAAAATATGGTCCGGGAAGACTGTATATATTCTCTTATACAACAATGATCATCTGTATCTTAGGTTTTTACGCTGTATATGTAGTCGATCCTTCATCCAAAATCTGGTGGTTATATATTTTGGCTATTTGTTATCAGGCCGGTCGTTGCATTTTAGAATTTACCCCATGGAATGTTTTTCCGTTTATTCCTGATGTTGATGAAATGCTAACTAGACAGCGTCGAGAAGGTTTATATGCGGCTGTTATGACATTTGGTCGCAAAACTACAGTTGCTATTGCCACGTTCATCGTCGGATTGATTCTACAAAAAGGTGGATTTGTGCAAGGTAGTACTCAACAAAGTGCTGAAGCGATAAATACTATCAGTATATTATTTGTTGGTGGAACAATTGGTTTATTATCAATTGCATTAATTTATGCATTAACTTTTAAGTTAAATAAGCAGACTCACACAATTTTAGTTACAGAAATTGAACGTTTAAAAAATAATGGCTCGAAAAGTGATGTTTCGGAAAAGACTCGTAAGGTTGTTGAAAATCTCACCGGTCATAAATATGAAAGTCTATGGCGAGATAAATAATACAAACTTTGCAGTGCTCAACAATATATAAGCTTACTGCAAATTAAGTAATTTATACGATTTTATTTTTAATTCTACAATTATAAATACCTTTTCTATTAAAAGTGTCGTGTTGATTCAATATGACACTTTTTTATCTATAACCAACACATCAATATTAATCTTGATAAATCTATTTAAGGTTAATTCAATAACCTTATGATAATTATTACTTTTATTAGGCTGTTTATCATTTTTGCCATCTATGGCGAGAACATCGGCTAATCCGTAATTTTTTGCAATATTTTTTGGTAATGTGATCTTACTCACAAAAACATTCTAATCTACTTGTATGGTAGTATTTAATCAATTAATCTGATGCTGCATAAATCATAAATGAGGTATTCAATGAAAATCGTAAAAGCGGAAGTTTTTGTGTGTAGTCCAGGAAGGAACTTTGTCACATTAAAAATCACTACAG
>CAMLIK010000152.1 GCA_946480175.1 uncultured Gilliamella sp.
CGAGTTTTATAAAACCGAGCCGCCCATAACCATTTATCTAATCTTACTAGATACATTGTTTCCTCATTTATAACTTAATACATCTGAAAACGAATATAAGGATAATTATATTAAAATCAATGTGGTGAATAAATTGAATACTCATTATCGTTAGTAAAAAATGTTCCTGAAAGGCTAAATGGCGAAATTTCACCATGTAAATCAGCACGATAATTTAATGATTCAGGCGGAGTTTCAACTAACTTCCACCGATTTAACAGTTCACTAGTAATCCCTTTAGCAATAATATGTAATGATTCAAACTCGGTTTGTAAAGGGTTTATCGTTGCGGTTGCATCAAGCGTACCACTATTAATTAATGCGCTAAAACTCAATAACGCTTGATGCTGACTATCAAAACTCACCGACAAATTAGGATATTTAACCGCAATTTTATTAATTGTTGCATCATTAGCTTTAAAAAATAACGAGCCTGAATATATGCCAAACTTTTTATCTTCCACTAACCTAATGTTGGTTCCAGAAACATTAAAATCTGTGAGATTAAATGGATAGTCAGACTTAGTGCTGATTAACGTACTTGGCAAAACAGTTAGCTGATCAATATCGACTTGATTGAATATATTAGGTAATAACCGTTGTTTTAAGTCATCAGGTAACTGATAATTAATACTGGCTAGTAATAATGTTTGTAAATGTAATACATTGTTTTTCCAGTTACCAGTTAAATGGACATTACCATCACTCCACCCTGCGACCGCTTTTAAAATGTCTACTTCATCATCTTTGCAAGATAGTTGCAGTAATAATGATGAAAATATTTCATCAAACCACACAACATTATCAGCACTAATAATGAAATTACTTTGCTGTAACTGCCACTGATTATCATAACCAATGTTAGTTATCTCCATATTACCCTTTTCTATTACTAAATTAGGTAATTGAATATTACTATCAAATATCGAAAATTCTTGTAGTTTGAATGTTGGTAGCTCAGACAAGTATCTGTTTAAATCAGTCTCATTATTAGCTTGAAAATGTATATTGTTTAATTTTAATTGTGCTATATCCAAACTACCATCTGCTAGCATTTTTAATTTACTAACAAAAAAACCATTATCAATATTACCGCCTAAATTAGTAATTGAAGTTATACCATCACGGTAATATCCTTGCAGTAACACGCTATTTACCACCTTTTGCTTAAACAATACTTGCTGGGCAGTAAAATCGAATTGATATGGTTGTTTACTCGTTAGATTAAACGGTTTTATACCCCCATTAATTTGTTGTAACAACAGAGAATCTTGAGCATTATTCAATGAAAAATTTAAGGTTGTATTATAAAACTGTAACACATTTGCCGTAAAATTCGATTGACTGATTTGAGAACCATTTAGCGTCCCATCAATGATATTGATATAATTAAAATGATGGAATTGCCATAAATTTTGCTTATCAAAGCCAATGATTAATTTACCAATATTAGCAACTTCTTGCTCATCTTTTTTTACCAATAAATTATCTACGCTTAACTCATAAAAATTAGCAAAGGAATGATTTATTTTGCCAATTGTAATAGAATAGGCGCTCAGCCTTGATAATTGTTGGCTTACTATTTTGGCACCAAAATTGGTCTGCAACAAAAAATAGCCAACTACAATTAACAACCAGAAAATCGAAAAGAGGATGATTAAACTAAATCGTAATCGTCTCATAAATAAGCTAAATAGTTAAGATGAAGGGTTGAATTTGTATTACGATACCTGATTTTAGCTAAAATAGCACTTGATTTTGCTATAAATGATTTGTTGTTAAACTTGTTTTGAAGTTAATATATAACTAATGCCAATTGTAACATCAGAATAACAAACTAAATTAATAATTTATCTTTCTTCTAATTAAGATGAACATTTGTTATTCTTTTTATTTACTATATAAATAGGAAAAAACCGAGATGAAACAGATCCCAATGACAGTAAAGGGAGCCGAATTATTACGTGCAGAACTTGAAGAACTAAAAAATGTAAAAAGACCTCAAATTACTGCCGCCATTGCTGAAGCTAGAGCACACGGAGATTTGAAAGAAAATGCTGAATATCATGCAGCAAGGGAGCAACAAGGATTTTGTGAAGGCCGTATTCAAGAAATCGAAGGTAAATTGTCTCAAGCACAAGTTATCGATATCACTAAAGTTAAAAATACCGGTCGTATTATATTTGGTGCAACCGTCACGGTAGTGAATACTGACACCGATGAAGAAACAACCTACCGAATTGTTGGTGACGATGAGGCGGATTACAAACAGAATTTAATTTCAGTTAACTCTCCAATTGCTCGTGGACTTATTGGCAAAGAAGATGGTGATACCGTACAAATTAAAACACCGGGCGGCGATGTTGAATTTGATATTATTAAAGTTGAATATATTTAATAAAACGGCTGCAATAAAAAAACAGGGCAATTGCCCTGTTTTTTATTTTGGTAAAGAAATTTTCTGCTCTTCACTTGGTCTGAATATGGTAAAAATAGAGCCGATTTGCTGAACGGCTAGCGCTTTTGTTTCGCGGATAATGGCTTCACAAATCAGCTTTTTTGTCTCACGATCTTCAGCCGCGATTTTAATTTTAATTAACTCATGGAAATTTAAGGCATTTTCAATTTCAGCAAGAACACCTTCGGTAAATCCATTAGCACCAATCATCACTATCGGTTTTAAGTGATGAGCTTCACTTTTTAAGTACTGTTTTTGTTTATTCGATAAATTCATTAATTTTTTATCACATTAAGTTGTAATTTTGCTATTCTACCCTTATATATATTTGTAATCAATTGAAGTGATCTCTATACATTAAGGATTTATTCGCTGTGAGTAACAAAAAACGTTCAGCAAGCTCTACTCGTTGGCTTAATGAACATTTTAAAGATCGTTTTGTGCAACAAGCACAAAAAAAAGGGCTACGCTCCAGAGCATGGTTTAAATTAGAAGAAATACAAAAAAGTGACAAACTATTCAAACCGGGAATAACTGTCGTAGATCTAGGGGCAGCGCCGGGAGGATGGTCACAATATGTTGCATCACTCATTGGCAATAAAGGAAGAATTATTGCTTGTGACCTATTACCAATGGATCCCATCGTTGGCGTTGATTTTTTACAAGGTGATTTTCGGGATGAAGCCGTATTAAATGCCTTGCTTGAACGCGTTGGCGAAGAAAAAGTACAAGTTGTCATGTCTGACATGGCACCAAATATGAGCGGACAACCTGCCGTTGACATACCTAGAGCCATGTATTTAGTTGAACTTGCATTAGATATGTGTAAAGACGTTCTTGCTCCAAATGGGAGTTTCATCGTTAAAGTATTCCAAGGTGAAGGATTCGAAGAGTATCTAAAAACGGTAAGATCACTGTTTAAAACAGTCAAAATTCGCAAACCAGAAGCCTCGCGTGCACGGTCTCGAGAAGTATATATTGTCGCGATGGGGATGAAGTAGCCAGCCGGACAATTTTGTAGTACTATACTTGGTTAATTTTAGTCGTAACTATTAATTTTATGAGAGGTTTTTCTTTTGAACGACATGGTAAAGAATTTACTGATCTGGGG
>CAMLIK010000153.1 GCA_946480175.1 uncultured Gilliamella sp.
CAGCAACACCATTGGTACGCATTGCGCGCCATTTATAATGATCACCTTTTAGCCAGATGTCATACAGATTTTTAAATTGATAATCTTTAGCAATTTGTTCTGGTGGTAAGTGACAGTGATAATCAAAAATAGGTTGATCAGCAGCATAATCATGATAAAGCTGACGAGAAAATTCAGTATCTAGTAAAAAGTTTTCAGTTAAAAAACTCATTTTATTCTCCATAAATAGTAGTTAACTATTAAAGATTACAGAAATATATATTTCTGTAATCTAATTAATTTATTAATTATTTTTGATCTGCTGCGGGTTCTTTTAAGATTGTCCAAACCGCTAACGCAGCTAATAGATCTAAACAAGATAAAATCACAAATAGCGGACTAAATCCAACAGTATCTGCAAGTGCACCAACAATAAGGGCAAAAATAGTACTTGCTAACCATGCCGCCATACCAGTGAAACCATTTGCGGTTGCAACTTCATTACGGCCAAATACATCAGAAGATAATGTAATTAATGCGCCGGATAATGCTTGATGAGCAAAACCACCAATACAGAATAAAAAGATAGCAACATAAGGGCTTGAGAATAAACCTATCAGACCAGGGGCAATCATAAGAACGCCACCGACTGTCACTACCATTTTTCTTGAATTGATTAAGCTTACTTTAAAATGTTTTTGGAAGAATGGTGACATATAACCACCTAGGACACAGCCAACATCAGCAAAAAGCATCGGCATCCAAGCAAAAATAGCGATTTGTTTTAAATCAAAGCCATAAGCGGTGGACATAAATAATGGAATCCAAGCATTAAAAGTTCCCCAAGCAGGCTCGGCTAAAAATCTTGGTAAAGCGATACCCCAAAAACGTCGACTAGTTAAAATTTTACTCGTTGGTAATTTTTCATTATTTGACGTTTGATGGCTCGCTTCTTGACCAGATAAGATATATTTTCTCTCTTCTTCAGAAAGGCGTTTCTGTTTTGTTGGATGGCGATAAAGGATTATCCAAAAAATTCCCCAAATAAAACTTAATAAACCACATAAAATAAATGCCCATTGCCAGCTATGGAACCATATTGCCCAAGCAACTAATGGCGGTGCAATCATTGCCCCCACAGACGAACCTAAATTAAACCAACCTACCGCAATCGATCTTTCTTTAGCAGGAAACCATTCACTGGTTGCTTTGAGTCCTGCTGGAATCATTGCCGCTTCAGTTGCACCCACCGCACCTCGAGCAAAAGCCAGTCCGATCCAACTACCCGAAAATGCAGTACTTACACAAAATACTGACCATAGAATAGCAAACACTGCATATCCCATCCTTGTGCCTAACAAGTCCAAAATATATCCGGCAATTGGTTGCATAATGGTATAACAAGCTGAGTACGCAGCTACCACATATGAATATTGTTGTGTTGTTAACCCCATCACTTCATTTAAAACGGGGGCGGCTACCGCGATTGAATTTCGAGTAAGGTAACCAAGTATTGTTCCTACGGTGACTAACGCTATCATATACCACCGCAGGTTCTTTATCGTTTTGTACATCTTTAATTGCTCCTAAATATATATAGATATTTTGGCGTATAATAACATGCCTGACAACTAAAAAAGTTGACATACATCACAAAAATAAACTATACCCATAATAATTAAAGGGATATTTTTTAGACGAAAAAGTTGGCTAACAAAAATCTTTAATTAAAAAAATGCAGGAATATTATTTAATTTGAAGCAATTAGATGTTATTTTAAAAGTCTGGAAAATCTAAAGGACTTATGCAAAATTCATCATGATCGAACAACAGAACGAATATCAAAGACTTTACCAAGTTATCGCCACAGAACTTAAAAACCGAATTATTGACGGAATTTATCCGGTTGGAAGTAAACTACCATCTGAAAGATTGATTTGTGAAGAGCTAAAAGTAAGCCGTTCAGTTGTTAGAGAAGCAATTATCATGCTTGAAGTTGAAGGTTATGTTGACGCAAGAAAAGGCTCGGGGATTCATGTTATCGCCAATAGTTTACAGACCAATATTCTGACAACTTCACAAGGCTTAAATTTCTCAACTACAGGACCATTTGAATTATTACAGGCGCGCCAACTTATTGAAAGTAATATTGCCGAATTTGCGGCAACGCAAATCACCAAAGATGATATCGTCAAATTATTAGAAATTCAGCATAATGCTAAAAAAGAAGATCATTATCGAGATTCAGATTGGGATCTAAAATTCCATACGCAAATTGCCATGATTACCCGTAATACCGCATTAATTACCATTGTTCAAGAAGCTTGGCAACAACGAACATTGAACCCTTTATGGAAAAAACTGCATGAACACGTACAACAACAAGACATTGAAAGTTGGTGGAATGAACATGATAAAATATTAGAGGCGCTCATTAATCGTGATCCTAAAGCGGCTAAATTAGCCATGTGGCAACATTTGGAAAATACCAAAAAAATGTTATTTGATTCCGCAAGTGAAGATTTTGAAACCAAACGCGATCATTATCTATTTTCTGACAATCCAGTTATTAGTATTAATGAAAATTAGTAATTTGAAATGGCTGCAACACACTTTGCATAGTTACGCAAAGTGTATCAATTTAATAAAATTAAATAATTAACTATTATTCAGACCATCAACGCTGATCATCAACAGTAACCCCTACCGGTGGAGTAAACTTAAATTTATCAAGCGCTACTTTACCAAGAGTTTGACGAGATAAATCATAAAAACTACGCTGGCCGTCTTCTTCAATAATTGTAAAATTTGAAATCATCCCTGTTGGTAAAACAGAGATAACAAAATCTTGGTTAGAACCATCCGTTGGTTTCAACGTAAAGGAATCTTGTTTTCGGGTAACAGTATATGCATTCCAAATAGGGTTATGACTATCAGTAATCAAAAGCATTAAACGATTATCTACTGCTTTTTTCAGGCTCATTACACTAACTTGCTCAACCGCAGGAGTATATACCCACATATTACGTCCATCTGAAATGATTGAAGTTTCGTCCGGTTCAGTCATTGTCCAGTTAAAGTAATAAGGTCTTGTCACCCATAAATCACCTTTACCGTGTTGAACAGGTTGTTTATCTGCCGTTTTTACATCTTGTGAAAAACGAGCATAAAATCCATCAATTTTAGCTAATCGTTCTTGCAATACCTCTTTATCACCAGCCCATGCTGTAACACTTGTCAGTAATCCAATTAAAATTAAAAACTTCTTCATTACCAATCCTTATGCGTTTTGTTTAATGCAATAAATTAAACACTCATATTAATTTTAGGTCAAAATATTACCGTTTTTCGGTTAGCTGTGGAAGATATTTTCTTTTCTTTTTCACTTATCAGTTAAGCAGTATATAATAATTATATTTTATCAATTTGGATAACGATGTACTATGCCTAGTCTCTCTTTTGAATTTAGCTCAGATGAATTTAAACCTTTAGCAGCAAGGATGCGTCCACGTAATTTATCTCAATATATTGGCCAAAGCCAATTACTTGGCAAAGACAAGCCATTACCTAAAGCTATTGAGGCGGGTCATTTACATTCAATGATCCTTTGGGGACCACC
>CAMLIK010000154.1 GCA_946480175.1 uncultured Gilliamella sp.
GACTATTAAATTTTGCACAGGAGCAACAAATAGACTTAACCATAGTCGGACCAGAAGCGCCATTAGTTATCGGCATTGTTGACAGTTTTCAAAAAGCTGGATTGAAAATTTTTGGCCCATCTAAAGCGGCTGCTCAGTTAGAGGGATCAAAAGCTTTCACTAAAGATTTTTTAGCTCGTCACCATATTCCAACTGCTGAATATCAAAACTTTACCGAAATAGAACCAGCTATTGCTTATATTCAGCAAAAAGGTGCGCCAATTGTAATAAAAGCTGATGGTTTAGCAGCAGGGAAAGGTGTGATTGTTGCCATGACACTTCAAGAAGCAGAAGAGGCGGTGCGCGATATGTTAGCGGGTAATGCCTTTGGTGATGCAGGTCATCGAGTAGTAATAGAAGAGTTTCTTGATGGCGAAGAAGCTAGCTTTATCGTGATGGTCGATGGTAAACATGTCGAACCAATGGCAACTAGTCAAGATCATAAGCGGGTAGGTGATGGCGATACAGGTCTTAATACCGGAGGAATGGGTGCTTACTCCCCCGCACCGGTAGTAACCGATGAGGTCTTCAATAAAGTTATGCAACAAATTATTTATCCAACAGTTAATGGCATGGCACAAGAAGGTAATGTGTATGTTGGTTTCCTTTATGCCGGTTTAATGATAGATAAACAAGGTAATCCCAAAGTCATTGAATTTAACTGTCGATTTGGCGATCCAGAAACTCAACCGATTATGATGCGAATGCAATCCGACTTGATAGAACTCTGTTTAGCTGCCACAAAAGGTAAACTAGATATCATAAAATCAAAATGGGATCCAAGACCAGCCTTAGGTGTCGTGCTCGCAGCTGGTGGTTATCCGGGTGATTACGACACTAAAGATGTTATTTTAGGTCTGCCAACCGTAATAGAAAACGATTGTAAAATCTTCCACGCCGGTACGTGCTTGGAAAATGGCCAAGTTTGTACCAATGGTGGACGAGTTCTATGTGTCACCGCACTAGGTAACAGCGTATCAGATGCCCAAAAGCGCGCATATGAACAACTCAAAAATATTCATTGGCATGATTGTTACTATCGGCATGATATTGGTTATCGAGCCATTGAACGCGAAAAAAATGATTTATAACGTTCAGCTCTAATACTAAATATTTCATGATGGCGTCAAATGACGCCATATCTATTCATTATCATGACTTAAGGTTGATTGATTTTTCTAAAATTCGCTATAAAGATCTTAGTTTTACAGTTATCTATTTTTGTATATAATCTAGGCTATATTTATGAGTAATGCTTATTGAGTAATTAGTTAGTTGTACTTGACGATCCTGCGACAAAGGGGAAAAAAGTCATTTAAGGTATCTAGCTTTAATTAAAATATTATTACCAATTTCAATGATGCAGTGTTATTAGATAAATTGACTCTCTGAAGAAATAAAAAATGGTAACTTTTTTTTATATTTTATTATTTTTAATTGAGCTTTTTCTGTTGGGTATCACGATACCTTACTCAGATTGTACACCAACTCATTATAGAAGAATAAAATCGTTAAAAAGATTATTATGGGTAACAAGAATAATTTATTTTTTTCTAATGAGTATTTTATTCTTATCCGCATTATATCGAGAAAAAATTATAGAATCTTTTCCAGAATATGAACTATTAATCATTTTATTGTTTTTTATTCTCTTTTTTTTCAATCCTGCAATAGCTTTTATATGTTTACTAATTAACAAAATAAAAGGTAAAAAAAGAAAAAAGAAAAGAAAATTTATAAATTGAGATTTCTTAACTTTGATGAAGCAATAATTTTTTATACAGATCTATTTTTTATTTTGGTTACTATTTTTTAGGTTATATTGATTATAAAGGCGATAGGATGTTTAAACCAAAATATAATCTTTATATTCATCTTTCAAGATAGTTATCATTTTTTATATTATTCAATAATGAACATTTATAGGGATATAATGGATACTCAAAATCAATCTTATTTTAAACTACCTTGCCTTTTCATTTTTATCAATTTTGGATGTTCATTATTCAATTCCATATTTAATCTTGTTATCAAATCGGATAGCTACCTTAGCGAAGGCAATATTTACATAGCTCAACTAATTCATAGTTTAACTTTGGGTTCTATGTATTATTATTTTTTAGTTTTTATTATCAGTGTATTTTTCTGCCAAAAGTATTGTTTATTTAATGTATCTAAAAATTGGAAAGTAATCAGTTTGCTCTCTGTGATTTTTTATCTTATTACCTATTGTTTGGAAACACAGTTTTTTGAATTCAGCGTTAAAATATTCATACTGTTTCATAATTATTTTTTTATTAATTTTGACCTCATTCGCGATGATTTATCTTCATATTTATATCTCATTTTCATATGTTGGCTAATTCTTATAATAGATTTATTTGTGCTAATCATTATGTTTTATTTTATCGTTAAAAAAAATATTATTTATCGATCAGCAATTAATTTTAATTCAGACCAATTAAAAAAAATTCGTTTTCCATTTTTTGGTATTTTCTTGTTCTATGTATCGTTAGCAATAATTTATCATTTTTTGCAGCCAAGTATATCTTTAGTGTTGGCACCTGTATTGATTGGACTTTTATTGTCAGTAATTCTCTATATACTTTTCACAGTAGTTATCAAAAATAGTTTTGAGCATGTAAATTCAAAAATGAGCTTCGCAAAATTGATATTGACAGGAATGGTAACTACTTTTCTTTGTGGTTTTTTAAGTATGACTATTTATTATGTGTTTTTTATAAATGATATTTCACCGGCATTAAGTCTCATAAGTAGAATTCAATCTCAGTCTCTAAATAATCTAATATTTTTATTGGCAATTAATTTACTTTTATCTTAGTTAATCAGTCGCTATTTTATTAAATTTCTTTATAAAAAAAGATAACAGTTTGTTTGAAAATTATGGATAGATATCGCCACTATGCTATAACCTCATAAAAGATATCTATCATGGTTAAAAATGGTTATAGTAAACTAAACTCTGAGTAATAATATATTATTGTTATAAAAAATAAATTAAAAAAAATGAGGATGGTAAACGAGATTTTAAAAAAAATGAATGTATACTTTAGCAACTAATGAAGTTGTTAAAGTATACATTCATTTGTAAAATCATTTGAACATATTTAATATGTAAATGGAGCAATAAAAATTCCATCAATAATCTTAACATTCCTGAAGTTACTCAATCAATTAAGTGTCTGTTAGTCCAAACTTGCAAGATAGTAAAGGGAAAGTACATCGTAATTACAATCGTTGGGTAAATAATCTTGATGTTAAAATTAGAGAAAGTCTTTTCAGAGCTAAATAAAAATTTAATCTAAAAACAATTTTTATTTTCAAAGAAAGTACCACTAAACCCAAAATTTGCCTGAACTTTTTTATGTTTAATTCATTATTAATATTATATTTTTCTATTTAATGTTTTAGACAATATAATGTTATTTACTGACAATAATATTAATCGTTAAAATTAACTA
>CAMLIK010000155.1 GCA_946480175.1 uncultured Gilliamella sp.
CGTATTTTTCAATATGCTTTACATTTCTTTAAATTTCAATCAAATGGATAACTTAATGATATTAATAATTAACCCCAAATAATTAAAATTTGCTGGCTAAGTATTATCAAAGAAGGATTAATGAAATTTTGCTTTTTTAGATTTTTTATAGAAAGTTATATCTATAAAATCATTTTCACTTAAACATACCTATTTTTTTGATAATTGGTTACACATTAATAAAAATAATTTTTTAAACTGTCGATAGGGTAGTGACTGGAATTTTAGTGAGTTTAATTTATTAAATTGAAATTAATTTAATAAATATTCAGGAGGGTAAATCGTTTCGTTATAAAAGTATATTAAATTTAAATGTTAGGTGTGAATCACAATAGTAAAAAGTGAGTAGCATTATGATTTGCTTAATTATTGCTTGGGATTTTGTATAAAATTTTATCGAATTTGTATGATTCAAAATCGATTATTACTGAAATATACTCATAAAACAAAACGTTTTGACTCTACTTTTATAAAAAATAACAAAGTAATCTATTTTTATATTTTCATTTTTTTAGATTAACTGATATATACTTTAATATGGTTTTATTTTTTATATATATTATGTTAAAACGAAATATTAATCTTTTTATTGCGTTATATGCTTTTTTAGTTATTGGTTTTGAAACTTATATTTATTGGCATTCGCAACTTCGTCCTTGGCAACCAAGCACGCCAATTGGCAGAATAATTTTTTACTATAGTTTTTTTACCGTGTTGTCTAATCTAATGTTGGCATTTAGCTGTCTATGGTTAACTTTCAATCCCAATTGTAGTCGATTTTTTTTCAAAGTAATTCGGTTAAATGGTCTAGTTGGGGTGATTATAACGGCGATAGTCTATAACTTGATCTTAAGAGGAATTCATAAACCACCAAACACATTGTTACAATTTGCCAATGAAAGTCTACATGTGATTTTACCTGTTGTTGGCATATTAAGTTGGCTTATTTGGGGACCGTTTCGACGTATTCATTTTAATGTCATTGTTGGTTCGTTTTTGTCGATGTTAATTTATGGTATTTATATCTTTATACGAGGTTATTTTACTCATCAATATCCCTATCCATTTATTAATGTGGTGAATGTTGGGTATGTAAAAGCGCTTTATTCCGCTGGGTTAGTTTTTATACTGTTTTTTTGTTTGGCTTTTTTATTATGGGGCATTGATTGCTTTAGGAGACGAATATGAAATTGTATATTTATGAACACTGTCCTTTTTGTGTACGCGCAAGAATGATTTTTGGGTTAAAAAATATTCCTGTTGAGCAACAGGTTTTTTTAAGTGACGATGCTAAATCACCAGAAAGCATGATTGGTGAAAAAATGGTACCTATCTTACAAAAAGAAGATGGTAGTTATATGCCAGAAAGTCTGGATATTGTAGCTTATGTTGATAGTAATTATGGAGGAAGCCCTATTTTAACTGGTCCTAAAAATCCCCAAATTGAAGCATTGATAAAACAACTTCAACAATATGACTATAAGTTAGAGTGTCCTCGTTATATAAAACTTGGTTTAGCTGAATTTGCTACTCAAGCTGCTATTGATAATTTTGTCACTAATAAGAGTAAAAAGTTGGGAACGTTTGAGGATTGCCTTGCTCAAACTGATTCATTAATAGCTAACGTAGCCGATTTATTAAATCAGTTAGATCCATTAATTGTTTCCGCTAATGCATGTAATGGAACGCTATCTTGGGATGATATTTGCTTGTTTCCTATATTGCGCAACTTAACTTGTGTTAAAGGGCTTAAATTCCCACCTAAAATTAAAGACTATGTCGAATCAATGTCTGAAAAAAGTAAGGTTAATTTATTTTTTGATAAAGCAGTTTGATTGAAGATATTGCAGAATTATAAATAAGTATAAAAAGGCAATCAGCTGATTTTGTTTTTAGTAAAAAGAGTACAAGTGAAAATAGGAAAAAGCTTGTACTCTTTTTATATTAAATATTCGTAATTAATTTTATAAAAAAATCAACTAATTACTTAATACAGGATCTATAATTTCAATCTTATCTTTACCACCGTAGACATCATACCAAGGTGTTGCATATTGTTTTAAAATTTTGTTTAGTTGCTCAACATTTTCACGGCCAATCGTATCAAGCCAACGTTTTAAGCCGTCTTTTCCGCCTTTAGCATATGCTTCTACACCTTCAAACCAAGTTGCACGACCACCTAAAATACCACTGTATTTAGCACCATGTTCACCGGCAAAGATAAGTTCTTCATGGAAAGTCTTAGTTGGTACGCCAGCACTTAAATAGATGAATGGGCAAGTAGCAGCATCACTTGCTTGTTGGAAATATTCGGCTGCTTGTTTTTGTGAATATACTACAGGATTAGTATCGTTAAAGCCTTCAACATTTTTAAATAGCACGGGCACTTCTACTTTTAAAATATCGATGTAATAATGATCTTTAGTAAATTCTTCAATGGTTTTGATCACTTTCTGTGGTTTAATTTTGGCAAATTCTGGACTTTTATCGTCAGCTATCGCATTATCATAGACAATCGGTTCCACAAATACCGGAATATCAGCCGCTCTTGCTTCGTTACCTAAACGTTCCAAAAATGCATGTTTTTTATCTAATATATCTTGCGGATCATCAGGATTATAATAAACAAGGACTTTTGCTGCATCAGCCCCTTTTTTCAATAAACGTTGAAGTGAATCTTCGGGTAATATATCAGGTAAACGCCCTGGGGTATTAGCATCGTAGCCGGTTTTTTCATAAGACATGATTAGACCAGCATTTTTACTTTTTGCTGCCATACCTTTAAAACCAAGTTCTTCATCGAGTAAAATGGCACTAACATATTTGGTTAATTCTTGAGAAACAAGCTCTTTAAATTCATACACCATGTCAATATTATAACGCTCTTGCCCAACGGCATTTTGCATCATTTTTACCATTGAACCACGCTGATCGATTGCTAATGCTGCAATTACACCATCTTGGTTAGATAATTGTTGTATACGGTTGAATTTCCCACGGGAAATGCGTTTTGTTGCCATTTTAGAACTCTCCATTTAATAAGATTTTTTCATTGTAGGTTTTTATATGGTGAAATATTAATCATTTAGTGCTAGTTTTGATTTTTATTTACATTTAGATATTTTCTTTTAAATAACAGTTAGTTCCTGTATAGTAGTACAAATTATTAGACTATTTGTAAACAATTATTTACAAGGATGATTATGCCAGATTCAGCAATTGTCCCAAATGTGCGAACATTAACTCATCAGGATTATAAAACGTTAGCGCTTTCAGCATTAGGTGGTGCATTAGAGTTTTATGATTTTATTATATTTGTCTTTTTTTCAATAACGATTAGCCATCTGTTTTTTCCTGATGATATGCCAGCATGGTTAAGTCAAGTACAGACTTTTGGTATTTTTGCAGCTGGTTATTTGATTCGCCCTTTTGGTGGTATTGTGATGGCTCATTTTGGTGATATATTTGGCCGCAAA
>CAMLIK010000156.1 GCA_946480175.1 uncultured Gilliamella sp.
CGTTTTGGTGGAAATAGGAAATCTTGTAAATAGCCAAGCACATGTCTTGAGCGACCATTTACCATCACCTCTTGCTTACCTTCTGCCAGGTTATCCATAACGGTTTTTTCAGGATCAAGCTCTAATCGATACTGATCAAAATAAGCCACTTCAAGTTTAGTTCCACAATGAACACTGCCGGAAGTCGGTGCTAAACTACCTAGCATCAGTTTTAATAATGTGGTTTTTCCAATACCATTGGGGCCAATTAGAGCAATTTTATCACCACGTAACACTTGTACCGTGAAGTCCTTAACCAACACTTTATCATCGATTTGATAACTGACATTATCTAGCTCAAAGACAATTTTACCTGAACGCAGTGCTTCTTCGATCTGCATTTTTGCATTGCCCATAACTTGACGACGCTGTGAATATTCTTGCCGCATCGCTTTTAATGCTCTCACTCGCCCCTCGTTACGTGTTCGACGAGCTTTAATACCTTGACGGATCCAGACTTCTTCTTGTGCTAACTTTTTATCAAATTCGGCATTTTGTAACTCTTCAACACGCAGCGCTTCTTCTTTACCTAGCAAATAACTGTCATAATCACCGCCCCAAGAAGCAACCTTACCGCGATCTAAATCAATAATCCGCGTCGCCATTTGGCGTATAAAAGATCGGTCATGCGATATAAAAACAATACTGCCATTAAAGCTTTTTAAAAACTCTTCCAACCATTTTATGGTATCGATATCTAAATGGTTAGTAGGTTCATCCAATAATAGTACTGATGGTTGGCAAACGAGTGCCTTGGCTAACGCCGCTTTACGCAACCAACCACCCGATAACGAAGACAATAATGCATCGCCATCTAATGACAGTGAAGAAATAACATTACGAATCCGATTATCCAATTGCCAACCATTTTGGTGATCAAGCTGTTCTTGCATTTTAGCTAATTTCGATAAATTACTTTCACTGGGATCCGCTTCAACCAGATGTGACAATGCATAATAATCTTTTAATAATTGCGCTTGTTCTTTTAAACCTTCCGCAACAAAATCAAAAACATTACCTTGAATATCGCGAGGTGGATCTTGCTGCAATCGAGAGACAATAACGTTGTTTTCATAAACAATTTGTCCTTCATCAAGTGGTATTTCTTTATTCAGCACTTTTAGCAGAGTTGATTTACCGGCGCCGTTACGACCAACAAGACAGACTCGCTCGTTAGTTTCTATCGACATATCAATATGATCAAGAAGTGGCGCATCACTAAATGATAAATAGGCATTGGTAAGATTAATTAATGACATATTTGTGGTTTTTATTTGGATATTAAATAATAAGGCGGTATTCTATCATAAAGTTGCGCTTGGCAACCAAAATCAATTATCAAAGATACAATTAACGGCTCTTAAAACGTGAGCATTCCAATTCTCTTCTAAAAAAATGAATACTGTTATACTTATTAATAATTGAATATATTAATAATATTTCGGTATGGAGGTGATTATGAGTCATACTTGGACATTTCAACGTGTTGGTGGATTAGATCAAGTCGTATTAAAAAATGCCGATGACATTATCAACTTAGCCAATTTAGATCCTAAATTATGGGTTGCACTTAGTTGCCCGACAACCGGTTTAGATTTTGATCAAAGAACATTACAATTGTTAGATTCTGATAACGATGGCCGCATTCGTATACCCGATATTTTAGATGCAATTAGTTGGGCAAAAGATAAAATCGTCTCTTTCGATAATATAGTACAATCCTCAGAAACATTGCCACTATCGCAAATCGATGATTCAACAGAACAAGGTAAAAAATTATTAGTCACTGCACATAGTATTTTGGCGAATTTAAATAAAAGCCAAGCCGATCATTTAACGCAAGATGATGTCCAGCAATCACTTAAAACTAATGCCAGCAAACTCTACAATGGCGATTTAATTTTTCCACCTTCAGCCGAATTATCACCAGAAATGCAAAATTTTATTCAGGCAGCAATAAAAACAACTGGTGCCGAAAAAGATATGAGTGGTCAGGATGGAATTAATTTAGAGATTGCGCAAACTTTTGTTAAAAACCTAAAAAGTTGGCAAAAATGGCAAACTGATATCAGTAATACCGAAACACCTTTTGGCGAAAACCGCTCAGAAATATGGAAATTGGTTCAAGAATTAAAGCCAAAAATTGATGACTACTTTCTGCGGGTTGAATTAGCACAATACGCACCTCAGGCACAAACGGCGTTAAATGTTGACGAGAAATATATTGTCCCAACCCAAAATGGATTACTTTCTGATGAAGCTTTATCTGAGCTACCTCTATCTAGAATTGATAGCAATAATTCATTAGATCTGGTTAATGGCCTTAATCCACTGTGGAAAACTAAAATCATTCGATTTAGAGACTTAGTCGCTTCACACTTAGCCGATCCTAACCAATTAACGTCACAAGAGTGGCAAGATATTCAAACGGGACTTAATGCTTACACGACACTAATCAGTTCTAAACCTGAGATGCAACAATTAAGTGTAACAACTAAACCAACCGCAAGCATTGAGGATCTGACTGGCAATCAAATTGCTAATTTAGTTGATGATAATTTACTAAACGAATTTGAAAAAATGGTCGAACAGGATAACCAAACACCTATTTCAGCCTCAGATGTTTTTGTATTAGAAAAACTAGTCTTATTTCAAAAACATCTTTATCGTTTATTAATTAACTTTGCTTCGTTTGCTGAGTTCTTCTCACTTGACCATTATGCGGCTTTTCAATTAGGTAAGCTTTATATTGATGGTCGCTGTGCTACGCTTTGCGTTGCCGTTGATAATATCGCCAAACATTCAACCATGGCCAATTACTCTGAACTTTGTTTACTTTATTGTGAATGCACAAGACACGGTCAAAAACAGACAATTGCTGCAGCAATTACCGCTGGACAAGGTGATTTATTAATCGAAGGCCGCAATGGCGTCTTTATTGATAATGAAGGTAATGATTGGGATGCAAATGTGGTTAAGATGATTACTAAACCAATTAGTATCCAACAAGCTATTTGGGCACCTTATCAACGTATTGGCCGTTTAATTACTGAACAAATAAATAAATGGGCCAGCAATAAAGATGCTAACCTTGAGAAAACCAGTACACAAGCGGTACAAAATCCTGAAAGCAAATTTGATATTGGTAAAAGTGTTGGTATCTTTGCAGCTATTGGTTTAGCTATTGGCGCCATTGGTACCGCTTTAGCGACTATTTTTCAAGCTATCTTCTCGCTTACATGGTGGCAATTCCCATTAGTAATTTTAGGTTTGTTCTTGATTATATCTGGACCATCAGTAATATTGGCTTGGTTAAAATTACGCAGGAGAACACTTGGGCCATTACTTGAAGCTTCTGGTTGGGCGATAAATGGACAAGTTAAAATCAATTTACTGCTTGGTGGTCTGCTTACCAGTAAAGCCGAATTACCTGCCAATGCAAGACGTAATTTAACTGACCCTTTAAAAAAACG
>CAMLIK010000157.1 GCA_946480175.1 uncultured Gilliamella sp.
TGTTGAAGAGTAAAATAGAAGTCCATATACTCGCTCGATGCAGGATCGTCAAAACAAACTTTTGTAGTATCATCTTTATTTGCTTTATCAACTTTTTCCTCTATTTGTAATTTGGTAAACAAGACGGTTGATGTTGGATAATTATTAAAAAGATAAGCAAGGTCTTCAGATGCACCCCATAACACTTTACGACCTAAAATTTTTTTAAACTGATTTTCAAAATTTTGCTTGTCTGTTACTGTTAACGATAAAATTTTCTTTTCATATAAATCCGTACACTCTTTTATAGGATGATCTGTTATAAAATTCAAATCACAATCATGAATATTTTTAGCCATAGCTTGACTGGCAATACAATTAAAGATAAATATTAAAAAAAATTTATTTAATAACTTGTAAAATTGCGACAATCGTATCTCCATTTTTTCCTTTTCCTCTATGTTTAACTAAATAATCATGTATTTGCGGGTATTTATCATAATCAATAATCGATATGCAACCATGAGATACATGACCAACATGAATATAACGTTCTGAAGACAAAGGTAAAATAGGAAACCAAATTTTATAATTTTTAACCGGTTCCCCATCAACCATATAAAAATTAGTATTTTTTGGAGGATGAAAACCATCTGGGGCTGAAATTTCATAAGTCCCTATAGGTAATGGTGTTCTTCCACTTCCAGGAGTCCAATCCGAATTTAATGTTACTTGTACGGATATCTCCTTAATTCTTCCTATTGATAACATTTATCTATAATAAATTTTTTATCAACTGATTTTTCAGGGTTGTTACTTAAATCATCTAAAATATCACCTAAACATTGACTGCGTTGCCTACTTACTTGCAGCATATTTTGTTCACTTAATGTTGGATTGCTATTTTTCTCTAACATGATAATAATAATTTTATATATTTGAAAATTTCTTTTATATTCATTAAATACTAAAGACCCAACCTCATCTGAAGAAATCTTCGTTTTATTATATTCCTTTTTTTTATCATCTTCCTCACTCAATTGAATGTCAGTAAACAAAACTTCAGGAGTTGGATAATTACGTAATAAAGGAATAAAAAACTCAGGGTAAGGGTAATCCTTTTTTATTTTCTCAAAATCCTTTTGAAAAGACTGTTTTTGTTCTAACGAAAGTGATGATATTTTTTTTTCAAAAAAATTTGCACATTCTTCAATATCGCAACTAACAACCAAATTCAGATTGCAATAAGAATGAGTGTTTGCAAATGATTGGTTATTAATAAAAACAAACAATAAGGGTATTAAGATTTTATTTAGTAACTTGCAAAGTTGCGACAATATTATTTCCATTCTTTCCTTTTCCTCTGTGTTTAATTAAATAATCATGTATTTCCGGATATTTATGATAATCAATAATCGTTACACAACCATGAGATACATGACCTATATGGAGATAGCGCTGTTCAGATAAGGGATAAATAGGAAACCAGACGGTATGATATTTAACAGTTTTACCACCTACCAATGTACCATTTTGATTAGGCTTTCCCCCAACTTTGTACGCTTGCGTATATTTTTGAGGATGAGGGAAATCTGGTAGTGCTATTTCATAAGTGCCCACATCTAGTGGTTTTCTTCTTCCAGAATTCCATTCTGTATTTAATGTTACTTCTACAGAAATATTGCCAATAGTTAAAGTAGCAAGTTGTTGATCATAGATTAATGGCATTCCTGTATTTAGATTTGTTCTAATATTAGATTGCCAATTTTTTTTTCGCTTACCATATTTGAGAGTTATTTTTGCTGCTGCATTAATAATAGGTGCTGTATCACTTAAATGCTCTTTAACACCACCTTCAATTCTCATTGATCCGTATTTGCCTTTAAATGCTCCTTCTTCAATTCTAAATATTACTCTATCACCATCCTTATTAAGCTTCAATAAAGTTAATTTTGTGTATTTATAAATTGGTTTATATTCTCCTTCAACTATTATTGTAACCCATCCATCTTCCCCAACTTTATTAACATAAGCAGTCATAGCTACCCCTATTGAAGTGGTATTATTATCTCCTTGTGATGTTGTTGTTGTTTTTCGCTCTTTTTGCTTATTAATCCAATTTATCACTGCTGCCGACATTATTTTCTCCTAATCTATCTATATCTATTTCCACATGTAATGGTATTGCTGTTTCAGAATAAACAGTACCGGTATAACCATTTGAATCTGTTGTTCCAGTAGCATAAACACTTTCACCATGCCAAATCTTATAGGGTATAAATACCATGGGATTATCATCATTATCAGTCAGTAAAAATTTCATATTAAATTTATTACTTACTCCTAATCTATCTATATCTATTTCCACATGTAATGGTATTGCTGTTTCAGAATAAACCGTACTGGTATAACCATTTGAATCTGTTGTTCCAGTAGCATAAACACTTTCGCCATACAAAATCTTATAGGTGTAAATACCATGGGATTATCATCATTATCAGTCAGTAAAAACTTCATATTATATTGACCAGTTCTGATAAAATTAAAAATATTAGGTAAAATAATTTCAGATTTATTCTTCGTTGCTGGCCCCATTTTTTGCATAACATTACTCTTGATATAAACATTATCGGCGGTGCCCAGCTCAATCCCGGCACTGCTGATTTTGATATATGAGCCGCCACACATTAATGTGATCTTTTTCGCTGCTGACCAATCAATACTGCCATCAACACTGTCTATTTGAATATCTTGTTTGGCAGCCATATTCAGGTCGGCATTTTGTGCCTGTACCTCAACATCGCCCTGATTGGCAAAGATTTTCATTCCTGATTTATGGGCAAATAGACCGATGGATTCAGCCGATGAGATGGTAATGTTTTTTAATGCATTAATGTCCGTTTGGTTTTCACTGGTCACCGATACACTGTTCGAGGTTGACAGTTGGATGTTTTCCGGACTGGTTAAAGCGATACCTTCTTGTGCATAAGCAAGAATGCCACTTTGGGCTAACTGGGTTAATGTCGCTTTAAGCTGTTCTTGACTGTCGGTATCAGCACCATGGGCTTCAGATTCGCTGGCGGCATTTTGTAAGGCTTTGGCAATCGATAGCGCATTTTCAAGCTGAGTAATGGCTGCTTGCATATCAAGCTGTTTGCCTCGTGCCTTAGGCGCGGTCTGACTGGTTAGGTATAAGCCTTTATTGGCAGCAATCGCTCCCCATTCATCAGTGCGCAGCTCAAACCCTTCACCACGTCGGATTTTGTTTTGGTCAACTAAATGCCCGATATTAAGCTGAGTTTTACCATATTCGGTCGCTAATTTGATGTGCTCTTGTCCACGCTTATCATCCATCCGCAGTTTGTTGTTAGCTGGTGTACGAATTACATTACGATGTTTGTTTATGGTAGTCACATGGTCAGGATGACGACTGTCATGCATCGCATGCGCGATATAAGGTCTGTCAGGATTACCATTAGTAAAGG
>CAMLIK010000158.1 GCA_946480175.1 uncultured Gilliamella sp.
CAACTGGATATATGAGTTTTTAAATCAAGCTGCAATGTGGCAAGCTAAAGCTGATGCTATAGACCAATCTAACTTATCTGAAGAATCAAAAAATAACTTACACAAAAATTATTTAATTGCGAGTGAATACGCTAGTATCGCGAGTTATCCTCATTTTAAAAATGATGAACTTGCCATGTACGCACAAACTTGTGCATATCAAGCTTATATGAAAGCACTTGAGTATTCACCTTATACGACAAAACAAATTGAAGTTAAAGTTGAAAATCGTAGTGTCAAAACTATCTTACATCTACCCCAAAATTGTGATGGCGTATGCCCAGTCGTCTTAGTGTGTAATGCATTAGGTAATCTACAAATCGATTATTACCGTTATTTTAATGAGTATCTTGCTCCACATGGTTTTGCTATGTTAACTGTCGATTTACCAACGGTCGGATTTAGTCGAAATTTTGTATTAAGCCAAAATAGTAGCCAAATTCATCAAGCCATTATCGAACAATTAGCAACAGTACCATGGGTAGATAGTAATCGCTTGATAGTTGCGGGATTTCGTTTCGGTTCGCATATTGCAACTCGCCTTGCCTATTTAATGCCCAATAAAATAAAGGGACTTTTCAACTTCACTCCCTTTGTACATCAAATATTTGTGGATAAAACTTTACAACAAAATTTACCTAACTGTTATAAAGACATGTTGGCTTGTCGATTGGGTTTAACATCTGTATCAAATCAACAATTAGCGGCAGAATTGAATTATTTTTCGCTTAAAAATCAGGGATTATTAACTCGTTCCTGCCCTGTCCCTATTATGAATATTATCTTTGAAGATGATAAATTGAGTAATCTAACTGAGGCGAAATTAATTCAATCTTCAAAACAAAGTAAAATTGTGACTATTGCTAAAACACCATTACAAAAAAGCTTACAAAACGCTTTAACGCAATCAGTTAAATGGATGGAATCTATTTTGTAATAAATGATTTAAATAAGAGTATTGCTATGAAGAATAAAAAACAACTAACAGTCGTTGTTAAGCTAGGTACTAGCGTTTTAACCAGTGGTACTAAACAGTTAGATCGTGCTCGAATAGTAGAGCTGATTCGTCAATGCTCTTATTTACATCAAAATGGTCACAAAATTATTATCGTTACTTCAGGCGCTATCGCTGCCGGCCGAGAATATCTAAACTTCCCTAACCTTCCTAATACCGTTGCATCAAAACAGTTACTTGCCTCGGTTGGTCAAAGCAAACTTATCCAACTTTGGGAACAGTTATTCTCTATATATAAAATTTATATCGGTCAAATGTTATTAACACGGGCAGATTTAGAAGATCGTGAACGTTTTTTAAATGCACAAGATGCCCTAAAAGCGATGTTAGATAATAATATTATTCCTGTTATCAATGAAAATGATGCAGTTGCCACCGCGGAAATTAAAGTTGGTGATAATGACAATCTATCAGCACTTGCCGCGATTTTAGCTGAAGCCGATAAACTCATACTACTAACCGATATAGAAGGATTATATACAGCCGATCCTCGAACCGATCTCAATGCAAAATTGATAGAAGAAGTTTCTCAGATTGATGATAGTTTACGCAGCATTGCTGGTGATAGTGTATCAGGTCTGGGAACCGGTGGTATGAGTACCAAAATCCAAGCAGCTGAAGTAGCTGGTAGCGCGGGTATAGAAGTAATAATTGCTGCCGGAAATAAAGAAAATGTGATTATTGATGCCGTCAATAATCAATCTGTGGGTACCCGTTTTTTACCACAAAAAACACCTTTAGAGCATCGCAAACATTGGCTATATGGTGCCCCCAATGCAGGAAAAATTATTCTTGATGATGGCGCTATTAATGCTATTTTAAATAATGGTAGTTCACTTTTGCCAAAAGGAATTGTCGCGGTTGAAAAAGATTTCTCACGTGGAGAAGTAATTGATATTTGTGATAAGTCTGGACGACGAATTGCACGAGGTGTAAGTCGTTATAATAGTGATGCATTAAAACAAATTGCCGGCCATCATTCACAACAAATTAGTCAAATTATTGGTTATGAATATGGAGCTGTTGCTGTACATCGAAATGATATGATTATTAAATAATAAATTAAGGATAATAAGGATAAAAAATGAAATTACAAACACCAAAAATAATATATGCTCGCCGTTTCGTGATATTCCGTCTCATTTTTTTAATTGCTATGACAATCTTTCTTTATGAAATTGCTCCAGAATTGTGGTTTAATTTTATTGTTTTTTTTATTGTAATAATCATATTGATTGTTAGGTATTTTATGGCATATGTCACAATAGGTGAAAATTTTATTATATGCAGGCCAAGAATGATAAATAGTGATATAACCATACCATTTGATTTAATAAAATCGATAAAATATGAACCAAAAAAAATTTTTATAAACTACATTAATGAGAAAAATAGCAAGGAATTAACTTTAAAAATATCTTTAGAAATCTTAGAGGCTGACTCTAAAAAAGAACTTTTAGATATTTTAAAAACAGTTTTGAAAGATAAAACTCTATAAATTAATAATTTTAAAGGAAATGAATAATATATTTATTAATTAGAATTTTTCAAAATACAATTTAGAGATAACAACGATGTTGCAACAAATGGGAAAAGATGCAAAGTTTGCATCATATCAATTAGCACAATCCCCCACCCGTATCAAAAATCAAGCTTTAATTAATATTGCTGATTTATTAGAACTGAACGCTAATAAAATTCTTAAGGCAAATCAGAAAGATATGGCTATAGCAAAAGATCAAGGCTTAAGTGATGCAATACTGGATCGTCTGCTATTAACATCTGAACGATTATCATCTATTGCCAATGATGTTCGAAATATTGTCTCTTTGAAAGATCCGATTGGCCAAGTTATCGATGGTTCAACTTTAGCTAGTGGATTGAAGCTACAACGTCGCAGAGTCCCTTTGGGGGTGATTGGCGTTATCTATGAAGCCCGTCCTAATGTGACTATTGATATTGCAGCTCTCTGCTTAAAAACCGGCAATGCAGCCATACTGCGTGGTGGCAAAGAGACGGTTGATACTAATGCCGCTATCATAGCTATTATTCAACAAGCGTTAAAACAAGTTGGTTTACCTGAAACAGCAGTTCAATCTATCGATAATCCCGATCGTAAATACATCACTGAACTGCTTAAACTGGATAAATATGTCGATATGATCATTCCTCGTGGTGGTGCCGCTTTACACAAACTTTGCCGTGAACATTCAACCATACCAGTGATCACTGGTGGTATTGGAGTTTGCCATATTTTTGTCGATGAAAGTGCTGATTTTGATAAAGCGCTATCAATAA
>CAMLIK010000159.1 GCA_946480175.1 uncultured Gilliamella sp.
GGTGTAGACCAACAGGAATTAATAAACGGTTAAAGAAGCCATAAATACCTGCACCCACTGAACCTAAATTCTTGATCCATTCACCAAAAGAAACTAATGCGCTAAATACCATAGGCCAAATAAAATATAGCACCACTGAAACAAATAGCATAACAATGGAAACAATGATTGGAACAAGACGCTTACCACTGAAAAAGGCTAATGCTTTATGTAGTTCGACAGAACTAAAGCGGTTATATAGTTCAGCAGAAATAATCCCAACTAAAATACCGATAAATTGGTTATTTATCTTGCCAAAAGCAGGGGATATTTGTGAATTCCAACCTTCCACACTAGTATCAACCCCTTCAAATAGGGCAATAGTATTTGGTGATAATAGTGTAGTAATGATTAAAAAGCCTACCAATCCAGATAATGCCGCTGCACCATCTTTATCTTTAGACATACCATACGCCACACCAATTGCGAAAAGGATTGGCATATTATCGATAATAGCACCGCCGGATTTAATCAAAAATGCTGCAGCAATATTGTTTGTTCCCCAACCATCTGGATCAATCCAATAACCAATACCTAAAAGAATTGCAGCAGCCGGTAATACTGCCACAGGCACCATTAATGAGCGCCCAATTCGTTGTAAATAAGCTAAAATCCCCATAAGTTTTACCTCATATTATTTTTTGGGAGTTACTTAAAAATAGTGAAATTTCACATCGTTAAGTAAAAGTGAGTAAGTCAACTATATTTGACATTATATTATTTTACTTCGCAAATTAAATATTTGCTTTTTGTGATTTATATCACGATTTTTTTTTGATTAATTAGTTTAATATAGTAGAATACCTTCAACATTTTTTACTTTAAAAAAAAAGTTTTTATTTAATTATATCAGAAGAGGCTATATTTTATGAGACTTATTCCTTTACAAAATGCGCAAGAAGTCGGCGCTTGGGTTGCGCAGCGTATTGTAAATAAAATTAATCAATTTAAACCGACAGCGGAACGTCCGTTTTTACTAGGCTTACCGACAGGAAGTTCACCATTAGTCATGTATCAACAACTCATCAAACAATACCAAGCCGGTAAAGTCAGTTTTAAACATGTAGTTACTTTTAATATGGATGAGTATGTCGGTCTTCCTGAAGATCATCCGCAAAGTTATCACACTTTTATGTATGAAAATTTCTTCAATCATATTGATATTGATAAAAACAACATCCATATATTAAATGGTAATGCGCCTGATATCGATCAAGAATGCCGTGAATATGAAGAAAAGATCAAATCTTACGGTAAAATCAATATTTTTGTTGGTGGTGTTGGTCAAGATGGGCACATTGCCTTTAATGAACCTGGTTCTTCACTTTGCTCAAGAACACGTATTAAAACCTTAACTGAAGATACAATTATCGCAAACTCACGCTTCTTTGATAATGATATCAAACAAGTTCCAAAACACGCGTTAACTATTGGTGTAGCTACATTAATGGATGCACAAGAAGTGATCTTATTAGTTTGTGGACATAACAAAAGTTTAGCATTACAAGCAGGTGTTGAAGGATGCGTTAATCATCTTTGGACCGTTACCGCATTGCAAATGCATCCAGCATCAATTATTGTTTGTGATGAGCCAAGTACTGATGATCTTAAAGTGAAAACACTTAAATATTTCCAACAAATGGAAGCTGATAACCTTAAAGTGACCGTTTTATAAAGGATAATTCAATGTACGCATTAACAAATTGTCGTATTTATACTGGTTATGAAATTCTTGAAAATCACGCCGTTGTTATCGACGGCGATAAGATTGCCAAAATTTGTAAACAAGAAGAATTACCAGCTGACATCACTATTGAAGATTTACAAAGTGCCATCGTTGCACCTGGTCTTATTGATATTCAAGTCAATGGTTGTGGTGGTGTACAATTTAATGAAACACTTGATGCGTTAAGTGTTGAAACATTAGAAAAAATGCAAGCAACCAATCTTACTTATGGTTGTACGAGCTATTTACCGACTTTAATCACCTCAACCGATGAATTTATGATTAAAGCAGTAAATGTGATGCGTGAGTATTTGGCTAAACATCCAAACCAAGCATTAGGTTTACATCTTGAAGGTCCTTACATTAATCCTGAAAAGAAAGGTATTCATAATGTGAATTATATCCGTCAACCTTCGCAAAAAATGATCGACTTTCTTAGTGAAAATGCTGATGTAATAAAAATTATTACGTTAGCGCCTGAAAAAGTTGAATCTCATTATATTAAACAATTATCTGAAGCTGGCATTCATGTTTCTGTTGGCCATTCTAACGGTAATTATGAAGATTGTCGTCGTGGTTTTAATTCAGGTATCCGTTTAGGGACTCACCTATTTAATGCAATGCCTTATATTACTGGTCGCGAACCCGGTGTTGTTGGTGCAATTTATGATGAGCCAGAAGTTTATGTTGGTATTATTGCTGATGGACAACATGTAAGTTGGGCGAATATTCGTAATAGCCATAAAATTAAACAAGACCATTTAATTTTGATTACTGATGCGATGTTATTAGCCGGCTCTGATTTAACTTCAGGGGTATTTGCTGATAAAACTATCTATTACAAAGATGGCCGTTGTGTTGATGAAAATGGCACATTAGGTGGTTCAGCATTAACCATGATTGAAGCAGTAAAAAATGCGGTTGAATATGTTGGAATTGCGTTAGATGAAGCATTAAGAATGGCAACGCTTTATCCAGCAAAAGCAATTGGCGTTGATAAACAACTTGGCACCATCACCGAAAATAAAATTGCCAACTTAGTTATTTTTGATCGTGATTTTTCAAACGTGAAAACGGTTGTTAATGGAGAGATGACCCGCTAGAATGTGAGATAGTTAATGAAAGTATTGAGATAAAATATGACCTTTAATTATCTACACCTTGTTGGCAATGCTGAACTAATCAAACAATTAAATTATGCTATGATTTACCGTTTGATTGTTCAGCAAGCCCCAGTTTCACGTATACAACTTGCCGAAATTAGTCAATTAGCACCAGCTAGTATAACCAAAATTACACGCCAACTCCTCAAAAAGAATATTATCAAAGAAGTTGATGCACAACAATCGACGGGGGGACGACCTGCGGTTTCAATACAAGCAAAATTTGGTTACTATCAGACAATTGCCATACAATTGAGCCGTTCGCATGTCACGATTGAACTTTATGATTTAGGAGCCAATAGTCTAGCATTTGAAGTTTATCCACTTACTACTTTTACGCAACAGTTAGCACAAGAATATTTAATTGCACTAATTAAACAGTTCATCGAAAAAAA
>CAMLIK010000160.1 GCA_946480175.1 uncultured Gilliamella sp.
GTTTATTTGGTGGGCAGCGGAAGAATGTGTGTGGCGGGATTAAATCACCATAATATACATCGTGTAGCAGAAGCATTTGCCACAATAAAATCATAATGTTACTAACTAGAGGAGAATCACATGTTACGTAAAGTATTTATTTTAATGGTAAGTATTGCGATGACAACCCTTGTTGTAGGTTGTAACACGTTTAAAGGTGTCGGTAAAGATGTTCAATCCGGCGGTAAAGCAATTACCAATACTGCTGAAGATGTTAGTGAAAAAATGTAAATGATAGATCGGTTTGTTTATAATTTTTTTGTAAGCAAACAAGAAAATATGTATCGAATTCTTATTTTAGTATTTTTACTTGTAGGGTGCGGTTCGTTGAATTTTCGAACTGCACCTTTAATAATGGAAAATTGCCAGTATCAAAATCGTTCTGGTATTGAATTTAAGCTAAACCAGCTTGAACCCAATCTTACAGAATATCCCCATATTTATCTCTCACAAAGTCGAGCGGGTCATCATTTACCAATAAGTTATGTTGGTTTAAAAGGCAAATTACCCGGTCAAACTTTTGAACGCGATTATCCGAAAGAGACATTTTGGCGGAGTTCTAATATATTTGAACGAGCATCAATGTATGATGATGGTTATGACGATTTGTATATTAGTGCTAAACAGAAAGAAGCTCGTGATCGTAAGGCAAAATTTGTGGTCAAAGAAGCTGTATTAGAAAACTGTCAGATTATCTATATTTCCATTGATTCTTTAGCTAAAGATAGGGATAATCCTTCATTAATTCAATCTGAGGATTTATCTATTTTAAATTAAGGATATTTGTATGTCTGATAACTTAACCCTCAAAGGATTACGTGGTTGGCTCATTGTTGTTGCGATAAGATTATTTTTGAGTTGTATCACTAGTTTATTTTTGATTCTTTATAGTAGCATTATCTTTATAAGATTGGCTAATCTTACTAATTCTATTTTTTATATTGAAAATCTTAATTGGATTTATCCATTAGAAATCGGTATGAATTTGATCATTATCTTTTTTAATATCTACTTACTTTATCTCTTTTTCACTAAAAATTATAAATTTCCATCTTTGATGATTTGTTTTGAACTGTTAGTTATTGTATTTATGCTTTTAGATCAGTTTATTACTCATCAATTTACCTCATTTAAAATTGAAAGCCGTGATTTGTTTCATATAGCCAAAAACATTATTTTGAGCATTATTTGCATTTCCTATATGCTTAATTCAAAGCGAGTTTATAACACCTTTGTTAATGGGCATCGTAGAGTGGAAAATTATAATAATGTTATTAGTTAATTTATTTTTTTAAGGAATTAAAATGTCATTAAATTTAGAACCATCTTTAAACGGAAAGGTAAAAAAAGCGGTTATTCCTGTTGCTGGTCTTGGCACAAGAATGTTACCTGCAACCAAAGCGATTCCTAAAGAGATGTTACCCGTAGTGGATAAACCACTTATACAATATGTTGTTAAAGAGTGTATTGCAGCAGGAATAACCGAAATTATTTTTGTGACACACTCATCTAAAAATTCGATTGAGAACCATTTTGATACCAGCTTTGAGCTTGAAGCCATGCTTGAGGCGCGAGTTAAACGTCAACTCTTGCAAGAAGTGCAAGGAATACTACCAAAACATGTCACTATCACAAGTGTTCGCCAAGGTTTAGCTAAAGGGCTTGGTCATGCGGTGCTTTGTGCTTATCCTTTAGTTGGTGATGAACCTTTTGCTGTTGTGTTACCTGATGTGATTATAGATGAGTATGATAGTGATCTTACTCAAGATAATTTAGCGGCGATGATTCATAATTATCATGATACTAAGCATAGCCAAATCATGGTTGAGCCAGTTCCGAAAGATCTTGTTTCATCTTATGGTATTGTTGACTGCCGTGGTGAGGAGTTATCAGCTGGTAATGTAACACAGATGTATAGCGTAGTTGAAAAACCATCAATTGAAGAAGCGCCATCTAATCAATCAGTCGTTGGACGTTATGTACTGTCTGAAAAAATTTGGCCTTTATTAGCCAAAACGCCATTGGGTGCAGGTGGTGAAATTCAATTAACTGACGCTATTGCGATGTTACTTGAAGAAGATCTGGTTGATGCTTATTGCATTAAAGGCCGAAGCCATGACTGTGGAAATAAATTAGGTTATGTACAAACTTTTGTACAATACGCAATGCGTCACAAAATCTTGGGTGACGATGTTAAAGCATGGTTAAAAACCATTTAATTTTACTTTATCGTTGATATAAAAAAGACGCCAATTGGCGTCTTTTTGCTATTTGTTTAGAATTCATCGGAAGTGTATTTTTTTATCATTAAACTTCTGACTGTTCATTATCCAAGGTCACGTTAGGATCGTTGTAGATATCCATATTCATTAATCCAACCTCATGATCAGTTGCAATTGCTGCTGTCATTGCACCAGATACATTGGCTAAGGTTCTTGCCATATCAATAATTGGATCGACGGCTAATACCATACCGATTAATGGGAAGTACTCAGCCATCCCCATACCAGAAAGCACCACAGTAGCGGCAACAGTTGCAGTACCTGGGATACCTGCGATGCCAATTGAACCAATAACCACCACAATTACTAGCATAATATAAAATTGGATATCAGTATCAATGCCTACCATATGGGCAACCATAACCGCAAGTAGTGCAGGGAAAAATCCAGCACAACCATTCATACCCATTGTACTACCAAGCGATCCAACTAGATTAGCTGTACCGGTATTTACTCCCATTCTGACCGTCAATGTTGATATGGTCATTGGTAATGTACCAACTGATGAACGGCTAGTGAAGGCCAGTAACCATGTGCCAAGTGCTTTTTTAATGAATATAATTGGTGAAATACCATGCACGATTACAATTACAATATGCACAACGAGCATTATTATAGTGGCAAGGTAAATTGCTAATACGAAACTTGATACTTCAATAATTGCCGGGATACCGTTTGAGATAATCGTACGAGCAAGCAAGGCAATTACCGCATAAGGCATATATTTGATGACCGTCATGGCAATTGACATGATGATTTTATAAAGTGCTTCAATAAAAGTTTTAAAAAGAGCGATAGATTGCGGATTCTTTTTTTCCATACGGTTAGCGGCAAGCCCCATTAAAGCCGAAAAGATAACTAAACCTACGATATTCTCTTTTACCATAGAAGCAATAATATTACTTGGAATAAGATTGACAAATGTATCGATGATATTGGTATATTGTTT
>CAMLIK010000161.1 GCA_946480175.1 uncultured Gilliamella sp.
ATGTTCGTTTACTTGATGAAAATCTCAAACATTTTGCTCAAGTAATAAAACGTAGTTTTAATATGGATATTGAATTTGCCCCAGGGACGGGAGCTGCTGGTGGAATGGGGGCAGCTTTATTAGCATTTATGAATGCTAAATTAAGACCTGGAATTGAAATCATTACTGAAACACTAAATCTAGATAAGCTTATTTCTAATGCTGATTTAGTTATTACCGGTGAAGGGCGATTAGATTACCAAAGTATCAATGGTAAAGTCCCTGTTGGGGTTGCTAGTATTGCCAAAAAATATCAAAAACCAGTAATTGCTATTGTTGGTAGTTTGGGCGACAAGGCCGAAACCATTTATCCTTATGGTATTAATGCTATGTTCAGTATTTTAAGTAAAGTTGCGACTTTATCGGAAGTACTAGAACCAGCAACGGCAAAAGCGAATCTTTATCAAACTTCGATGAATATTGCCTTAACGCTTAATTTAGGCTGTAACCTTAAATAATTATAAATACCCTTTATTAGTCTTCTAATAAAGGGCATCATAATAATATTATCGTTTAAGTACTGAAAGAGCTCTGCGAATAAAAAGCCAACAAATAAGGATAAATACAAATAAACCTAAATACTGTGGTATATTTCCTAGATTATTAAATATTGCAAGTGGCGCATCGCATCCACCATTAGTTATACTCACTACAATGACTACCGCTAAGATAACCCCAATTAGACTTTCACCAACGATTAAGCCTGATGCAATTAAAGCTGCTTTGCGATCCACTTTTTTAAACTGTGCCTTTGGATCTAGATTATTTTTCTTGGCGTTAACATAAGTATAACGTTTAATAATCCATGATAATAATGTACCAGCAAAAATTGGTGTGGTGACACTCGGCGGTAGATAAATTCCTAATCCGACAGCGAGTGCTGGTAATCTAAATTTCGCGTGGTGTTTTGCTAAAATTAAATCAGTGATGATAATTATGGCTCCTAATACTAATCCAATAAAAATCATAGTCCAATCAAGTTGATGCGAAAAAATTCCTCGTGCAATAGTTGTCATTAGCGAAGCTTGAGGGGCAGCTAGAACTTGTGAAAGATCCATATCACTACGTGGTACAGCACCGGTAAAACCATAGGCGTGATATAAAGTCTCTAAAATAGGCGCTATAACTAAAGCACCAACCAAACAACCAATTAATAAAGCAACTTGTTGTTTCCATGGGGTTGCATTGACTAAATGACCCGTTTTTAAATCTTGTAAATTATCATTCGATATACAAGCTATTGCTAAAACCGTACTTGTCGTAAATAGGGCTAATGCGGTAGCAAAATTCGATCCTTCAATCGTTGACAACATACCATTAACTTCACCCAGTCCTAATAAAATAAGCGAAACAACAATAACTGCAACTATCGCAATACCAGACATTGGGCTTGCTGATGAACCAACTAAACCAGCCATATATCCGCAAGCAGCGGCAACTAAAAAACCCATAATAAAAGAGAACAACACTGCGCAAGCAACTAATGACCATGCCACGCCAGTTGATAAACCACTATCATCAATAAAGGAATAAAAAGTCGCAACTAAAATGACTAACATTGCTGCCATAATTGAAAAAATCCATTTCGGAGACAGATCGCGTTCTGCTGTAGGGACGTCTTGTATCGATACATCTGAACGTAAGGTCTTAAAAGAAATTTTCAATCCTTCAATAACGGGTTTTATTAATGAAAACAGTGTCCAAACAGCTGAAATAGCAATAGTTCCTGCACCAATAAAACGGATATCAGTATCCCAAAATTGCATAGCAACTTGAGATAACGGTAAACTTGTATCATAACCATTTATTGCGGTTAGAATAGGTATACCAAACACCCAAGCAATGATTGTTCCAATCAGTATTGCAATACCTGAAATAATACCTATTAGATAACCTGCACTTAATAAAGCTAAAGAAAATCCTAAAGGAATTTGAAATATTGCCTTGCCCGCTGAAAACCAATAAGCTGAGCTTCCTGACAGCAATTTAAATCCATTGGTAAATAAACTGACTAAAGACGCAATTATTCCGCCAAATAAAATATCTTTTAGTCCATCATTAGCATCATTACCTTCGGTCTTTGACCCAGCTTTTAATATTTCCGCAGCAGCGACCCCTTCTGGATAAGGTAGATTACTTTTGACAACCATGACATGTCGAAGCGGTATAGAAAACAACACACCTAACATACCACCAGCCAAACATACAGCAAAGGTCAACAAAAATGGAAAATGATGCCAATATCCCATCATTAATAAGCCGGGTATAACAAAAATAATTGAAGATAGTGTTCCTGCTGCCGAAGCTTGCGTTTGAACCATATTATTTTCAAGAATGGTTGAATCAGGGAAAAGACGTAAAATCGCCATAGAAATAACGGCCGCAGGAATAGCAGATGAAAAAGTTAAACCGACTTTTAAGCCAAGATAAACATTTGATGCCGTAAAAATAATTGTTATTAATGCACCAAGAATAATCCCTCTAAATGTAAGTTCTCGTAGTTTATTCATGTTTTTAATGTGATTTTAGTTGAAGTTAAACGTATTATATACTTAATTAGATTTATTTGTGTGTAAAACTGTTTGTGTCCAGTGTTTTTCTGTTTTTTTGTTTGTTTTTAAATGAAATTATTTTTTATTAAATTTTGATTTTTTATTGTTTAGTTCTTAAAGCATTACTATTTTGTTTTGAAACCATTACAATGCTATTTAACAATGACTACTTTGTGAGAGATATCGTGAGCCAATTAGAACGTTTACAAGCTATTACTAAACAATTACGAAATCCAATTAAAGGTTGCGAATGGGACCGCAAACAAACTTTTGATTCATTAAAATCATATACTTTAGAAGAAACTTATGAAGTCTTAGATGCCATAGAAAAAAAAGATATGGTCGAACTTAAAAATGAACTGGGTGATCTACTATTTCAGATTGTTTTTTATGCTGATTTAGCGAGTGAACAAGGTTTATTTAATTTTGAAGATATTTGTCACTCTGTAGCTGATAAGCTAGTTAGTCGTCATCCACATATTTTTTCAAATGATACTACTATTAAACCAAATTGGGAACAACTCAAGCAACAAGAACGCGATAAGCGAGCACAATATTCGCTATTAGATGATATCCCGACCGCAATCCCAGCATTAATGAAGGCTGAAAAAATCCAAAAACGTTGTGCGTCAGTTGGATTTGATT
>CAMLIK010000162.1 GCA_946480175.1 uncultured Gilliamella sp.
ATTCCTCGACCAAAAAGCATAAACCACCAAAAAATTGTCCAAATCCAAAATTTGTAAAGATTTGCATGATTCTTCACATTTTTAGCATAATAATATGTGTAACAACACATAAATAATAAAAATAGTGATTGTAGATGTTCGACTACGCTAACTGTTAATTTTCCGTACAACGGAATATAAAAGTTACCTGTGATATATAGAGAAAAGCTTAAAATCACAATAAAAATAGAACTTTTGTAAAAATGGGTATCAAAATTAGGCATGGTTTATTTAAAAAATTAAATACAGTTTTTTAGTTTTAGTATAGTACCGCATTTACGGCATTGATAACTAGTTTTATTCTTTCTAATTTTGTTATGTCTTATTAGTGATAAATAATGTTCTTGGCAATCGCAAATATAAACATAGTCGTTACGTTTAATATTAAAATTATGGGTAACTATTGGTTTTTTCTTCATTATTTCAGACATGACATATTGCCATTCTTTGCCATGTGGTCTTACTTTACCAAAATATTGAAAAGTAATCAGATGAGCTAATTCATGAGGCACAACTTCCTTAATAAAACCATCTCTATTATCATATAGCATTGTGCTATTAAGTTATATTTCCCAAAGGGTTAAAAATGCGCAGCCAGCAACTGTCCCTTTAGGTTTGTAACTGATTTTAGGTTCTTTATAATTGGTTTTCAATATTTGATTGGCTTGAATTAAGTGGTTTCTTAAACAAGCCAATACTTGATTATGTAGATAAATTGGTATGCGTTTATAATCCTGCTGCATCGCGAAGAATAGCTGCCTTATCGGTTTTTTCCCAAGGGAATATATCTCGACCAAAATGGCCATAGCTGGCCGTTTTTTGATAAATTGGCTGGATAAGATCAAGCATTTGAATTAGTCCATAAGGACGTAAATCAAAAAATTCTTTTATTAATGATATAATTTTGTCATGAGCAATTTTTTCAGTACCAAAAGTATTAACATAAATAGAAGTTGGATGAGCAACACCGATAGCGTAAGAAATTTGTAATTCACATTTATCAGCAAGTCCTGCGGCTACAATATTTTTGGCAACATATCTTGCTGCATAAGCTGCTGAGCGGTCTACTTTTGAAGGATCTTTGCCAGAAAATGCACCACCACCATGACGTGCGGCACCGCCATAGGTATCAACAATAATTTTTCGACCAGTTAAACCACAATCTCCCATAGGACCACCAATAACAAAGCGTCCAGTAGGGTTGATAAAATATTTTGTTCTTGAAGTTAACCACTCGTTTGGTAACGTTGGTTTAATGATCTCTTCCATAACCGCTTCATGCAACGCTTTTTGTTCAATGCATTCTGAATGTTGGGTCGATAAAACTACAGTATCGACTCCTTGGATTTTTCCATCTTGGTAAATCAATGTGACTTGGCTTTTGGCATCAGGTCTTAACCATGGGAGAGTACCATTTTTTCTTACTTCAGCTTGACGACGCATAAGATCATGAGCATAACTAATTGCCGCTGGCATTAAATTAGGCATTTCATTGGTAGCATAGCCAAACATAATACCTTGGTCACCAGCACCTTGCTCCAGTGGATTTTGACGATCAACGCCTTGATTAATATCTGGCGATTGTTTACCAATTGCATTGAGAACTGCACAAGAGTTGGCATCAAAGCCCATTTCTGAACTAGTATAACCAATATCATTGATTGTTTTTCTGGTTAATTCTTCAATATCTACCCAAGCGGAAGTTGTAATTTCTCCACCAACTAATGCCATACCGGTTTTTACGTAAGTTTCACAAGCAACTCGTGCTTTAGGATCTTGTTCTAAAATAGCATCTAATACAGCATCAGATATTTGATCGGCGATTTTATCTGGATGACCTTCTGATACAGATTCTGAAGTAAATAGAAATTCTGACATGTTTTACCTTCTTTAACTTATTTAGTGCAATTCTCTAAATATAAAATAATTTTGAAAGATGCTTGTGTTTAGCAGTTTTACCATCTAGACGTCTATTTTAATGATTTATTCTGAAAAAAGCCAGCACTACCGCAAACAAAATTGCTTGCATAAAATTTTAATCAATTTAGGATATGACTCGTTTAACTTTTTAACCTTCATTAACTGCATATGAATATAATATGGTAAAGAGAACTCCAACAGTATTAGTTTTTGATTCGGGTATCGGTGGATTATCAATTTATAATGAAATCTATAATAAAATGCCGAATCTACATTATATTTATGCTTTTGATAATGAAGGATTTCCCTATGGTGATAAATCATCTGAATATTTAATTACTAGAGTGAATCATATCATTGCTACCATTTTACAATCATACTCTATTGATTTAGCGGTGATTGCATGTAATACCGCTAGCACTATCTGTTTACCAAGTTTACGAACAAACTTTCCTTTTCCAATTGTAGGAGTTGTACCTGCAATTAAGCCTGCCAGCAAAGTTACTAAAAATAAATGTATAGGGTTATTAGCAACCAAAGCAACAATACAAAGAGCATATACCAGTAATTTAATTCAGGAGTTTGCTCCAGATTGTGATGTTAAATTGCTTGGTTTATCTGAATTAGCCCATATAGCAGAAAATAAATTACAAGGTATGGCTGTTGATATGCAGCAACTGGAGAAGTTATTGCAGCCATGGCTAAATTTATCTACTATCCCTGATACTATTGTACTTGGCTGTACTCATTATCCGTTTATTAAAGATGAGTTAAGATTACTTTTTCCTAATACAACTTTTATCGATTCAGGATATGCAATTGCATCAAGAGTTAATACATTACTTAATGATCAGTATGATCTAAATAGCTTAAATAAACTATCTACTTTAGATAATATTGTGATAAGTACATTGCATAATCAGCAAGTTGAAAAATTAACTAAAAAATTTACTGAATATAATCTTAATAAATATCATTGTATTAGCGTTAATGCTGATTAAAGCTTATTCGAACAAATAAATAATTGCAATTTTTCACTTGCCAAAAAAAA
>CAMLIK010000163.1 GCA_946480175.1 uncultured Gilliamella sp.
TGAAATTAGCAAAAAACAGACCTGATTCGGTTATTTTTGCCCAATATGGGGAGTCCTTTGCTAGCAAAACATTTACATTATAAATGATAATCATTCTTAATTAAATATGTTAATGATGCTACTAGCTAGCACATTTAATAATCATTTATTAATTTACCAAAAGTATTCCCTATTGATTATGTAGGTTATGGTTGAATTTAGGAAAATAATATGAGATACAAATTAGTTTTTACCAATAAAATAACTAATAAAGCATTAGTTTGTTCTAACAAAAGCATTATTGGTTCACCGTGGTTAATGGCCGGTATTTTATGTTTATCGTTTAACGCAATGGCAGATACAGCTGAAAAAAAAGACGATAGTGATCAAGTAGAACAATTGATAGTTACTGCTAGACATGTAAAAGAGTCAGCCAAGGATATACCATTTACGGTCAATATTGTTGACGATAAAAAACTGGTTGACCGACGAGAGACGACTTTAGAAAAAGCTTTAAATGATACTGTCGGTGTACAAGTAATTAGTAATATGGGGGCAGCGAAATCTATTCGAATGCGTGGTGTCGGTTCTGTATTACCTATGAGTGGCGATGACAGCTCGGTTAGTATTAACGTGGATGGGATGCCTCAATCAAAAAGTAATACGACCTTAAATTTACTTGATGTTCAGCGTGTCGAAGTATTAAAAGGCCCGCAAGGGACATTATTTGGACGAAATAGCGAGGCTGGTGCTATCAACGTTATTTCGAAAAAACCAACTCGCTATTTTGAATCAGCTTTTAGAACCGAATTTGGACAAGACCATCAAATATTAACGGAAGGTGTCATCAGTGGTCCTTTAACCGAGCAGTTAAGTGGCCGTTTTGCTGTCCGTTATGATGAAGCAGATAGCATTCTAGAAAATGTTAATGACCATAAACCGGTGAGTATTCTTAGAAATAAAATCGCTAGAGGCACATTATTATGGGAAGCTTCAGAACTCACTTCTATCTCATTTATTACCGAAATAGAAGAGGCTATGGGTATGGACGATATGTATATGATGCGCCCATACGGACATCACCCTAAGATTGACATTCCAAATAGCAGTGACAAGAATGACAAAAATATTTATCGTTTCAATTTAAAAGTGGAACATGAGTTGGATAATAGCTTATTGAGTTCTATTACCGGTTATTCGTATAGCAAAAGTGACAGAAGATCACCAATTTATGAAGGTAGGTTATACCACCATTTGAGCGGTATGTCACCACCATCTAATTGGTCTTATTTAACCAAAGAAGATCTTTTCACTCAAGAATTTAGAATTTCATCTAAACCTGAAGCACCAATATTTTGGGTAGCAGGTATAAACTACTATACTAATGATCGTCATAGAAATACTTATGATGTTATGGATGTGTTTTATCCAAGTAATGCATTGAATGCTAACATTAGAAGACAATTTGAAACAGATAATGTCGGAGTATTTGGTGAAGCCACCTACCCTATTACAGAAAAACTCAAATTAACAGCCGGTCTTCGTCAATCTTACGAAAAGAAGAATTATCATGCAAAATGGCTAGCTAACTCAATTTATGCTGAAAATAATAAAGATAAACCAACCTTGGCTTTTGATAAGCAAAAAATAACCGATAACTTTACTACTGGCCGATTAGGTTTGAACTTTTTACTTAATGGTTATGCTACCCTGTATGGTCTTTACTCAAGAGGATATAAAACTGGTGGTTTCAATGATGAGGGTACGGATTTTGCTACTGTCGGTCGTTCAGATCAAGCCTATAAATCAGCATATGTAAACGCTTATGAAATAGGGTTAAAAGCTGAAAATAATACGGTAGGATTAAACACGGCATTCTTTTATAACGATACTAAACGTGAACATCTAATGGCTTATAACCCTGCAACGTTTGTTTCTGTGGTTGAAAATTATGATATCCGAAGTTATGGTGTAGAGCTAGATGGTTTTTGGAAGGCACCAGGAAATTTAGACTTTTCAGGCGGCATAGGTTACACCAATGCTAAAATAGTCGGTACTCCTAACAAAAGTTTAGCTCATGTAAAAAAACATAACGAAGTGCCGGATACATCTCATTGGAATGCTAACTTAACCATTCTACACTCTATACCACTTAATTTAGCTTCTGGAATATCATTAGAAACGCAAATAACTGATCGTTATATTGGTTCTCGCCAAGCTGATGTGCAAAATAAATTTGGCTTAAAAGCTTATAACAAACTTGATGCTCGAATTGCTGTCAAAACAGAAAATGCTGAGTTTTATGTGTGGGGTGACAATCTACTAAATAAATCCTACGATTTATGGGGATATCATATTCCAGCACTGTCTCATGATGGCCCTGATGCAACAATTGGTTCGCCTGGTAGAGGCCGAACTTTAGGAGTTGGTTTTATTTATAACTATTAACAATACTTAATTTTAAAGGGATACACTTTAAATCAGTTAAATAATAGCTTAACCATGCCGTCATTATTCGAGAAACTTAGACGAATACTGGCGGCGTATCTCTTTAGGTAATACCCCAAACTGTTTTCTAAATGCTGAACTAAAATGACTAATATTGCTATAACCCATCATAATTGCCGTTTCTGTAACACTATATTCGGCTAATAACTGTTTAGCTTTATGCATCCTTTCTGCCAAAAAATAAGCATAAATACTTTTACCAAAAATCTGCTTGAAACCTTTTTTTAACTTACTCTGATTGAGACCTGTTTGTTTAGCTAAACAATTGATAGTAGGAGGACAGGTTAAATCACTTATTAAACAATTACGAGCATGGTTAAGTTGTTGATATTCCCATTGCGTAAATTCATGTTTAGTAGATTGTTGTTCAAAAGACTTAAAATACCAATTTAAGTACTTTAAAACATGGGCATATAACAATAGACGGTTGGTGATTTTACAATCAGTGTTTTGCATTAAATAAAATAGTTGTCGAGCACAAGATA
>CAMLIK010000164.1 GCA_946480175.1 uncultured Gilliamella sp.
TTCAAGTAACCCAATAACATTGTTACGGTTCTCATCTGATTTAGACATTTTTTTGGTTGGATCTTGTAACGACATCACACGAGCACCTACTTTAGAAATAAATGGCTCAGGAACCGTAAAAATATCGCCATAAAGCGCATTAAAACGCATAGCAATATCACGGGACAACTCAAGATGTTGCTTCTGATCATCTCCAACAGGAACTAAATTAGCTTGATATAACAAAATGTCAGCTGCCATCAGCACCGGATAATCAAACAACCCAGCGTTAATATTTTCAGAATGACGAGACGACTTATCTTTAAACTGCGTCATACGGCTTAATTCACCAAAATAGGTATAACAGTTTAATGCCCAACCTAATTCAGCATGCGCTGGAACTTGTGATTGAACAAAAATAGTACTTTTTTGTGGATCGATACCACACGCCAAATAAAGGGCTAACGTATCAAGTGTTGCTTTACGCAACTTGTTCGGATCTTGTCGTACCGTGATAGCATGTTGATTGACGATACAATAAACGCAATCATATTCATTTTGCAAAGACACCCAATTCTTCAAAGCACCTAAATAGTTGCCTAATGTTAGTTCTCCAGATGGCTGAGCGCCACTAAATACAATTGGTTTACTCATAATTTATTCCTAATTTATACTCATTATTTTTTTGCATCAGCTTTTGGCTGAGGTAATAGGGTTAATATCTCTTGAAAATCATCGAATAAAAAGTCAGGCTCGCTAGTTGCAATTGAAACTCCATAATTATAACCATAGCTTAACGCCACCGTTGGGCAGTTAGCATTTTTTGCGGCAGTTATATCATTTTTCGAATCCCCAACAAACAGCAACTGATCGCTAAATACCCCAAAGGTTGCCATGACTTGATAAAGTGGGGCAGGGTGTGGTTTTAACTTAATCACATCCCCCCCTCCAAGTACCAATGAAAAATAGGCTTTAATACCTAATGACGTCAATAGTGCCGGTAAAAATTGCGCTGGCTTATTGGTTACTAAAGCTAAAGGGTAATGATTTTCATAAAGTGTTTTTAATGTCTCTTTAACATGGGGAAACAGCGTTGTTTGCGCATCCATAACCTTATCATAGTGTTGACTAAACAGCTGTTTAGCTTGACTAAAATCTGCTTTAGACGGATTGACATTAATCGCTTTAAACACGCGTTCAAGCATCACATCAATACCATTACCTACCATGTTTTTCACTTGCTCATTGGTAACAGTTGGTAACTTCAAATCTGCTAACATTTTTTGCGCTGCTAGGGCAAGGCCTGGCACGCTATCTACTAAAGTTCCATCTAAATCAAAAGCGATGGCTTGAATATCATTTAACTTAGCCATGGTTAACTCCTGCTAATTCTTTACGCATTGCGTCAATAACGGTTTTATAATCAGGTTGACTAAATATGGCTGAACCAGCAACAAACATATCAGCACCCGCTCTAGCAATTTCAGCAATATTATCAATTTTAACTCCGCCATCAATTTCCAAGCGAATATTTCTTCCCGAATCAACAATACGCTGTTTAACTTGCTGTAATTTTTTAAGTGTAGTTGGAATGAATGATTGCCCACCAAAACCAGGATTAACACCCATCAATAAAATAATATCGACTTTGTCCATCACATAATTTAAATGATCTAACGGCGTAGCCGGATTAAGTACAACCCCCGCAGTGCAGCCATGATCTTTTATTAACTGCAAAGAACGATCAAGGTGAATAGTGGCTTCTGGATGAATAGAGATATTAGTGGCGCCAGCTTTGGCAAATGAGGTAATTAAATCTTCAACCGGGGAAACCATTAAATGAACATCAATCGGAGCGGTAATGCCATAATCGCGAAGTGCCTTACAAAACATACTACCCATCGTCAAGTTGGGCACAAAGTGGTTATCCATTACATCAAAATGGACAACATCGGCCCCTGCATCTAACACTTTTTGAGTATCTTCACCAAGTCGAGCAAAATCGGCGGATAATATTGATGGTGCAATAATAAACTCATTCATAACATACCTCTACTAATAAAACCTTATACATAAAATAGGTTATTTTTGGTACAAGGCTAATATTTCATCAATTTTTTTTCGTCCTTCGCCAGCACAGCTAATTGAGCGTCGCATTTCTGCTCGGTAAAGATGGCGAGCTTTATTGTATAACGTTCTGGTATACTCGGTATCGTGATTTGAAACCAGTACAGGAATATTTTTTTTATAAGCGATTTTTTCTGCCAACTGTGACAATCGCATATGCTCGTCATAGCCAAAATTATTAGAATAATAAGCTGTAAAACCGACTGACTCATTTGGCGAAAGATAAGGCGGATCACAATAAATAACAGAATTACGCTTCGCCAATTTCATTGCTTCATGATAGGGCGTACAGATAAACTCAGCATCTTGTGCTTTTTGCGCAAAATAATAGAGTTCCTTTTCAGGAAAATAGATCGTCTTATAACGGCCAAAAGGCACATTAAAAAACCCGCTGTTATTATAGCGGCATAAACCGTTATAACAGTGACGATTCAAATAAACAAACAAAAGCGATCGTAGATATTGATCTTTACTGTAATTGAACACATCACGCAGCTGATAAAAAGCCTCAGCTTGATTATTCTGATGGTTGAATAACAGCTTAAGATCACCAATAAATTGATCAGGATTGGATTGTAACAACCTAAACAACGCAATTAGATCGTGATTGATGTCAGCTAAAATATAGCTTTTGAAGTTCGTGTTTAAAAAAACGGAACCTGCGCCTACAAAGGGTTCAATAAGTTGTTCCCCATCTGGTAGATAATGTTTAATTGTGTCCACAAGCTCATATTTTCCTCCAGCCCATTTTAAAAAGGCTCGTCGCTTCTTCAACGGAAACTCCTATTTTG
>CAMLIK010000165.1 GCA_946480175.1 uncultured Gilliamella sp.
GCAGTTATGTTATCAGGTGAAAGTGCTAAAGGTAAATATCCATTTGAAGCAGTAAATGTGATGGCTACTATCTGTAAACGTACTGATGGTACTATTCCAGCTAAACTTGAGTTAACAACCAAAGAAGAAACATTACGTATTACTGCAGCAGTTTGTTGTGGTGCAGTTGAAATTGCTGAACGTTTAAATGTGCCATTAATTGTTGTTGCTACTCGTAGTGGTAAATCTGCTCGTGAACTTCGTCATTACTTCCCGACAGCTCGTATTTTAGCATTATCTTCAAGTCAAAAAACAGTTAATCAATTAGCATTATCTAAAGGTGTTGAACCAATTTTAATTGATGCGATTAACTCAACTGACGATTTCTACCGTTTAGGTAAAGAAATGGCAGTTAAAGTTTGTAATGTTAAACAAGGTGATACTATTGTTATGGTATCAGGTGCATTGGTTCCAAGTGGTACTACTAATACAACTTCGGTACACCGTATCTAATCATTTTAAAATTGTTTTAATGAATAATAAAAAGCTAGCGATGTGCTAGCTTTTTTTTTAACATGCGTTATGCTGTTAGATATTCAATTTGTGGACTGGACAAAATAAGACATGATTATAGAAAAAGTATATTTACCCAAAGAACTCAGTTGGTTATCCTTTAATCAACGTGTACTACAAGAGGCTGCTGATGAAAGTAATCCTCTTATAGAACGAATCCGTTTTTTAGGTATTTACTCCAGTAATCTAGATGAATTTTATAAAGTTCAATTTGCAAACTTAAAAAAATATGTTCTTATTGAGCAAGAACAATCTCAATCCACCTCAAATGCGAAACATTTATTAAGACAAGTTAACCAAAAAGTTATTCAACTTGAATTACAATTTGATCAGCTCTATAACGAACTATTATTAGAAATGGCTAGAAACCAGATTTTTCTAATAAATGAAAGGCAACTTACTAGCTATCAAGAAAATTGGATAAAAAATTACTATAAGCAAAATCTAAGACAATATATCACCCCTATTCTTCTTGATAGCCATACTGAATTGATCCAATTTCTCAAAGATGATCATGCTTATTTGGCAGTGGAAATTATTTGTAAAGACAATATTAGTTATGCCTTATTAGAGCTACCTACCGACAATGCTCCTCGTTTTGTATTATTACCATCGGAAGTTTCAACCAAAAACAAATCAATTATCTTTTTAGATAATATTTTACGTTACTGTTTAGACGATATTTTTAAAGTCTTTTTTGATGCTGTTGAATTAAATGCTTATTCAATCAACATTAATCGTGATGCGGAATATGAATTAAATAGTGAACTAGATAGTTTACTAGAATTAATGTCACAAGGGTTAAAACAACGTTTAACCGCACAACCGGTACGCTTTACCTATCAAAAAGATATGCCTAAAGCATTATTTGAATTATTAATTAACAAATTAAGATTAACAGAACAAGATGCAATGCCAGGCGGACGTTATCCTAATTTTAAAGATTTAGTTAACTTTCCTGATTTAGGCGTTAAAAATTTACTTAATAAACGTTTACCTAGCCTTGCTTATAATCGATTCAAAAAATTTAGGAATGCTTTTGCGACTATTAAGGATCGAGATGTATTGCTCTACTATCCTTATTATTCATTTGGTCATGTACTTGAGATCATGCGTCAAGCCTCTTTCGATCCAGCTGTGACCCATATTCGTATGAATATTTATCGGGTTGCGAAAGATTCCCGATTTATACACGCAGCAATTAATGCCGCCAATAATGGTAAAAAAGTTACAGTGGTGGTTGAACTACAGGCTCGCTTTGATGAAGAAGCAAATATAAAATGGGCTAAAAGATTAATTCGTAGTGGTATCAAAGTTATCTATTCACAACCAAAACTCAAGATCCATGCTAAATTGTTTTTAATTGATCGACGAGAAGAAGATAGAATTGTCCGCTATGCACATATCGGCTCAGGTAACTTTAATGAAAAAACAGCACGAGTCTACACTGATTTTTCACTATTAACTTCTGATCCAGCCATTACCGATGAAGTTATTAAAGTATTTAATTTCATTGAAAATCCATTTAAACCTGTTTCATTTAATCACTTACTGGTCTCTCCACAAAATACTCGTCAACGTTTTTATGAGTTTATTGAACGTGAAATTAATAATGCCAAAGCAGGAAAACCTTCTGGTATTTATTTAAAATTGAATGCGATCACCGATAAAGAGATGATTGACCAACTTTATCGAGCTTCATGTGCAGGTGTAAATATTAGAATGATTGTTAGGGGGACTTGTGTGTTAGTTCCTCAAATCCCTAATTTAAGTGAAAACATCTATGTAACGAGTATTGTCGATCAATATTTAGAGCACGCTCGGGTATATATTTTTGAAAACGATGGAAAAAAAGACACTTATATTTCATCAGCTGACTGGATGCCTCGTAACTTAGATAATCGAATTGAAGTGGGTGTTAAAATTTTTGATCCAGTTTTAAAATCTACTATACATGATATTTTCAATTTGCAATGTAATGATAATGTCAAAGCTAGGATCATCGACAAAGATAATATGAACAATTATGTACAACGAGGCAATAAGAAAAAAATAAGAGCACAACATGCCATTTATGATTATTTAAAACACATGGAATCATCGGTTTAAGGATTTTAACGTGAATAAATTTAATGAATATGCTGTCGTCGATTTAGGCTCTAATAGTTTTCATATGATTATAGCTCGTAATGTAGATGGAGCTAGGCAAATTATATATAAACATAAAAAGAATATTCATCTTGCTACTGGATTAAATGAAAATAATGAATTAAGTGAATCAAGTATTAATCG
>CAMLIK010000166.1 GCA_946480175.1 uncultured Gilliamella sp.
CAAGATATTAAAATAGACAGTGTCGATGGAAAATTAACGGTCACCGCAAGTAAAGCGCTGACGTTAATGTGTGGCGGTTCGTACATCAAACTCAGCAATGAAGGAATTGAACTGGGCACTGCCGAAAATGTTTATATAAAAAGTAATGCATTGCAGAAAATGGGTCCTGCAACGATACAAGTGGATCCGTTAGAATTACCTTATCTTATAAGCAATTATGCAATTAAATTCAGGTGTAAAGATGAAACAGGAAAAATTCATGCTAATGAGCCTTATATTGCCACATTACCAGATGGCAGAAAGGTGCAAGGTCGAACCGATAAAAATGGATATACAAAAGCATTTCATACACAAAATGAAAATGAAACAGTAACATTAGAGTTTATTTAAAGGTAAGATAAAATTATGTCGAATCATGATGAAAATACAGAAAATAGCGTCATACATACCGCAACAACATCAAAACCTGAAAATGGTGATGTTGCCGTTGAACCAGTTGTGTTTAAAAAAAAACTCAAGCCTTTATTTGTATTATTTGCATATGGAGGTGGTGGGAAAATGGCATTTCTGATAGCTGCTATTTATAAAAAACGACGTTTAAAAAAAAAATATCCAAATGCCGAAATTCGAATTATAGAAGGGTTTATGTATCCTGACCAATTTAAGGAAGAATGGTCTAAATTATATAATGAGCTAAATGTGCCCGAAACAGCTAGTATATATGCTTTATGGCAGATTCATTATTTTGGTCATGGATCGCATGACTGCCTTGTGTTTCAAAATCCTAATAATCCTAATTATGGATTAGGACTTTATTTCAATGATGACGATAATATGGAGCGCTTACCATGGGATACGAATGAAGGTATTTTTGTTTTGCACTCTTGCCGAGGCGGTGCTTATGAAGATAGTTTCGATATTAAAAAGATTGAAAAAAAAATTTGTCTAGCTAAGACAATCTCAGAGAAACAAGATACACGTTGTTTGGGGCAAACTATTTTTGCCAGTTTTTCTATTGATGTGATGCAAATTGATAATTATTTGCCAGAAGCATATTTTAACTATCCTTCATATAAATCAAAAACAACTGCAGAAGAAGACGCAATAAATTTTCAATACCGCCCCGATCGCTTCACTAATGGATATTTTGCTAAACTCCCAATTGATAAAGTTTTGTGGGGATATGCTCTATTGACAGGTGATACATACCGCAGAATGTTAGAGAATAAAAAAGAATATGAAAAAAAACTAAGTGATAAAGGTATTAAGAATCCTATCTATCCTATTTATGAAGAAATAAAAAAATTGAGTCCAAAAAATCAGATTCTTCCCTGTCGAGTATTCAATAAAGGAGTATTAGAAGAACGCATTGTAGAAGTAGATGTTTTTAATCAAAATGATATGGAGTATATCTAATGAATAACACTACCAAAATAACAAAGAGGATACAAAAAAAATCGATAGCTATAGGTATTTTTTTGATTGTCAGCATTGTACTTTTTCATTTTTATAATTCAATAAATTCAGATAATAACTCAATTCAGCAGGACAATATAATCATGGACTACACTATTTATCCTTCAACCATTCCTGAAAACCAATTATTACGCATAGAAGAAGCTGAGAGGCTATATCGTCAAGCATTCGACAATGAAGTATTTTATGCTGTCGTTTATCCTGAGGCGTTAGTAAAATTGATTAAACATGCTTGGCAGTGGGATAAAAATGCAATGCCCTATTATTATGATCTTCTTAATTGGCATGACGTATATGATGAAAATGACAAAGAGGAAGGTATGATGTCATTTACAGAATTTATGAAAAAATATCGCGATCAGTTAGTTGATAATACAGGCAAACCGTTGGTTGAGCCTATGGTATTTAAAAATCCAGATATGGATATTTATTTATGGGATAAATTCGCTGATTTAAAATACCCAAAATTTGCTTACCGAAAGGGGTGGAAATTTAGTCCTTGTGGATACGATAACAATGGGGAACGTTTGCCATGTTCTGATGAGGATCTTGAAGAAAGTATTAAGTATCTTAATTATGCTCTGAACGGCGGTTATCACTGCTATGAGGATTTAACAGCACGAATGCTGTTCCAACAAGGTCATCATTATAAAGATAACGAATTTAAAAAAATTAATAAATTAACCGAATATCGTAAATCATTAACACCAGAAGATTTAATACTGGCAATTGATTATACCGAAATTATGGCTGAGCATAGCTCAATTATTGGTATATTGAGAGTGACTGAAGCCTATTTATATGGTTTAGGTCGTGAGCAAGATCCACTAAAAGCCTATGCATGGTCACTATTAAGTGATTATGCAAAACAAAAAATTATTGAGATCGGTAACAATTTAGCTTGGTATCGTCCCCAGCTTCCTCCAGTTTGGGAATATAATAAGGAAATTCAAACTCGTTTAGAACAAATTCTTACCCCAGTACAAAAACAAGCTGCACAAAATGAGTTAGCTGAGTTAAAAACCAAAATTATTGTTTGGGATTACAACGAATGGCAAGAGCAAATTGATGATTTTCATCCTAAGCCTTAATTTGTAATAACGAAAACCTGATTTGGCTGGTTATATATAATGGTCAGATTGAAATAATTTACTTTTTTTCCAAAGTTATCTTATCAAATAAAGTTGTCATGACGATCCCCCTCCAAAATATGACAACTTAAATTTTTTATAAACCTACCGACACTTAAAACTAAATACAATATTAATATAAAATAAAACGGCATACACCTCTAAATATTCTTACAGCGTAATTTATAATTTATTATAATTATTTTTAATTAATGATATGAGTAAG
>CAMLIK010000167.1 GCA_946480175.1 uncultured Gilliamella sp.
AACATTTATCTTATCAATGGTTAACTATAAATAGTGCAGCCAATCTTACTGTATCACCAAATAATGGTGAGGCTATTGGTAAAATTGGTTCAATTGAGAAAATTAATTTAAGAGATCAAAAATGAAATTTAATCAATATATCTTTTTGTTGTTTAGTTTATCATTTCTAATATCAAACAGTTATGCTGAGATAAATATAAAAAGGTGCAAAGTTAATCAAGGTGACTACATCATTTTTGATGAGTATGATTCTCAAATCGCCGAAAAAATCATCGATTATAAATTACATAATCAACCCGAGAAACGAGAAAATAGTATTATTAAAATTTTCGCCAATGAAAATAGTGATGATCGTAATTATTGGTTAGCTTCGATTCAAACTGATAATAAAACTGAAGATTATTTATTTTATCAAGTAGATCAAAATAAATTTACTGAAATTGATCAGCAACAGTTTCAAATTTTATTACCTAAAATTGTTGGGTGTAATCAGATCAAAGAAGTTCCTATATATAGTGAAAATTTCGATGCAGATTAATTAATATTTATCAGCTTGTATTTGATTAATGTAATTTAGAGTTGAAAGGAGCAATAATGGCATTATCTAATTTTCGGGATTTTTTAGATTACCTTGAACAGCAAGGCGAACTGAAACGAATTAGTTATCCGGTTAATCCTCATCTTGAAATGACAGAAATCGCTGATCGTGTATTACGTTCACAAGGTCCGGCATTATTGTTCGAAAATCCAATTGGTTATAAAATCCCAGTGTTGTGTAATCTTTTTGGTACGGCTAAACGAGTTGCTATGGCGATGGGGCGAGAAGAAACTACAGAATTGCGAGCAATTGGCGAATTGCTCGCTTTTTTACGAGAGCCTGAACCACCGAAAGGTATGCGACAATTTTTTGATGTTTTGCCTAAATATAAACAAGTTCTCAATATGCCGGTAAAGCGTCGTTCTTCAGCACCTTGCCAGGAATTAATTTTTAAAGATGATGAAGTCGATTTAACTCAATTACCTATTATGCATTGCTGGCCAGGAGATGTAGCCCCACTCGTAACTTGGGGGTTAACAATAACCAAAGGTCCTCATAAAGAGCGTCAAAATATTGGTGTTTATCGCTTACAATTATTAGGTAAAAATAAATTAATCATGCGTTGGTTATCACATCGTGGTGGTGCGCTTGATTTTGCTGAATGGCAAAAATCTCATCCAAATGAAAATTTTCCGGTTAGTATCGCAATAGGCGCAGATCCAGCCACTATATTAAGTGCCGTTACGCCAGTGCCAGATACATTATCAGAATACGCTTTTGCAGGATTGTTACGAAATAGTCGAACTGAAGTTGTTAAGTCATTATCAAATGAATTAGAAGTGCCAGCAACAGCTGAAATTATTCTCGAAGGTTATATCGATCCCAACGAACTTGCTGCTGAAGGCCCTTATGGTGATCATACTGGTTATTATAATGAAATTGAAAAATTTGCCGTGTTCACGGTGACTCATTTAACTAGACGCAAAGATGCCATTTATCATTCCACTTATACCGGTAGGCCACCAGATGAACCGGCAGTAATGGGATTAGCATTAAATGAAGTGTTTATTCCAATATTACAAAAACAATTTCCTGAAATTGTTGATTTTTATCTTCCACCTGAGGGATGTTCTTACCGAATTGCTATTGTCACAATCAAAAAACAATATCCAGGGCATGCCAAAAGAGTCATGATGGGTATTTGGTCCTATTTAAGACAATTTATGTATACTAAATTTATTATTGTTTGTGATGATGATATTAATGCAAGGGATTGGAAAGATGTTATGTGGGCTATATCAACAAGAATGGATCCACACCGAGATACTACATTTGTTGATAATACTCCAATTGATTATCTAGACTTCGCTTCACCTGTATCTGGTTTAGGGTCTAAAATGGGATTGGATGCTACAAATAAGTGGCAGGGTGAAACAAATCGAGAATGGGGAAGCATTATTACTAAAGATGAAAAAATGGTAGCCCATGTTGATAAAATTTGGCAGGAACTTGGTTTGTAATATATTTAACTAATTAATGGGAAAATAATGGATAAAGTTAATTGCAAAACAAAACTATTCCCTTTTGGAGCAATTATGTATAATTATTGCCAATATTATGGCATTTAGACAATTATGAAAAAACTTCAAATTATATTGGCTTTGATGTTATTTATCTCTTGTGGAGTAATGGCAAGTGAAGCTAAAACACAGCCTGATACGGAATTAAAAGTGAGCGACCCAGGTTCACTAATACCTTCTTTATTGCTTGCTGCTGAAAAGGGTGATATGCAATCACAATATAATCTCGGTACCATTTATAAACAAGGGTTAGGTGTTGAAGTTAATGATTTAAAAGCATTTTTTTGGTTCAATAAAGCTGCGGAACAAGGATTAGCTAAAGCACAAAATAATTTAGCTTATATGTATCAAAATGGATTAGGAACCAAAGCGAATTTATCTGAAGCATTCAAATTTTTTAAATTGGCAGCTGATCAGAATTATCCTTTAGCTAAATATAATTTGGCGTTAATGTATAAAAATGGTGAAGGAGTTGCTAAAGATATTTCTGCTGCGATTAATTATTTTCGTCAAGCAGGTGATCAGGGTATTTATGATGCCTACTTAAATTTGGGTATTATGTACTTTTTTGGTGATGATGTAGAAAAAGATCGAATGATTGCTGCTGATTGGTTTAGTCAAGCTGCAAAAGATAATAATGCTGAAGCACAATATTATTTAGGATTAATGTCTCAAAATGGTGATGGTTTAACTCAGG
>CAMLIK010000168.1 GCA_946480175.1 uncultured Gilliamella sp.
TATTAGAAACCAAGCAAAACTATAGTGCTAGTATTGATCTAATGCGAGTTTTACAAGATATTCCAAAATCGACCATGGAGTTTTTAATGGTTGGATTAATTTTACATTATCAGGAAAAAGGGTATCAATACTTTAGCTTAGGCATGGTACCACTTGCCGGCATGCAAAGAAGACGTGGTGCACCAATGATCCAACGTTTAGGCGCATTAGTCTTTCGCCGAGGTGGCCGATTTTATAACTTCCAAGGTTTGCGCCGTTTTAAAGAAAAATTTGCCACCCATTGGCAACCACGTTATATGGCAGTTCCGGCAGGACTTGATCCTTTGGTCGCCTTAATTGACACCACCATGTTAATTTCAGGTGGCAAAACAACATTAACTAACCAGAAGAACTAATCAAATGAAAAAAATCATACTTTATGTTTTATTATTCATTATTTTAGTATTCATTACATTTTGTATTGTTATAGGTTGGTACAATTATAAAAACCAACGAACTGCTTCGGTTAATACTGTTACAATTAATCAAAACTTTACTATCTTATCTGCTAGCCCTAGACAGTCAGCCGAAGCTTCAACAATAATTGTTGCGACACAAGATAATCACTTTACCGCTAATCAATTATTAACCTTATCTGAATCAATGGGTGCTAAATTGGTGCAATTTGAATTACAACCACAAGGAAGTTGTGCCGAACAACAAACACGCTTTGAACAAGCGAAGAAGATCTTAAATGAGGATAAATTTACTGTTGCCGGCATGCAAGAAGGTGCAGCTTTCGCTTATCGTTGGTTAAGCAAACAACAAGATGATGATGCTAAAGCTTTATCCATTGAGTTTACTTTAGATCATAAAGATTGCGACGCACCTTTACCTGCACAGGCCAGCCATGGAACATGGCAAGTGATTTGGAATAATCCACCTGATGAACAAGTTGCCATTTTTCCTCGCCAACAAAAACAGATCAAAGTTACCACCAAAATTGGTGAGTATCAGGCATCACCAACTGAGTTGTTAAGTTTACATTTATCCTCGATTTTATTTGGTGAACATGAACCATTACCTGTCATTGAATTGCCAGCTAAAGCTAATCCACAACATCCGAATAGTGTTACCTTTTATTATTCAGGTGATGGTGGTTGGCGAGATTTAGATAAAGTTTCAGCAGAATATATGGCTTCACATGGTTATTCGGTGGTTGGGGTCGATGCGTTAAAACTTTTTTGGCAACATCGCTCGGTGGAACATAGTGCTAAAGATCTGACTTATTTAATGCAAGAATACCGTGATAAATGGGGAGTGAATAAATTTGTACTAGCAGGGTATTCTTTTGGTGGAGACATCTTACCAGCGCTATATAATCGCTTATCCAAAGTAGATCAACAAAGTGTGCAAGCATTGATCATGATTGCTTTTTCTAAAGATGCTAATTTTGAAATAGAAGTCAGTGGTTGGCTGGGACAATCTGGCGATGAAATGAAAACAGCACCTGAAGTTGCGCAGATTCCAGAAAAGAAATTATTCTGTATCTATGGTGCAGAAGAGAAAGACGATAGCGGTTGCCTACAACCGGAGATGAAAGGCGAAGCATTTCAACTACCGGGTGGCCATCATTTTGATGAAAATTATCAGCACTTAGGGCAAATTATTATGCAAGCTATCGATAAACGTATGCAATAAATGTGGCAGTTTAGGTAATATTTTTTAATCAAAGCATTAATAAAAATTATAAAATATTAATGCTTTTTAAATTTGATTTTCCCTTCTGATAAGAATACGCCGCCAAGTGTAAATAAGGTACCTATTGCTGCAATCCAAGTAAAAGGTTCATCTAAAATTAATACTGCATTAATAATTGTCAAAATTGGCACTAAATAGATATAGATACTAATTTTGACCGCACCCACTAATTTTACCGCATAGTTCCAAGAGGCAAAGCAGATAGCTGAAGCACCGACGCCTAAAAATAAGATATTTATTAAGTTTATTGGTTGTTCAAATCTCGAAAAATTCCATTCAAAATTAAATAAATACAGTGCCGGTAACATAAACATTAGACCGTAAAAAAAGAATCTTCGCGTCAACAAAATAATATTGTAACCATAGTTACTACTTTTTTTAGTTAAAATTGAATAACAGGCCCAAAATAGGCAAGCAAACACCGCCAGTAAATCACCAAGCGGATTAACCGATAATACAAACTGCCCATTGAAGCTAATTAAGGCTATACCTATCATGCCGAATAGACAGCCAATATAAAACACTTTCGCTGGTTTTTCGGCCTTAAGAAAGAAGATAGCCAATATAGCAGTAAAGACTGGAGCTAGTGTGGTGATCACACCAACATTTGATGCGGTAGTATAGGTTAAAGCAATATTTTCACAGAGAAAATAACAAGTGACACCACAAAATCCAGCGCCAAGAAACATCAACTCTTGTTTAATCCCTTGCCAAGCAAAAAAGCGAGGCGCTAACAACCAAAGCGTGGCATAGCCTAAGGTAAATCGGAAAAAGAGAATTTCAATCGGTTTAAAATCTGTCAGTAAAACTTTGGTGGCAATATAAGTGATTCCCCAAATAAACACTGTCATCAGTGCGATTAGGTGGCCTTTTGTCCTTGATGAAAATAACATAAAAATTCTCTCTGCTCACTTATTAGTATTTAAGCACCATTCATTACATTATTATTTAGTTACCAGACTAAATATGCCAAATAAATTGAGAATAGATAAAAGGCTTGATAATAATAAAAATAACA
>CAMLIK010000169.1 GCA_946480175.1 uncultured Gilliamella sp.
GCTGAAGTCGATATGGTTGCTGATGAACTAGGTGTAAGTCGTAAAGACGTCTTAGAGATGGAATCACGTATGTCAGCCCAAGATATGTCATTCGATATTGATAATGATGACGATGATAATTCAATTGTCGCACCAGCGCTTTATTTAGAAGATGGTAATTCTGATTTTTCAAAATCGATCGAAAACGATAATTGGGAAAATGACGCAACTGACAAGTTACATGATGCCTTGTCTCAATTAGACGAACGTAGCCAAGATATTATCAAAGCACGTTGGTTAGATGCAGATGACAGTAAATCAACATTACAAGTATTGGCCGATAAATACAGCGTTTCTGCTGAACGTATTCGTCAACTTGAAAAAAATGCAATGAAAAAATTACGCGTCGCGATTGAAGCATAATTGCTTTTATTAATAATATATAAGCCCTACTTTAGTTAAAGTGGGGCTTTTTTATAACCTGATTTACTTAAACAAGATAAATTAAAAGAATTTAGGCTAGCAACACTAGAGATAATCTGTAACTATTTAGATTGCCAACCTAGTATATATTGGAATATATAAAGGAAGAGGTTACGAATTAATCGCTAACCATGCCGCTTCTTGGGCATGTAATAGGGCTGTATCAAAGAAAGGAATGGGGTAATCTTGTTGGGATATTAATAAACCAATTTCAGTACAGCCTAAAATCACCCCTTCAGCACCTTGCTTAACTAGTTTATCGATAATATTGAGATAAGCTTGCTTAGATTCTGCTTTAATTTGCCCAAGACAAAGTTCATCATAAATAATATCGTTGATGATGATTCTATCTTGTTCATCAGGAATTAAAACATGTAAACCTTTTTCAATTAATTTTGATTTATAAAAGTCTTGTTCCATGGTGTACTTAGTACCAAATAAAGCAACCGATTTTATTTTATTGTTGATCAAATGTTTGGCGGTCACGTCGGCGATATGAATGATAGGAATTGTAATTGCTTTTTGAATTTGGTCTGCAACCTTATGCATAGTGTTAGTACAAATAATAATAAAATCAGCACCTGCCAATTCTAATCTCTTAGCTGCATCAGTTAAAATAATGGCGCTTTTATCCCATTCATTATTGGCTTGGCAACTTTCTATTTCCTGAAAATTGACGCTATATAATAGTATTTTAGCCGAATTTAATCCACCAAGTGATTTGCTAATAAATTGATTAATGATTTGATAGTAAGTAACGGTACTTTCCCAGCTCATGCCACCAATTAATCCAATTGTTCTCATTATTAATGCTCCATAATATCTTTCACTACTAATTCATCGTTAATTATTAGTATGTAATGATACTAAATTAGAATAAAATATCATCGAATATTGAAATTAATTTGTTATTAAATGGAAGTTTATTATTAATGAAAAAATACAGAAATTATTTATGTTTTCTCTTATTTGGATTTTTATCATTTTCGTGCTTAGCTGAACCGAAGGTGATCCATGTCCTTGTTGCATTATGTGATAATAAGTATCAGGCAATTGCACCAGTCCCTGCAGCAATTGGTAATGGGCAAGACCCTAAAAATAATCTTTATTGGGGTGCCGCTTATGGCTTTAAAACCTATTTTGCTAAGCAAAAAGAGTGGCAAGTGGTTCAAGTTAATAAACCGACCAAAGGAAAAATCTTAGAAGAAATAATTTATAAACATCAAAGCAAGGATGTCTATCTTGTTGCCCAGGCATATGATGGTAAGTATATCGATGATACAGTTAATGATTTTTTAAGTTATTCGGCGGGAAAAAAAAAAGCACTGTTTTTTAGCGATAAAACCCAAATAGCTGCTGGAGGAAAAGCCAATTTAGTTGTTTATATTGGTCATGACTCCTTAATGGAGTGGTCTTGGCGTAATTATTTGCCCGATAGTTTACGTTGGGATACCTTGCCTCAAGAAGCGCAAGAAAAACAAAAATCACGCTATGCGGCGGTATTTGCTTGTAAAAGTCAGAAATATTTTACTCCGCCATTATCTCGATTAGGTATTACGCCACTTATTTTAACTTTGCACCGTATGGCTCCTGAAGCTTATAGTATTCATGCTATGATTAGTAGTTGGTTGGATGGTGAAGCAAAAGATGTAATAATGCTTAAAGTAGCAACAGCTTACAGTCAATATCAAAAATTAAGCAAGCCAGCGTTACATATATTTACGACAGAATATAGCCAATAATCGTGTTTAACTACTGTAAATAATTTAACTTGTTAATAAAAGGCCAATAAATATGTTGCAAATACCGAAAATAGTCATTTTAACTGGTGCAGGTATCTCTGCTGAATCAGGATTATCAACATTCCGTGCTCAAAATGGATTATGGGAAGGTCATAATGTAGATGATGTTGCTACTTACGAAGGTTATTTGCGTGATCCGATTGCCGTACATAGTTTTTATAATATGTTACGTAGTAAGTTACAAAATCCTGAGGTGAAACCCAATGCGGCTCATTTTGCCTTAGCGCAATTAGAACAGAAATTAGGCGCGGATAATGTACTAATTGTTACACAAAATGTGGATAACCTGCATGAAAAAGCCGGTTCCAAAAATATCATCCACATGCATGGCGAATTATTAAAAGTGCGTAATGAAAAAACCGGGCAAGTTTTTGCTTGTTATAATGATGTAATTTATCAAGATAACCACTTAATTCGTCCACACATTGTTTGGTT
>CAMLIK010000170.1 GCA_946480175.1 uncultured Gilliamella sp.
AAGCAAAAATTAATTCCTTAAAGAATATTGATTCGCAACAAGTTGAATTAGATATCAATTTAGATAAAGAAATTAAACAGTTGAATCAAAAAAGTCGTGAATTGACTAAAAAAATATTTTCAAATTTATCGCCTTGGGATGTTGCTCAATTAGCTCGACACCCTAATCGCCCCTACACATTAGACTACATTAATGAAATTTTTACCGATTTTGACGAGTTGGCTGGTGATCGAGCATACGCGGATGATAAAGCTATTGTTGGTGGGATAGCTCGTATTGATGAGCGCCCTGTTATGGTTATTGGCCATCAAAAAGGTCGTGAAACTAAACAGAAAATTTATCGTAATTTTGGTATGCCAGCGCCAGAAGGTTATCGTAAAGCATTAAGATTAATGCAAATGGCTGAGCGATTTAAGTTACCAATTATTACATTTATTGATACTCCAGGAGCCTATCCTGGAATTGGTGCAGAGGAAAGAGGACAAGCTGAAGCAATTGCCCGTAACCTACGTGAGATGTCACGATTAAATGTACCAACAATTTGTACTGTCATTGGTGAAGGAGGATCCGGAGGCGCACTTGCAATTGGTGTCGCAGATAAAGTTAATATGCTCCAATATAGTACTTATTCTGTTATTTCACCTGAAGGATGTGCGTCTATTCTTTGGAAGAGTGCGGATAAAGCACCAGTGGCTGCTGAGGCGATGAATATGACAGCAGATAAATTGATAAAACTAAAACTTATTGATGCTGTTATACCAGAACCCCTAGGTGGTGCACATCGTGATTATGCGGCTGTAGCTGCTTCACTTAAAAAGCAATTATTATCTGATCTTGATGAATTAGAAGGTTTGGAATTATCGGTATTACTTGAAAGGAGATTCCAGCGTCTTATGAATTATGGTTATGTAAGATAAATATGGAATAGAAAAATGAATAAATCAACAGGGTTGCAACGTATTATTAATGCAACAAAATACTCTTTAAAGGGATTTAAGTCGGCAATAAAGTATGAAACCGCATTTCGTCAAGAATTGATTTTATTAGTAGCAGCTTATGTAACAGTTATGCTAATTGACTTTACAATCTATGAAAGAATTTTGTTGCTTGGTTCTATTGGGGTTGTAATGATTGTGGAGCTAATTAATAGCGCGATTGAATGTATTGTTGATAGAATTGGAAGTGAAAGACATGAATTATCTGGTCGAGCAAAGGATTATGGTTCGGCATCCGTTTTTCTGTCATTACTTTTGGCATTAATATTATGGATTTATCTCTTCGCTTGTCACTTTTTTCCTTAATTTAGTTATTTTTCTAAATTCTCTATAAAAAATGCGAAAATATCTCGCATTTTTTAACTTTTAAAACAGATTAAATCATTCTGAAACTAACTCTTTGATAAGATAATTTCCTGTTTTTTCTGTATCAAGAATGTTTTTTAACCAAGGTATAATTGTTTGCATTTGTTCGTGTAACTTCCATGGCGGATTAATCACAATCATACCTGAAGCCGTCATTCCTTTCTGGTTATTATCAGGTTTTACTCCAAATTCAAATTGTGAAATTCTTTTAATACCGGAATTAACTATTTGATCTATCATTTTTTGTGTTTGAGTTCGAGAGACAACTGGGTACCAAATTAAATAAACTCCTGTTGCAAAACGTTTATATGCTTCAACCAACGCTTTCGGAATTTTTTGGTAATCATCTTTTATTTCATATGATGGATCTATCAAAATAATACCACGTCGAGATTCTGGAGGTAATTTTGATTTCAATTGTGCAAAGCCATCTTCTCTTAATACTCTAGCTCGCTTATCTTTACTGAATTCTTGTCTCAATAATTGATAATCTGTTGAGTGAAGTTCGGTAAGATTAAGCTTGTCTTGCTCTCTTAATAATTGTTTAGCAATTAAAGGTGAACCAAGATAATATTTCAACTTATCTGAAGGATTATATCGCTTCAAAACCGATAAATACGTGTTAAGTAATTCCAGCGTATCAGATTGTTGCCAAATTAGGTTGATTCCAGATAAAAACTCACCAGTTTTTTCAGCATGCTCACTTTGTAGCAAATAACGACCGGCACCAGAATGTGTATCTAAATATAAAAAAGGTTTTTGTTTTTCTTTCAATGCATTAATACATAATGTTAATACAATATGTTTTAATACATCGGCATGATTTCCTGCGTGGTAGCTATGACGATAGCTTAACATGTTCTGTTCAACCTCTTTTGTTCATTTTTTTGCATATAAAATGTTGTAAATGCAAGGCTCAAAAGACAAGGTATTTCCATTAATTCTTCAATAAGATCTTTTCTTTGAGGATCTAAAACTAAAAATTGGTAACCTAAACGGCGATGCTCAGCAGTGTCGGCAATTCCTAAAAACAAAAATGCAAAAAACAGATGCCAAACAGGAATTGTTTCATATTTATATCGTCTAGCTATCTCGCGGCGAATAGGGGGTAAAAATATAGATAGTATTGGTATTGCCATGATAATGCTGGCAATGATTTTGTAATAAAAACGAGAGACATCAGGGAAAAAGTCTCTTCCCCAGCTAATTCCTCGACCAAAAAGCATAAACCACCAAAAAATTGTCCAAATCCAAAATTTGT
>CAMLIK010000171.1 GCA_946480175.1 uncultured Gilliamella sp.
TTTTGAATTAAACTTAAATTAAGTATAACTTTTAAGAATTGGCGGAACGGACGGGGCTCGAACCCGCGACCCCCTGCGTGACAGGCAGGTATTCTAACCAACTGAACTACCGCTCCGCTTTTTAGACTCTTTAATGCAGAACATTAAAGTAGGCGTGATATTAAAGATTATTATTATTTTCGTCAATATAAATTTTTAAAATTATGTTCAATTGAATAGAAAACAATCATTAATGCTCTTTCCAAAGCGCCCCACCACTTTTTTTATCAATTTTTTCTAAAATTGAATCATGCGCAGATAGTTCCGCTTCATTAGCTTTAATTACTGTAAGTGGTATCCCATTACGTTCAATTTTTTTTACAGCATTATTCGTCATTGATGAAGATAAATTATCGTCCGAACTAAATGCCAAAGTAGTTTGCCCCCCGGTCATTGCTAAATAAACTTCAGCAAGTATTTCAGCATCCAGTAAGGCTCCATGTAAAGTACGATGAGAATTATCAATTTGATAACGTTCGCACAATGCATCTAAGTTATTACGTTTACCCGGGAAAAGACGTCGAGCCATAGCTAATGTATCGGTAACAATACAGTGATCAGCTGTTTTATAGTCTAACCCACAAAGGCGAAACTCATAGTCCATAAAGCCAACGTCAAACGAGGCGTTATGAATAACTAATTCAGCACCATCTATAAATTTAATAAAATCATGTGCAATATTTTTAAAAATCGGTTTGTCTTTAACAAATTCATCACTGATACCATGAACTTTAAAGGCTTCTTCATCAATTAAACGTTCTGGATTGATGTAAACATGAAAATGATTGCCAGTTAATCGTCGATTTAATACCTCAACTGCACCAATCTCAATAATCTTATGACCTTCATAATGATTATTACCGTCTTGATTCATACCTGTAGTTTCTGTATCTAATACAATTTGGCGGGTTGAATGTGTTATCACAATATACTCTTCTTTATCTATAATTGGGAATTTTACAAATTAATGGTATAGTCTAACACCAAAACGTACTGATGTTGATACCTCCACTGTTTTAATCAATGATTGATACAACATTAATAATGGCTTATTAATATTTATATTAAGCTAAAATTTCTTGAAAAATAATCACGTAATAAGTTTATAACTATGTCAAATATACAAAAAAATATTGAAATATTCACTGATGGATCTTGTTTGGGCAACCCTGGACCTGGTGGTTATGCAGCTATTTTAAAATACAAAGAAAATGAAAAAGTATTAGCTCAAGGTTATTTTAACACCACGAATAATCGCATGGAATTGCTTGCTGCCATTGTGGCATTGGAATTACTGAAAGAACCCTGTCAAATTAAGCTTTATTCTGACAGCCAATATTTGCGTAATGGCATTTCGAATTGGATTTATGGTTGGAAAAAAAACGGCTGGAAAACCGCAAAAAAACAACCAGTAAAAAATGTTGATTTATGGCAACGTTTAGATGTATTAGCTAAGTTACATACCATTGAATGGATATGGGTAAAAGGTCATGCAGGCCATATTGAGAACGAACGCTGTGATGAAATTGCCAAAACGCAAGCTGAATCGCCCACCTTACATGATACTATTTTTGAAGCATCATTAACCGATTAATCAGATAAAATAGAAGGTGTAATTACCATGTATCAGTTACATGTTATTCCTGCTCTAAAAGATAATTATATTTGGTTACTTGAAAATGCTAATAAACAGGTGGTTATTATAGATCCGGGTGAGGCTGCTCCAGTGCTAAGTTATATGAAAAAATATCACTTATCACCCCTTGCAATTTTACTCACTCATCACCATATCGATCACACCGGTGGGGTAACTGAGCTAAAAGCAGCTTATCCCGATATTGAAGCTTATGGGCCAAGTGAAATTAATTTGCAGATTAACCATCTCGAAAACATCAATGAATTATTGATTGCTGATTTTCGATATGAGGTTATTTCAGTACCGGGACATACATTAGGACATTTAGCTTATTATTGTCAGCCATATTTATTTTGTGGAGATACATTGTTTTCCGCTGGTTGTGGTAGAATTTTTGAAGGTGATTATAAGCAAATGCTAAGTTCGCTGAATAAATTAAAGCAGTTACCTGATGATACCCTTATTTGTGCAGGACATGAATATACCTTAACTAATTTAGATTTTGCTCAAATGCTGGTTCCTGAGGATCAAGTTATCCATGAGTATTATGATTTTATTTGCAAAAAGAAAATTACTTTGCCTTCCATTTTAACCAAAGAAAAACAGATCAACTTATTTTTACGTTGTGAGGAAAAAAATTTACAAAATAAATTTAATTGTAACAATGAGTTAGAGATGTTTACTTTTTTTAGGAGCCAAAAGGACATTTTTTAGGTATAATACTCAGCTTAAATTAATGTCCTAACTTATAATCTAATGAAAAAATTATTAATATTTACAGTGTTATGTGCTTTTTTAGTCGGGTGTCAGAATCAAGGTTCTCGATACAACGCTGGCTCAAAAACATACAATTCTAAATCAATAGTTAATTCTAGCGTTAAAAGTGGTGGTATTAATTACGCTTCAGTCACGCAAAATCCTTGGCATTA
>CAMLIK010000172.1 GCA_946480175.1 uncultured Gilliamella sp.
TGAATAGTAACATTTTATCGGTTCATTAAACGATAGCAACAAAAAGATAACGAAACAACGCAAATCAGATTATAATAATGCGATTTGATAAGACGAATAGATAGGTAAAAAAGTGATAATTCGCCGATATTTAATTAAAGAGACAATGAAAACACAAGGCGCAATACTGTTTATTTTATTGCTGATTTTCTTTTCTCAGAAATTAATCAGAATTTTATCCAACGCAATTGATGGCAGTATTCCTCGTGATTTGATTATGCCGCTTTTGGTGTTGGGTGTATCGAATATGGCTGATCTTATTTTGCCATTAAGTCTGTTTTTAGGCGTGCTTGTTACATTCGGTCGACTTTATTCGGACAGTGAAATGGTGGCAATGCATGCTTGTGGGGTTAAAAGAAGAATTAATTATCAGGTGGTTGTGTTTCTTTGTTTGATAACCTGTATATTAACCGCTCTAAATTGCCTCTGGTTTGGACCTTGGTCCAGCGTAAAACAAGATCAATTAGTTGAAAATGCCAAGATTAATCCAAGTTTAGCTGGCTTATTAGCCGGACAATTTCAACAAACTCCCGATGGCAATTCGGTAATTTATATTGGTAATGTAGAACATAATAAGTTGGATAGTGTATTCATCGCGCAGATCAATCCTAAAAACACTCAGCGCCCTTCTATCATCATTGCCAATAAAGGGAAAACCGAAGAAGATAAAGACGGTAACCAAATCATCACGCTTGAAGATGCAAACCGTTATGAAGGTACGGCGCAATTGAAAGATTTTCGAATTTCCAATTTCCATAATTATTTAGGTATTATTAAGCCGAAAGAGTTAGATACCAATGTTGATGATGATAAAGTTGATGTTCAGCAATTAGGATTACTTGAGCTCTACGAAAACCCAAGCGCTAAGGCTAAAGCTGAGTTTTACTGGCGCTTGACGTTGATTATTTCGGTTCCTTTAATGGCTTTCTTAGTGATTCCATTGAGTGTTTCTAACCCAAGACAAGGTCGGCTTGCACAAATTTTGCCAGCATTGCTGCTTTATTTGGTCTATTTTTTACTTTCAAGTTCAGTTAAAGCCAATGCTGGTAAAGGTCGATTAGATCCGGCTTTATGGTTTTATCTGATTAATATGGGTTATTTAGCGCTGGCTTTGATATTGAACTGTTGGGATAACTTATTTATGCGTAAACTCCGTTTAAAATTTATTGCGTCTTAAGGGGAGAACGATGTTTTCGATTTTAGATCGTTATATTGGTAAGACTATTTTAAATACCATTGGCATTTGCTTATTTTTATTAATTAGTTTGTCAGGAATCATTCGGTTCATCGACCAACTTAGAAAAATAAAAGTTGATTATGATGCACTGTCAGTTGGTTTTTATTCCTTGTTGATGGTTCCTAAAGATTTAGAGGTATTCTTCCCTATGGCGGCACTTTTAGGTGGTTTAATCGGTTTGGGAATTTTGGCTTCACGTAGTGAACTTATCGTGATGGAAACGTCAGGCTTTAGCCGTTTTAAAATCGCTTTAGCCGTGATGAAAACCGCTTTACCGTTAGTGCTTATCACAATGGCAATTGGTGAATGGGTCGCGCCAATCAGCGAACAAACCGCTCGCAATATGCGTTCTGAGAAACTTTACGGCAATTCCTTATTAGCTCAGCAAGGTAGTTTGTGGGCGAAAGATGGTAATGATTATATTTATATTGATCATGTTAATAACGATAGTTCTATCTCAAATATTAATATTTACAGTGTCGATAAAAATAAGTTGCTATCAATTACACATGCCAATAGTGGCGTGTTTGAAAACGGAGCTTGGACGTTGTCACAAATCGAGATGAATGATTTGACCAATCCTCAACAAGTAACTGGCACAAATTCGCTTACCATGCAGTGGAAGACTAATATTACACCGGATAAGTTGAGTATTGTGGCTTTTGATCCCGAGTCTTTGTCAGCGTCAGGACTTTATCAATATTCACAATACCTGAAAAATTCAGGCCAAGATACCAAATATTATGATTTATTATTTTGGAAGAAGTTGATTAAACCTATTTCGGTTGCCGTAATGCTATTGTTAGCTTTGTCTTTCATTTTTGGCCCATTACGTAGCGTGTCCATGGGTGTTAGGGTGATTATCGGTATTAGTTTTGGTTTCATTTTTTACATTGCTGACAATCTTTTTGCGCAAGCCAGTATTGTGATGGGCATTTACCCTATTGTAGGATCTATGTTAACTAGCATGGTGTTTTTGCTAATCAGTTATATTTTATTTAAAAGAAAAAACTAGATTATCAGCAATAGTTTCAAGTTCCACGTAAAATATTGGCATATATATGCCAATATATCCTCTATTTTAATCTAAATTTCCGTTTAGGCTCAATTATAGATCTTGCTAGTTCGCATCCTTTAATTAAAGGATGCGAAGGTTCAAATTACTCAAATAGTTTTAAATATTCGCTATAGCCTTTTGCTTCAAGTTCTTCTTTGGGTATAAATTTTAGCGCAGCAGAATTAATACAATAACGTAATCCACCTAACGCTGCAGGGCCATCAGTGA
>CAMLIK010000173.1 GCA_946480175.1 uncultured Gilliamella sp.
CGACGTCATACATCATTTGCATCAGTATTTGTCTATCCAGAAATTGATGATAATATTGATATTGATATCAACCCTGCCGATCTACGTATTGATGTTTATCGTGCATCTGGTGCAGGTGGTCAGCACGTTAATAAAACCGAATCTGCTGTTCGTATTACCCATGTGCCAACAGGGATTGTGACGCAATGTCAAAACAATCGCTCTCAACACAGTAATAAAGATCAAGCGATGAAACAGCTCAAAGCAAAACTTTATGAGCTGGAAATGCAGAAAAAGAATGCCGAAAAACAGCAGATGGAAGAAAATAAATCCGATATTGGTTGGGGTAGTCAGATCCGTTCATATGTACTTGACGACTCAAGAATTAAAGATTTACGTACCGGCGTCGAAACCCGTAATACTCAAGCCGTTTTAGACGGTGATTTAGATCAATTTATTGAAGAAAGCTTAAAAGCAGGTTTATAACCCTGTTTGGTGATAAATAAAAGGTAATATTATGTCAACACAGCAAGAGCAACAAAACCATATTGAAGAGTTAAACAACGAGCTTACAATACGTCGTGAAAAGCTAGCTGCAATTCGCGAACAAGGCATTGCTTTCCCAAACGATTTTCGTCGTGACGCAATTTCAAGCGATCTTCATAAATTGTATGATGATAAAACTAACGAAGAGCTAATCGAAAATAAAATTATCGTTACTGTTGCTGGTCGCATGATGATGCGCCGTATTATGGGAAAAGCATCATTTGTATCACTACAAGATGTAACTGGACAAATCCAACTTTATGTCACTCGTGATGATCTACCAGAAAATTACTACAATGAACAATTTAAAAAATGGGATCTTGGTGATATTGTTGGTGCTAAAGGTTACTTATTTAAAACCAAAACTGGTGAGCTATCCATCCATTGTGAAGAAATCCGCCTGTTAACTAAGGCATTGCGCCCATTACCAGACAAATTCCACGGCTTAGCTGACCAAGAAATGCGCTATCGTCAACGTTATCTTGATTTAATTACTAATCAACAATCTCGAGATACCTTTATTGCCCGTTCAAAAGTGGTGACTGAAATTCGCAACTTTATGCTTGAAAACCACTTTATGGAAGTTGAAACACCAATGATGCAAGTGATTCCTGGTGGTGCATCAGCTAAACCATTTATCACTCATCATAATGCGCTAGATTTAGATATGTATTTACGAATTGCGCCAGAACTTTACTTAAAACGTTTAGTTGTTGGTGGATTTGAACGAGTATTTGAAATCAATCGTAACTTCCGTAACGAAGGGGTATCACCACGACATAATCCAGAATTTACAATGATGGAAATGTATATGGCTTATGCCGATTATAAAGACCTGATTGTATTAACCGAAGCATTATTCCGCCGTTTAGCTATCGCAGTAACGGGTGATGCAGTTGTACAGTATGGCGAACATTCTTTTGATTTTGGAAAACCATTTATCAAAATGACGATGCGTGAAGCAATTTGTCATTATCGCCCAGAAACGAATAATGCCGATTTAGATGATTTTGATAAAGCATGTGCGATTGCCAAAGATGTGGGCATCAAAGTAGAAAAAGGCTGGGGATTAGGTCGAGTTATAACTGAAATTTTCGAAGAAGTTGCTGAAGCTAACTTAATACAACCAACTTTTATCACCGAATATCCAGCTGAAGTATCACCACTGGCTCGTCGTAATGATGAAAACCCATTTGTCACTGACCGCTTTGAATTTTTCATCGGTGGACGAGAAATTGGTAATGGATTCTCAGAACTTAATGATGCAGAAGATCAGGCGCAACGTTTTGCCGATCAAGTATCACAAAAAGATGCTGGTGATGATGAAGCAATGTTCTATGATGAAGATTACATTACTGCATTAGAACATGGTCTACCACCAACTGCAGGCCTAGGGATCGGTATTGACCGAACTGTAATGTTATTTACCAACAGTCATACTATTCGCGATGTAATTTTGTTCCCAACAATGCGTCCAATTAAATAACGGTTGTTGATTACTATTAAACCAAACTCACTTATTGAGAAATAAGTGAGTTTTTTATTTTTCAAAAACCCCTTTCCTCAATTTTTTTAAAATAGCTTTACTATTTGGAAGTTATTACTCACTTACGTTTGTAAACAACATACAGTAAATCAAATCTATTTTATTATACAAAAATAATAGTTATTAAGTTAATCCTAACGCTTAAAATTAGAATTTGATCAATGTACTCTTAATATTTTTTATAAAAGTTAGTACTTGCTGACTAAAATAATTATTTATTAAGTAAAACGTAGAGATCTTATAGAGTAGTAAAAAAAGGAAATATGATTAGCCGTTAATCGATTTTATAATTAACGGCGAGAATGTTTATCTTAGTTATTGGTTTTAGTTTGTTGCGGTAAGATTAAATTTAACACAATGGCTAAAATCCCACATAAACTAATACCTTGCAGTGCATAAGCTCCAAAGTCAAAAATCATGCCACCAATACCAAATACTAGTACTAACGAGACGATACACATATTACGTGATACGGAAAGATC